>SUWA01000058.1 GCA_015061695.1 Lentisphaerota bacterium
TTTCCATAGTAATTTTATTGTGCATCTGATCTTTCCTTTATTTTTTTGTTTGGTTACTAAAAAATAAAGGTCAGATGCACTTTTGTCAAACAACTCGTCCCATCACAAAATTTGGGACATTAACAATGAATAAAATCGGAAAAGGATAAAACGTTTTTATGAGTTGCACCCCCAACATACCGGCTATAAAACGCTTGGGTACGATAGACAGAGATATTGTCGAAGCCAACTATATAGTTTTCAAGAATGAACTTTATTTGTTTGAAGGCATCCGCTATCAGGCGTTTTCGCACCCGTATTATGCCAATGACCGGAAAAGCTGCTATTGCCGGCTGCGGCGGATGCGCGACCATAAGATCGTATCGGAATTCGGTTACGGTCTGCACATGCCGCAGGCTTTTGTATTCAACGATAAACTCTATGTCAGCGGCGTGGATGACCACAAAACCGTTCGCCATTACCTCTATATGATTGAATCGGAGGATTTGGTGAATTGGAGCGAAAAACGTTTGATTTTCGGTGGAGATTCCTGGCGCATACACAATTCAGCTTACTGTCTTAAACCTGATGGAACGGTTTTGCTGGGGATGGAGTGCGACCATCCGGCAGGACTTTTTGCCACGTTTTTTGCCGGATCGAGTGATATGAAAACGTTTGAACTGCTGCCCGACGCGGTACATGGCCCCGGCTACACCGGCGGCCCGGTCTTTCGCTGGTTCGGAGAATATTGCTTCATATTCTATATCCGGGGCAGTTATGAAAGCAGTTTTACCATGCAAGCGGCCCGCTCCAAAGATCTGAAACACTGGGAAGAAAGCCCCTGCAATCCTTTTATGGTACCAGATGCGGCTGACCGGATCATCCATGCACGGGCATTGGATGCGGAAAATTTGCGCTGCAAGGTCAATGCGGCCAAAAATATCAATGTATCTGATATAGATTTTTGCGAATACAATGGTAAACTGGTGATGAATTACAGCTGGGGCGATCAGAAGGGTACGGAATTTCTGGCGTTGGCCGAGGTTGATTGTGCCAGCGAACGGGAGTTTTGCGAAAGTTTTTTTGCCTGATAAAGAAGTATTGGAACTGTCCCCGGTGTGAATCAGGCGGCAGTTCTTTTTTTTATTTTTTTAGTTTACACTTTTGTTTACACTTTTGGAATTTTATCCGGATAAAATCCATATAGGGGTTGAATTTCATAAAAAAAATTGTATCTTTTTGTTATCAACTTTATATGAGGTATTTATTGATCGCAGATGAACATTATTCCAAGACGTCATGCCGATAATATGGCAGTAAAAATTGCAAATGTGCTGCGCGCTGAATTGCAAGAAAACGCTGACGCCGGAAACAGCAGTTTTTTTTCGGCGCGCCAGTTGGCCGGACGCTTCAACTGTTCGCATCAAACGGTCAATAACGCCTTGAATATTTTAGCCGGCGAAGGCTGGCTGGAGCGTAAACAGGGTGCCGGATCATGGAGCAAGCCTTCCATGAAACATATGCGTATAGCTTGTATGGTGGATACTGATTTTTCCAAATACCGGCCGGAAAATTACTCTGCTATACCCCTGTTGAGCCAAAAGCTTTTTGCTTGTCTGGAAAAACACAACTGTGAATACCGGATCTTTTCCATCAACGATCTGCGCCGGGGCAATTTCAGTCCGCATATTTTTGACAATTACGCCGGTTTGATCGCAGATACCCGTTTCAGCGACCGCAACTCCAGGCAGCTGGCCAACGAATTTCCGCGCCCCAAACTGTGGCCGTGGACAAGCAGTATAATCAATGTCAGCGGCAGTCAGGTCGTGGGTGATCATATGGCCGGGTTCAGTCGGATTTTTCAGAAAGCGCGGCGCTGCGGTATCCGCAAGATCGTACTGCACAATATTCAGAAGTCGTTCCAACATATAATGCACGAAGCCTTAATTTACAGCGGTTGGAGTGAGTCAGAAACACTTGAGATCTTTCACGAGAATTTCAACACCCAGTTGGCCGCTTATAAATATGCTTTGAACATGGTTGTAGAGCCGGATACTCTGCATGCGTGCGAGGCGGATATGCTGGCATTGGGCTTTTTTGAAGCCTTGCTGGATCGGGGATTCAAGCCCGGTGAGTTTAATGTTTCCGGCAACGGCAATATCGAAAGTCTGGGATTTCTGCCTTTGGGGCGTGCGTGCCTGACTACATTGAAATTTGATATAGCTTCGGCATTGGAAACTGCGGTGGAACAATTTTTACACAAAGTTGCTGATCCAACCTTGCCGGATGCGGTCATCCGGGTCGCCGGAAATATGATCGTGCGGGAATCCGCATTTTATAACGCGTCAAAAGTAAAAAAATCAACCGATAATAAGTAAATCAAAAAAAGGAGAAAAAGATGAAAAAACAATTCACCCTTTCGGAATTGCTGTTGATAGTTGGTGTTGGCAGTATCGTATTTGCGGCGGCATTGAGCGCAGTTCAGGCCAATGCGGCAGCAGCCAAAAATATGACTTGTCAGGATCGCTTGCGCAAAATCGGGCAGGCGGCTTTGCTTTATGCCGAAAAAAATGCCAATTTTGTACCGTGCGAGCCCCGCAAAGATTCGAAGGAAATGGTGGAGAGCTTCGGTAATAATCAGAGCCGGAAATCCTGGGGCGACTATTTGATCTGGGGCGGATATTTCGGCGATCCCCGGCCGGCCGGCAGATTTGAAAAAGATTTCCCGCAGGAACGCATGAAGTACTTTGTCTGTCCGGAAGATAAAATCGCATACCAGAGAACTAAATTCAGTTCTTCCTACTTTTTCTTCAGCATCAACGATGTTGCTGCTGTAAAACGTAATCGTTTTGGCGGCGAACAGTATTCGCGCGTACTCGTTGGCCGCGACCGGCCGGAAAACAGCGTGGTGTTCGACGTATTTCCGTATCGCGGCGGACTTTTCAAACAGTCAGCTCATGGCGAAAATGCCAACGTGCTGCGTTTGGGCGGCGATGTTGAATCGTTCAATATCAAACCGGCTGCCAGTGCTTCCAATATCTGGAACTGGATCGGCGAGTATATGGATGGGATCGAATTATGAGGATAAGTTATTGCTGCAGTAAATTTTTTGCTGTCGGGTGCCTGATGGCGGCAGCAACGGGTTTGAGCGCAGCCAATGAAGAGATTTTCCCGCAGTTAGTCCAAGCTCCGCAGATCGACGGCATCGTTTCGGCCGCGGAATGGCAGGGCGCAGCGCAACAGCAGCTCAAACGCATGGGGCGCACCCGGGGCGAAGTTGATAAAACGCTCGTGTGGTTCGGCCGCGACGGGCAATATCTTTATGCCGCATTTGTCTGTTATGATAAAGATATGGCTAATGTGCGCCGCCAGTGGCGCACTCCGGAAGAAAGGGATAACGCCATTTATAACGATGACTTTGTGGAGCTGCGGTTCGATCCGTGGAACGCTCTGCAGGATAAAACCACCCAGCGGCAGATCATCATAAATGCCAACGGTATTGTTTATGATGCTGTCAATGGCGATAAAAGTCAGAATTTTACCACCACGGTGCAGAGCCAGATCGCCCCGGAGTTCTGGAGTGTGGAAATTGCGATCCCGCTGGCTGAATTGACCGGCTACCAATCGCATGGCGCGGAATTGTGGCGCATCATGCTGGGCAGGTGTAATCCGCGTTCCAGCCAGCTTTCGAGTTTGACCGGCAGCAACAGCAACGCATTTTCGGACTCCGATAACTTTCTGACTTTCCGCAGCGGCAAGGTTGAAGCCGATAAACCTTTTACCATTGTTGGGCAGCAGGAGGGTTCTCTGCTGTGGCGCAGCGAAAATAATGCACATGCGGATGGTAAACTCGAACAGTTGCGGTTCGACGGCCGCATTATCGGCCGCACTGCCGCCAGTCGGCTCGATGCTCAAAATAGCGAGGGCGCGCTGAAGCTCAACTTGCACCGCGATGGCCGTTTGATGCGTTTTACCGTCAATGGCAAGTATAAGTACGAGTGGGAATTGCCCAAGCCCCAAGAACAATCCAGAACTGTAAAAATCACGCAAAAACCGCTTTATAAAGAGCTGCAGGGCAAACAGCCCGCCGGTCTGGTACGCAATGGTGCTATGACTTGGAGTCATAGTTTCAACAGTGATTTTCTGCCCGTAGCCATGGAGTTCGCTATTCCGTGGAACACCCCGGATGAACTGGCGTTGACGCATAAACACGGTTTTCTGCTGTTGGGCGGAGCGGGGTTGCTGGCACCGGAGTGGTATGATCTGGCCGGTCAGGCTCCGGCCGGAGCTAAATTTATTGCGACCAGCCAGTATTATGGCTTTGAAGGGGTGCCGGTACCGAAAGGCCCCGGCAACCGGCCGCTTTTGTTTGATCCGCAAGCCGAGGCGATCTGGATAAAAAATGCGGTGCGCTTTTTCAAACCCTATAACGATCACCTTTACGCTATGAGTTTTGGCGATGAGCAAACTGAACACTGGGCCGATTGGTTTCTGTATTTATCAACCCGGCACCGCAATAAGGGTACTTATCCATTTTTGGATGCGGTTTGCGATGAAATAAAAAATAAGTACGGTTTCGGAAAATTCGGTCCGCCGGAATCCGCCGGTGATACCAATGTTTACCGTTGGATAGCGTTCCGGCACTATCTGCATGACCAGTCCATAAGATTGCACCGGAAACTTAATAAGACCCTGAAGCGCGAACTGAACGGAATCTTACTGGTAGCCGATGACCCCATGAGCGGGCAGGGGCGTATTTATGACTTTACTGACTTTACTCCGGAAGTGTGTGATATAATGACCAATCAGCTTTATCCGGAGAATAACGCCAGTGTATCGGACTTTGCTTTTACCAGCAAATATCTGCGGGATCTGTCCGGAGTGCAGGAGATTCACCCCTGTTATCACATTGAAAATTACGGTGCGACTCTTACTCCGCTGGAAACTCTGGAAAAGATTTCCGAGGCTTACCGCGGCGGTGCCAATGGTTTTCATTGGTATTTGGGCGATACCCGCGGTCAGCGCGATAAACGCTCGCTGGAGTCCGACCGTTACGGCGCGCCGGAGCGCTGGCAGGTGTTGACTGCGGTCATGGATGAAAGCCGCAAGATGAATGCTCTGGTCTATCCTGAAGCCGATTGCGGATTGTTTTTGCCGGTGATGACCGCCCGCAGTTATGTGGGTGTAAATAACCGGCCGGTCAAGTCGCAGCTGATGCACTCGCTTTTGGAGCTGCAAGCCGGTGCGTGGGAACAGATCTTCAACGAAAGCAGTATCAGGAAAAATCTGGTCGATTTGAACAAATTCAAAGCGGTTTTTGTATCTGACGCCAAATATTGCGACGGAACCAGTCTGGAAGCATTGGTCAAATATGTTGAAAATGGCGGAACTTTGGTTATTACCGACCCCGAAGCGTTCAGCTTTGATGCTGCGGCCACACCTTTGAACCGTGCCAGTCTGCCGGGGTTGATCAATGGCGGCAATCCGCGCCGCAGCGCCGGGGATCGGATCGTCAAGTGCGCTGATCTTACGCTGGCTTTGAGCAAAACTCCGGCTTTTGATCTGTCGCTTGCCGGAAATTCGAGCGTGATAATGAGCTACAGCGACGGCAAAGCCGCCGCGATCAAAACTCCGTTGGGCAAAGGCAATGTGATCGTTTTTGGCGTGAACTTTGCTCAAAGAGAGCTGGTCAGCGACAAAAACTGGCAAAACTGGAGCCGTGCGCTGGTCAAAGATTTGGGGATCAAACTGGATCACGACATCTGGCGTTTCCGTTTTCCAAAAGAACTCATTGCTGCCGAAAAAGCGGTCAAAGGGCGTTGTGTGAGCGGCAACTATATATTTTTCAGGAACTTTCTGGCCTACTATGGAGCTAACGTCAAAGTTCCGGCACAGGCCGCTTACAAGTGTACTCCGCAAGCTGATGCTCCGGCGGAAGCTGCCGATGTTACCTTTAATAAAGGCAAACTCACTGACCGCCGCCGGGCCTACCGGGCCGGTAATATTGACGGCAAAAATGTCAAGCTGACCGACCGGATCAACGGCTGGCAGACCAGTGGCGAAATCACCATTGAGTTTGATCTCAAACAGAAATGTGCTTTTGACCGGGCCGAAATATTCTATGCCGGAGCCATGCGCGATGTAACCGTTTATACTTCAAGCAATGGTCAGAACTGGAAAAATGCCGGAACTTTTGCGGCCGGAAAAGATGAATTTGTCAAGTACGGGCTCAAACAAAAGACGCTCAAACTTGCGGAATACAGTCCGGACTGTTGTAAAGTCAGACTGGTCTTTGCCGCATCACCCCGACCCGGAGCTATAGAGCAATGCGAGGTGCCCAAAGTGATCCAACGCAACGCTCACCTGAAGACCGTTCCATGGCAGAAAGTTAATTTTATTATTGCCGAAATCGAGTTGTGGCAAGCTGAATAATTTTTAACAACAGATTGGCTTATAAGGAGAAAAGATGAAAAAAAATTTTACTCTGATCGAACTTTTGGTAGTGATTGCCATCATTGCGATCCTGGCTGCAATGTTGCTGCCGGCGCTTTCGGCTGCCCGGGAACGGGCGCGTACTGCAGCTTGTACTTCCAACCTCAAACAGCTTACGCTGGCCATGCTGACTTATTCCATGGATCACAAAGATACGATGCCGCCGATCTATTATGTCGGCAGCGGTTCGGCTTTTGCCGGCGGCAATGTACATTGGATCGATTTGATTGCCACTCACGCCGCAACCAAGGCCGAAACTCTGCGCGATACACCGGTAAATTCCGGCAGCAACAATATTTTTTACTGTCCCAATTGTGTAAAATCCGACAGCAATTCGGCTTATACTTCATACGGGTTCAACAGCTCGTTTTCCGGCTCCAAGCCGGCGCCCACATCCACTGATGCGCAAGCCGGAACGACTCTGGTGGCGGTGAAAAACCCCTCCAACACTTTTTTGACGATCGAAATCGGCGACAAGACCGGTTCGTTCCCCAAAGATCCGCTGGCTCCTGGTGTGCAGATGATCAATTACGGTGCGCGGCTCACCCGCAATCACCAGTGGGCAGGCTTGGGGTATCCGCACAGCAAAGGTCTTAATATCGGCATGGTCGACGGCCATGTGGAGTACCGCAATATGCCCGAAGACGGCGAAGTGCCGGATCTGGAAGGCGTAGAAGCCGGTGCCACTGTACATAACAAACTTTATTGAAAGGAGTTATAAAATGAAAAAGTTTTTTGCTCTGATCGCTGCAATTTGTACTGCAACTCTTTGCTCTTCCGAGGTGCCTGTTGCCAACGATACTGTAATTGATTTGCAGGATAAAATGACAATTACCAAAATCAAGCTGGCCAAGCCTGCCGCCGAAGCCGGTAAAATACCGGTATTGCAAATGACGATGTTTTTCCGCAATCCCCGTCCGTCCGGCTGGACTCCGGCGGTGATGCTGATGGCCAATAACCGGATCATCAACGAAAAAACGGCCGACGGCAAGCGGCGTCTGCTCCGGAATAAAGAAGGTTTTGAGCTTAACGGCAAATTGATTCCTTATTTTAAGAAAAACTACTGGCTGACCATTTATTCCCACGATGGAACAGTTTCGGACAAACGTCTGCTTACCGGCGGTGCGGCAGATGCGGCAGTTTATAATTTTGACCTCTCCGGTCTGGTTGCCGATGATGCCAAAGAAGTGGAGTTGACCATCCGCTGTGTGCTTACGCTGCCGCAGATAAAAAAGAATCTGCCGTTGATCGTCCGGAATCCGAAAATCGTATTGTTGAGTGCCGAAGAAGCCGCCCGGCTGCGCGGAGAATAATTTTTTTTACTTACGTTCAATAAATTTATCAAGTTCATACCGCCGGAAGCAATAAAAATTCCGGTTGGGATTGTTGTGTGGAGATTACAGAGTAAATGAGTATAAATCAAGATAAATTCGGGGTTTTCTGGTACAATCTGCCGGAAATTTGTCAGTGGCAGGCTGCTGACTTTGAAAATAAGGCCGCTGAATTTGCTGCTGCGGGAGTCAATATTGTTATGACTTTCAGCTGCACGCATTTCCGCTGGAGCTATTATCCGTGGCGTCATATAATCAACGAAGCTTTGAAAAAAATGGTCAAAGCATGTCATAACCACGGCATTCGCGTGGTGGAGCATCACAGCAGTCATTTGACTTTTGCTCCGCACAGCCGCCGCGATTGGGATGCGTTGAAGCGCAAGATGGTCATTCGCAATGGTTCGCTGGATATGTTTCCCGGGTTGCGGGAGCATCTGGCGATGGGCGACAGCGAGATCGCACCTGGAGTTTTTCTTTCGGATTGCCGCCAGATCGACGGTCGTACCGGGCAGCCGGCGACCACCGGTTACGGCGGTTATGCACATTGTTTCAACAATCCGCATTTCAAAGCCGCTTATCTTAAGACGCTGGAAGATGTTTACGCCGCCGGAGTGGATGGGATCATGACTGACGATGTTCAGTATTTCGGCGAAGGCCACGCCTGTACTTGCAAATACTGCCGCGAAAAATTCAAGGCCGAAACTGATTTTGATTTGCCTGTACCCTACGAATGGTACACTTTTACCGGCAACTACTCCAATCCGGCGTATATAGCTTTTTTGAAATTCCGGGTGCGTTCTACCGAACTTTTTCAGCGCGACGTGAACAAACACTTTGAGTCATTGGGCCTTAAACTATTGCGCCCCAACTACGCAACCAGTACATTCAGCCGCAATATCACCGGGTATCCGTTTGAAGCTGCGGCGGATCTCTGGACGCATGTGTTTCAGGAAAATATGTTTTCCAGTGTTATCCGTAGTGCGTGGCCTTCATGGAGCTGCGATGCCATGCACCGCAGTGCCATAGCTCGCAAATACTCCGTTGACCCGATGAGCATGTTTTATCCCACCAGGTATGATGACTATTATTTCAGCTGGGCGTTGAGCCGTTTATGGGAACACTTGCTGATGGCCACCCCGGAAGGCGGCGACCTTAACGAAGTGGAAACAATTTTTGCTGAATACGAAAAGCATCACCCGCGTTTGGCCGGTGAGGCCCAACCGATGGCGGAAGTAGGCTTTTTGCAGCCTCGCAATTCCATGGATTACGCTTTTGACCCGGTAGAGTCGGCATCGCGTCCGTTCCATGTGTGGCTCCAAAGCGCACTGTTTACCAATACAAGAGCAAGCATTATTTTTGAAGAAGACCCATTGAGTATCTGGCAGCAGTATAAGGTGGTGGCAGTAGCTGGTGCAACGATGCTGGCGGATGAGCAATTGGAGTTGATGAAGCAATATGTAAAAAGTGGCGGCAAATTGCTCATTTTCGGTAAATTCGGTATTTACCGGCCCGATGGTTCGCTCCGCGAACACCCAGAGGCTGTATTTTCGTTCAACGCTGATCTGGTTGATTTTCACCCGGTAGAAAAAGGTGTTTTCGCCTGGCAGAATCACAAAATCGAGCTTGAAGCGGTAGAAGAAAGCTGCTCTTTAAGCAATATAAGCGGCGATTGTCAGGTCGTTGCTCAAAGTTGTTCCGGCGAAGTGTTGGGTGTCAGCGCCTGTTCGGGCAAACTGCTTTGGCTGGCCGGCGGTATAGTTGCGCGGCGTCCGGCGGCCGTACATTATGGTGTAATCGTATCGCGTTGGGGTAGTGACCCGGATAAAGCAGTTCCGGCACCGGCTTATGCGGCTGATTATATTAAAAATTATCCGGGCAGGATTCTGAAAGCATTTATCAACGATGTTCCGCAGATAAGCTGTTCCGACAGCAGATATATAACATCCTGCTATTGTACCGGCAATGATAAGACCATTCTGCTGCATCTGGTCAATATCGGCAAGGTGCTGGCGCGTCCGCCGGAAACAATAAGCCACATTGATCGCTTTGAAAATTTTATGCCCAATGCTCCGGCTAATGCCGAAGATGTGATCGTTGAGTTCAAGCTGCCCGATAAAAACCCGGTTCCGCAGCAAGTCAGGGCATTTTCTCCGGAGTTTACCGGCGAAAAGAGTTTAAGTTACTCCGTGGAAGGCAACATACTGGCTATAACGATTCCCGCCGGAACTTTTGCCGGGTATCTGGGATTGGAAGTCAAATAACTTTTATGGCCGTGGAAATTCGCAGATGAATCCATCCATTTGGTTGCTGTTGCAGATCCTGTGGTCGTAAATAGTTATAAAACAGTCGCTTAATGATATGGCGCGGTTGCTGCTGTCGTTTGGTATATCGCCGGCATCGGCTCCGTTCAGCCATTGCCAGCTTCCGCAATGCCGGATGCCGCCGACAGCCAGATGAATATCTTCAAACTCATCCGCAAGTTTCAGCAGCGCATCCCGTTCTGCCTGATTTTCCGGTACAGCCAGCTGCCCGCCGAGCATTTCTGCCAGACGCTTGGCGGTGGCCCAGTCCACCGGTGCATGCAATACCCAATATTCTTTTTTGCCGTGAGCATGTTTTTTAAGTATCAATGGTGAATCAGGTACTGTTCCGGGGCGTTTGCTGAACTGGCGATTCTTATTGTATTTGACCAGCAAAAGCGGTACAGCCTCATCGGCACTGATACCGCGCCAGAAGCCGTGATCCCATACCAGATACTGCTTCAATCCGGGAATAATGCTATCCTCCACCCCGTTGAGCCAATCTCCGGTATATACCGGGGTGTTGTCCAGCCACTGCCAACCATGGATGGTGGCCTTTGCGCCCATGAGTACGGGCAGATCGCGGAGTCGCTTCGAGTTTTTGAGCAGAAAATCCTGTTCGTTGCGGTCATGCAGAATGACTGGAACGCAGTTCAGGAGTTTGCACCACTCCAGCGCAATTTCCGGCTTCCACCGGCAAGTCGGCGCCCCGAGTATTTCGTAGGTATGCTGCTGGTAGGTCAGCTGGTGGATTTTTCCGCAATACCAGTTGTTCCGGAAGTAATCCATATTGCCGGGAGCCAGCACAATGCGGAAGCCGCTCCAATTGTTGATCAGCAGATCCAATTCGCTGTTTTTGATGATCTGGCTGCTGATACGGCGGTCGCGGAAGCTGCCGCCAAAGTCGCCGGCCAGCGGGGAGGTCCCCGGTAATGTTTCCTGCAGCAAAACGCTTTCGGATACATTACCGATCATATCATGAACCGGCGGTACGCCGCTGGCTTTAGTGCGCACTTTATGCAGTTCATACATGGAGTTGCCGCCATACCACGCATAATCCTTGATCGACTGTTGTTCGTGCAGAAAGTTGCCGGCACTTTCCCACGCGCCGTTCACCACAAACTGCCATTCATTCCGGTAGGGCAGGCGATAAATATAACCTTGCGGCAAATGTCCTGCGGATTGTGCCTGAAGTGTCAACAAGCGGCAGAGCTCCAGTTGATCGTTCCAACTTAAACGGGTAACCGGATAATCTCCCCGGTCCGGATTCAGATCCAGCTCCGGCATCATCCGCAAAGCGGTACTGACAGTTACTTCATTTACTCCAATCCAGTAAGAGTGGCGCGGTTCATCATCCAGACTGCCAGCCGGTACATATACAAAGTTCAGATCCGGATCGCCGGATTCATTCCAGTTACTGCCCGGCAGCGGGCCGTTCCAGCGTATCGCCAGTTGGTTTTTGATGGTTTGAATGGTATCCTGCAGTTTTTCGCTGCTCGAGTCATGCAAATATCCGGCCAGCGGCGTGATCGAAAAATTGCTGTATGCCTCCAACAGTTTAAAGAGTTCTTCGTTTTCTGCCGGCAGCTGGTCAGTCGGATGTTTCTGGAGCAGTCGGGAAAATTCTTCCTGTGCCCACATTCTCAATATGGCATCGGCAGTACGGCAATAGCGTTCGGTTGCATCCAAATCGCCGTTGGCACGGGCATTGGCGGCCAGCTCTGCGATCACTTGCAGTCGCCACGGACGGGCCGAATCACCTGAATTTGCGGCGATTCGCTGCAAGTGTATTTGCCGGTCATTGACCAGATCTATAGTGCGGAAAATAAAGTTGATCCGTTCACGTCGGGCCCGTTCCATTTCCAATTTCAGCAGATACGACATACTGGCACTGGCCAACAGCGCTATGAAGATCAGAATGGTCGATAT
Organism: Lentisphaerota bacterium; assembly: GCA_015061695.1. GTDB lineage: Bacteria > Verrucomicrobiota > Lentisphaeria > Victivallales > Victivallaceae > SIG78. Next base: position 12,032 of record SUWA01000058.1, read on the forward strand.
AATGCTCAAACGCCATGCCACCGGATGCTGCTTTTTGTAAGTACGCAAGTGTTCCACTGATTCATCGACCCAGGTGGTCGGCTTGATTGCGGACGGCAGCGCAGCCCGGAAATCCGCCGCTGTGTAAAAGCGTTGCCGCGGATTGGGCGAACACGCCTGCAATATGGCATTTTTGAATTGCCGCCATGCCCGCAATGGAACTGTCAGCGGTACTTCCGGGTAATTTTCCGGCAGCAAGCTGGTAAGTGCGCAATAAAGTACCTTGCCCAGCGAATAAAGGTCGTGGCCGTAACCTACCGGATCGCCGTCGGCGATTTCCGGCGGCATGAACTCCAGCGTTCCGACTACTTTGGAGCGAACTCCGGTGGTGGAGATCAATCCGATGTCGCTCAACTTGGCCTGACCGTTGACAAATACAATGTTGGCCGGTTTTATATCGCGGTGTGCCAAATCGTGTCCGGAGAGGTGTTCTAACGCATCCAGCAGTGAATTGGCCAGTTCCAATACTTTTTCCGGCTCCAGGCGTCCGCCGCGTTCCAGCCGGTGAGCCAAAGTATCGGCTACATATTCTTCGGTTTCGTCGCTGTGCAGGAGGTTGTCGGCGGCCTCCATAGTGTAATAAAAGTAGTTGTCGGTTTCGCCCACATGAAATACTTCGATCAAAGCATGATGGTCTTCGATGGATTGGCGGTAATGACGCAAGCCGATCAGTTCCATGCGCCAGACTTCGCTGCCGCCGGAAATGGGAATAACTTTCAGCGCCACAGTTTTGTGGGTAATATCTTCCGCCAGGTAAACTTCGCCGTATGCCCCGCTGCCGCAGAACTGTACGATGGTGTAATTGGCAAATACATCGTCGATTTCAAAAAAATGCGGTTTGACCGCTGAATTAGGCATTCTGCGTTATGTCCCTGATAAAAACTTCCCTTTTGCTCTATACAGTATATAATTTACCCTCGATTTGAACTTTTTCAATTACTCAATCCGGAAAAACTCAAAAAAAGTCGATCAAGGGGAGTGTTATTGTCAGTAAACAACTCTGCGGATAGATTTATTGCGGAACCAGAACTTTCTCCAGCACACCCTGACAATACGATATAGTCATGCCGTAGTTGGTTATCGGCACTTTGGCTTCGAGCGCACAGTTGATCCGCCAGAGCGTTTCCTGCCGGTTGAGCATACAGCTGCCGCAGTGTACGATCAACGCATATTTTTGCAAGTCTTCGGGGAAATCCCGGCCGGGGGCAAATTCAAACTGCAGTTCTTTGCCGGTAACTTTGCTCAACAAACGCGGGATCTTGATACGGCCGATATCCTCGCAAGTCGGGTGATGAGTACAGGCTTCGGCAATCAGAATACAGTCGCCGTCGCGCAAAGAACTTATCGCCTGACAGCCTTGCATGAAAATACCGGTATCGCCTTTCAGACGCGAAAATAAGACCGAAAAAGTGGTGCAGGGAATATTTTCAGGGGTGTTATCCACTACCATTTTCACCACTTGCGAATCGCACACCACCAGCGCCGGCTGCGGCGAGAGTCGCGGCAGGAGTTCTGCATAGCGGTCTTCTTTCATGGTCAGGATCATGGCGTTGTGATCCAGCGCATCTCTTATAGCCTGAACTTGCGGCAGGATCAACCGTCCGCGCGGTGCCTGCAGATCGATCGGTACAACCATTACAGCCAGATCGCCGGGGCGGAGCAGATCGCCCAGTAATGGCGGCGATTGCATGAAATTTTCCGGCAAAACCTTCAGCAGGGCTTCGCGGACAAGTTTTACGGTCGATTCATGGGCCGACTCGCCCTGACAGCTGCAGCAGATCACCTGATCGGCCCTGGCGCGGATTTGTTCGGCAAACTCCCGGCCGCCCGGATAAAGATCGCATTGATTCACTGCGGCGATGAGCTTTATTTTATGTTGTCGGGCTTTTTGTACGACCAATTCTTCGGTGTCGCCCCACACGCCGGGCGTGGTCAGCAAAATTGCCACATCGGCCCGGTCAAAGACTTTCAGCGCCCGTTGTATGCGCTCGCTGCCCAGCGTTGTAGAATCATCCAACCCGGCGGTGTCGAGCAGCACCACCGGGCCGATCGGCGCAAACTCCATGGCTTTTTCCACCGTATCGGTCGTGGTGCCGGGCAGGGGACTGGTTATGGAAACATTCTGCGCGGTCAGCAGATTGATCAAGCTGGATTTGCCGGTATTGGTCCGGCCGAATACGGCAATTTGCAGCCGCATGGATTTTGTAACCGAGTTCATAAAGTTTTCTTTGATTACAGGGTTTGTTATGCTGTTTATTATAAAAATAGCATTTCAAAACAAAAAAGTAAACTTTAATAGTTGCAATTTTGTCAAAATGGCAATAATTTATAGAAATATGATGTTTTTACAGATTTTTTGATGAGATTTCCGGCAGTGCGGAAATCCAAATATATCAAGGGATGATTTTGAAATTATGACTTTGACTCGGTATGGAATTCGTGAGTGGGGCGGTTGCGGCTTGATCGCTATTGTATTGTTGATGGGCTGCTGGCTGTTGGGCAGATATGTGCATGTGGCATTGGGGGTACTGCCGGCTTTGATAGTATTGATCGCTTACGGAGCGCTTTGTTACTTTTTCCGCAATCCGCACCGGACTCCGCCGGATAATCCGGAATTTATCGTCAGTCCCGCCGATGGCGAAGTGCGCGATATTGGTGAGGTGGATGGATTTGATCAGAAGCCGTTTGAAGGCAAGGCTTTGCGGGTCGGTATATTTCTTTCGGTACTCAATGTGCATGTCAATCGCGCTCCGGCGGCATTTCAGGTATTGACCAAGCATTACCGCGCCGGCAAGTATCTGGATGCCCGCAGCAAAGAGTGTGCCAAAGAAAACGAAGCCATGACTATTGCCGGATATGCAACTGTAAACGATGAAGATTTTCCTATGGCAGTACGGCAGATCTCCGGTGCGATCGCCCGGCGGATCGTGTGTGCGGCCGAGCCCGGCAGCAAGTGGACCCGGGGTAAGATTTACGGGATGATAAAGTTCGGCTCCAGAACCGAACTTTATCTGCCGGTGGATGAACGCTTTGAGCTGCTGGTCAAACCCGGTGATAAAGTCAAGGGTGGTACTACTGTGATCGCCCGTTTCAACAGCGGCAAAAGAAGCAACGGTCTGGTGGATGAAGATAAACGTTTCTTCCCGCCGGAAGAAGAAGTCAACGGCCCCGGCAGTCGTTGGGATATTCCCGGTAACGGCTGTGATGAAGCAACTGAAGCAGTTGATGCCGGAGATAAGTCCGTCAATGCCAATGAGAACATTGACGCTTGCTGTAACGAGCAGAACAAAGAACAGAACAAAGTTCAATAAAATATAAAATAAAATGAACAGAAGATCCAGACTTTATTCACCTGTACGGCGTAAGGTTTTCCGCAGACCGAAACCATTGACGGGACAGACCCAAAAGCGCCTGAAATATTTGCCCAATACATTGACTCTGTGTAATGCATGGTGCGGTTTTGCGGCTATTCTCTGGTCTTTGACTGCTTACGAACGTGTTCCGGCTGGTGCGATCCCAACTGAAACTTATCAGGTGTTGGCTACATCTTCCCTGATAGTTCTGGGGGCAATGATCTTTGACGTACTGGATGGTTTTGCTGCCCGTCTGCTTAACGCACAGAGTATGCACGGTATGCAGATGGACTCGCTTTCGGATATGGTTACATTCGGGGTGGCACCGGCGGTGATCATGGCGGTGATGACCCACCGGCTGCAGGGGGTGCAGACTACCGGTCAGGTGTGGTTTACTTTTCTGCTTTGTTCGGTCTATGTGGGGTGTACAGCTCTGCGGCTGGCAACTTATAATGTAAAGGCGATCGAAAAAAGCGGGGATGATGCTGTTTTTCATGGTTTGCCGAGTCCCGGTGCGGCCGCCGCGATTGCCAGTCTGGTATTGGCGGTAAAAGGTTTTGACCGGGATTTGAGCAGTTTTGCCATGGTATTTCCGATCTACGCCGCTTTGTTGGGCGGTTTAATGATAAGTCCGCTGCCTTATGCGCATGTCGGTAAATATCTTTTGAGCAGAAAAGGCAACCAGCCGATCAAAATAATGCTTTTGATCATATTACTCTATCTGGTGGCGATTTTTGGTGCATATACGATTTTTACAGTTATAACTCTTTATGTGTTGAGCGGTCCGTTCGAAGCGATCCGCCGCCGGTTCAGAACCGGTAAGTATGCTAAATAACAGTTATTGTCCTAAATTTTGTGAAAAACATTTGTAATTGCCAATGTTGATGACAACATTGCCTACACAATTCATTTTGTTTTGCCAATAGTCCTCCCACGCTTTGGCATTTGTAAACCTTTTTAATA
>SUWA01000059.1 GCA_015061695.1 Lentisphaerota bacterium
ATTTCCATAGTAATTTTATTGTGCATCTGATCTTTCCTTTATTTTTTTGTTTGGTTACTAAAAAATAAAGGTCAGATGCACTTTTGTCAAACAACTCGTCCCATCACAAAATTTGGGACATTAACTAATTTTGAGGCATCTTATGCTCGTGTCCCGGTGATTTGCATTTTTCTGCCGGAAAAAAAACGATATATTTTCAGTACAGGATGAATAATTTACGGAACTTGATATTATGTGGATAAAGTCTTACCGAATCTTCTGCGGAATACTCCTGCTGACGTTTTTTGCAATCTTCCTGATGCTGCCGGTAATAACCGTTATTGCCGAAGGCTGTTCGCCGGCGATTCTGGCGGAATTGTGGAAAAACCCGATTTACCGCGACGGTTTGATCAATTCTTTTCTGCTCGCTATTACCACCACTGCCATGGTCTTTCTGCTGGCGCTGCCGCTGGCCATACTTTCGGACAGTTACGACTTCAAAGGCAAGAGTTTATGGAACGCCTTGATTCTGGCACCGATGATTCTGCCGCCCTTTGTCGGGGCGCTGGGTTTTCAGCAATTGTTCGGCTACTATGGAGTGTTCAACACTGTATTGACCCAACTGGGATGCGCCCGGATGGATTTTCTGGGCGGCGAAGGCAAATTTTACGCCATTGCCCTGATCGAAGCGCTGCATCTTTATCCGATACTTTATTTGAATTTATCGGCGGCGCTGGCCAACTGCGACCCGGCTTTGCAGGAAGCCGCCCGCAACCTCGGAGCATCGCCCCTGCGCCGTTTTTTTAATATTACCCTGCCCATGATCCGGCCGGGGATACTGGCCGGCGGCAGTTTGACTCTGATCTGGAGTTTTACCGAACTGGGTACGCCATTGATGTTCGGTTTCACCCGCGTGGCCCCGGTGCAGATATTTGACGGCTTGAGCGAGCTGGAAGGCAATCCGCTGCCCTACGCGCTGGTGGTGGTGATGATGTTTTCGGCCTCATTGCTTTATGTATTCAGCCGCCTGCTGGCCGGATCTCATGCCGGAACATCGGCCGTAAAAGGATCCAGCGGCAGTGTGGCCAAAAAACTGCATGGCGTAAAAGCGTGGCTGCCGGGTGTATTGTTCGGCATTATCACCATTGCAGCGATCCTGCCGCACATAGCGCTGATACTGCTTTCATTCAGCCGCGACTGGTATGCCACGATCCTGCCGGGCAGCTGGACTTTGAGCAATTTCACCAATGCGCTGGGCGATAAACTGGTGGTGCCGAGTATCTTCAACAGCCTGCACTACAGTTTGGCCGCCACGATCCTTGCCACCGCAGCCGGTACGCTCTGTGCCGTGCTGGTGGTGCGGTGGAAGCCGCGCGGAGCGATCGCCTTTGATCTTTTGAGTATGCTGCCGCTGGCCATACCGGGAATCGTTATGGCGTTCGGATTTTTAAGCATGACCGTCAAATACTCATGGGCCGAAAAGATCTTTGATCCGGTAAATTCGCCGTTGCTGCTGCTGGCCGGTGCTTACGCCATCCGGCGGTTGCCCTATGTGATGCGTTCGGTGGCATCCGGGTTGGAACAAACCCCGGTCGTATTGGAAGAAGCCGCCTTGAGCGTGGGTGCGCCGCGCCGCAAAGTTTTCAGCAAGATACTGATGCCGCTGCTGGCGGCCAATCTGTTGATCGGCGGTTTGTTTGCGTTCAGTTTTTCCATGCTGGAAGTATCGGACTCACTGATTCTGGTGCAGAAAAGTGCGTTCTATCCTATCACCAAAGCGATCTTTGAGTTATCGCAAGTGCTGGGTGCAGGAGCCTCCACCGCCAGTGCTTTCGGGGTCTGGACAATGGCCTTTATGGGTGCAACGCTGGGCGCGGCCAGCCTGATCCTGGGCAAAAAATTAGGAGCGCTGTTCCGGTTCTGACCCGCAATTGCCGCCTGGGAGCGATCCGCTGTCAACCTACAGTAATTTAGCAGCCAATGCAGCCAGTTCGCTGCGTTCGCTCTTGCGCAAGGTAACATGACCGTGGATCTTCTCTTTTTTGAACTGCTCCACCGTTACGCTCAAACCGTTGCTGGACGCATCCAGATAAGGATTGTCGATCTGATGCGGGTCGCCGGTCAGCACCATCTTGGTGCCCTCGCCGGCCCGGCTGATGATGGTTTTGATTTCGTGCGGAGTCAGATTCTGCGCTTCGTCGATGATCACATAATGCTCCGGAATACTGCGGCCGCGAATATAGGTGATCGCTTCCATTTGCAGTATTCCCTTGTTGATCAGATTGTTCAACTGCCGTTCCGGATTCTGTTTTGGGTCGCGGTTGCTGCCTTCGAGCAAAAACTCCAGATTGTCAAAAATCGGCTGCATCCAGCTTTGCAATTTGTCGTTTTTACCGCCGGGCAAAAATCCTATATCGTTGCCCAGCGGCACGATCGGACGTGATACGAGCAGTTTTTCGTAATGCTTGCGCTCAAAAATCTCAAACAACCCGGCCGCCAGCGCCAGCAATGTTTTACCGGTTCCGGCACCGCCGAGCAAAGTTACCAGCCGCACCGACGGATCGCACAAAAGTTCCAATGCCATACGCTGTTCCGGATTGCGCGGTGCAATATTGCCGATATGAAAATCATCCGCCAGATTCAAAGCCGTCAGGCGGTTGCCGCCGGCATAACGCGCCAAAGCAAAGTTTTCAGCATCCGCCGGAGCTTTTAAAATCGCAAATTCATTGGGCAACAGCGTGCAATTGAGTTTTTCCAGAACCTTGTCGCGCTGAAATTTCCCCAGTTCTTCCGGCGTGACTTCAATGGTTTGATAGCCGGTAAACAGACGTTCTGGTTCGACCTTTTCCTGCTCAAAGTCAGCCACTTTAAGCCCCAGCATATCGGCTTTGAGCCGCAAATTTATATCTTTGGATACAAAAATCACCGGTTCAGTAAGTTCGGCCTGCAGCTGCAGTGCCGCCACCAGAATGCGGTTGTCAGCCTTATCTGAATCCCAGCCGAAAGACTCCAGAAGCTGCCAGTATTTATTGCCGGCGTTACCGGCGCTGACGATCCGCAAACGTCCTTGCGCTCCGCCGCGGAGATTTTTCATGCTCACGCCTTCGGAGAGTTTGCCCTGTACGCGCAGCGAATCCAGCGCCCGGATGACCCGCCGGGAATTGCGCCCCAGCTCGTCATGGCTTTTTTTGAACTTGTCCAGCTCCTCGATCACGGCCATGGGAATGGCTATGTTGTTATCGCGAAAAGCATTCAGCGATTGGCTGCTGTGCAGCAAGACATTGGTATCCAGCACAAAGGTCTTTACCATGAACAAGCTCCTTTCGGGATGTTGCAATATTAAATGGGTATACCCAATTTATTCATCACCAGCTTCAAATCATGCCACGCCTCGCGTTTGGCATCGGGCTTGCGCAGCAGAAATGCCGGGTGAAAAGTGGGCATGACAGCAATGTTTTTATATTCCTGCCAACGGCCGCGCGCCCGGGTTATGCCGTCAATATGCAGCAGAAAGTGCAGCGCCGTACCGCCTAAAAGCACAATGACTTCAGGCTTGACAAGTTCGATCTGTTTTTCCAGAAATCCGATACACGCCGCAGCTTCATCTTCGCCCGGCATCCGGTTCCCCGGCGGACGGCATTTGACGATATTGGCTATGTAGACTTCTTCGCGAGCAAGGTGCATGGCCGCGATCATTTTGTCCAAAAGCTGACCGGCCGCGCCGACAAACGGCCGCCCGGTGGCGTCTTCGTCCGCGCCGGGGCCTTCGCCGATAAACATGAGCCGGGCATTGCATGAACCCTCGCCGAAAACCACATTCCGACGCGAAGCACATAAATGGCAATTCCGGCAGACCAGCGCCGCCGCGCGCAAAGACTCCCAATCGCCGGGCAGCTCTTTAACAGCCGGGGCGGACGGAGCCGCCGGAACGATTTCAGGCGCAGTTGCAACTGCTGCTGCTGCAGAAACTGTATTCACCGCGTCCGCCCGGCCGGCAGCGCCGGTGATCTCCATGCTTGCGCTTTTACCGACCGGTGCTGCAGCGTTTTTTACCGGAACGATCCGCCCGGTAAAATCACTCCACACCTCCGGCGTGGCACGCACACCGCGTCTGGCACCGTCGCGGGCGATAACTTCGCTTAATTCGTCAAAAAAATCCATGCCGTAATATCCTTTCAGGGGATAATATAACCTTTTTTGCGGTCAGCGCAAACGGAAACAGCAAAAAATACTTGCTAAAATCGCATATTGGTGGTATTTTATATACATCAAAGTAATAAATACGGTAAATCCGTGAATTTTTTCAAGAGGAGAAAAACCATGAAAGTAGTAGTTGCGTACTCGGGCGGTCTTGATACCTCCGTAATCGTAAAGTGGGTCAAAGAAACTTATAATGCAGAAGTCATCTGCTACTGCGCCGACGTCGGTCAGCAGGAAGAACTGAACGGTCTGGAAGCCAAAGCGATCGCCACCGGTGCCAGCAAGTGCATCATCGACGACCTCAATGAAGAATTCGCCAAAGATTTTATCTTCCCGATGCTCCAGGGCGAAGCCATCTACGAAAACAACTATCTTTTGGGTACTTCGATCGCCCGTCCGCTCATCGCCAAACGTCTGGTCGAAGTCGCCAAGGCCGAAGGCGCTGACGCCATCTGCCACGGTGCCACCGGCAAAGGCAACGACCAGGTGCGTTTTGAACTCAACGCCAACGCAATCGACCCCTCGATCAAGATCATTGCCGCATGGCGCGACCCCAACTGGCACTTTACCGGCCGTCTGGATATGATCGAATATGCCAAAAAGCACAATATCCCGGTCAGCGTTTCGGCCAAGAAGCCCTACAGCATGGACCGCAATCTGCTGCACATCTCTTTTGAAGGCGGTATTCTGGAAGATCCCTGGCAGGAATTCCCCGAAGATATTGCCGTTATGACCGAACCCTTGTCCAAGGCCGCCGATCAGGCCGAAGATGTGGTCATCACCTTCGAAAAAGGTATCCCCGTCAAAATCGACGGTGTGGAATACAGCCCCGCCAACATCATGCGCAAACTCAACGAAATGGGTAAAAAACACGCGGTCGGCCGGGTCGACATCGTGGAAAACCGCTTTGTGGGCATGAAGAGCCGCGGCGTGTACGAAACTCCCGCCGGCACCATCATTGCCAAAGCGCACCGCGGGCTGGAAGAAATCACGCTTGACCGCGAAGTCATGCACTTGCGCGACAGCTTGATCCCCCGTTATGCGGATATGATCTACAATGGCTTCTGGTTTGCTCCGGAACGCGAAATGCTGCAGGTCATGATCACCGAAAGCCAGAAGTTTGTTACCGGTGATGTCCGGGTCAAACTCTACAAAGGCTCCTGCTATGTTACCGGCCGCCGCAGCGAATACAGCCTCTACGACGACAATATCGCCAGCTTTGAAGGTGCCGACAACTACGATCACAAAGATGCCGCCGGCTTTATCAAGCTCAACGCGCTGCGTCTGCGTGTGCGTGCCATGAGCAAGCAGCGCAAATACTGATCGCAAGATTTTCCGGTTTTGTCCGGATGAACAAAAAGCGGGAGATGCAAGTCACTTTATTTTGACACATCTCCCGTTTTTATATAGAAGGAAAATTTCTATGGTTCGTCCGACGGCAAAAAAGTTTTTCGTGAGCCTGCTTGCAGGATTGGCCACCGCGGTTGCCGGGTGTATTTCAGCAAATTATCACGGCGAAGATTTTCCGCCCACTGATTCAATAAAAGTGTTGGGCAATACGCCCGGACTTGCTGAACAATACCGCATCATCGGGCGCGGCGAGGCTTCCGGCGAATTTTCCGCCGTAAGCAATCTTGATCTGCAAAACAGATTGTGCGAACTCGGTCAAGCTCACGGTGCGGAAGCGCTGGTGATCGTCGGCACCCGGATCGTTCCGGCCGGCAGGATCGCCGATGCAACAGCAAACAATATCATCCAGGCGTCGGATGACCCGGATCAGCTGGCAACTCAAATCGCGTTCAACGAAGATATTTCAGCAGATCCCGATCATGCGGCAAGGGATTACAAACGAATCATGTACGCACTGTTTTTGCGTAAAAAATAATTTATGATCATAGATTTTCACACTCACTTTTATCCGGAAAAAATCGTGGAACGGGCGTTGGCCACTGCCCGCGAAAAGGCTCATATCGAACCGGCACTGGATGGCCGCCGCGCCAGCTTGCTGGCTTCCATGCACCACGCTTCGGTAGACCGCTCGGTGGCACTGCCGCTGGTAACAGCCCCCGGCAAAGGCCCCGGCATTATACAGTGGGCGCAAGAAAACAATTCCGATGAAATCATCATGCTCGGCAGCGTGCATCCGCGCGATAACGATTTTTTTCAAACGCTGGAATTGGCCCGCAAAGCAAACTTGCCGGGGATCAAGGTCCACCCCGAATATCAGAGTTTCAGCTTTGATGAACTTGAACTCGATCCGGTGTGGCAAACCGTTGCCGAGATGGGATTTTTTCTGATCACCCACGCCGGGGAGGATTCCGGATTTGACCCGCCCTATCACAGTGATCCGGAAAGTCTGCGCAAATTCCATGACCGTTTTCCCGGCCTGAAGCTGGTGCTGGCTCATGGCGGTTCGTGGAAACAGTGGAGCGAAGTGCGCGAATTTCTGGCCGGCTGCAATATTTATTTTGACTTGGCTTTTGTCGGAGAATTGCTGCCCAGGGTGCAATATAAAGAACTGGTCGAAGCGCTGGGTATCGAGCGTTGTCTTTTCGGCACCGACAGTCCCTGGTGCGACCAGGCCCACGCGCTGGAACTGCTGCACGACCTTAAACTGGGCAGTTACGCCGAAGAAATGATCCACGCCGGCAACGCCAGCCGACTTTTAAACTGAACAAGCCCTTCATACACCGGCTTCACCCGGCAGGAAGGGTCAGTTTGCGGTTTGGCCATGCTGCTGGCGGTAGAATTTGGGAGAAATGCCGCTTTGCTTTTTGAACCATTGTGAAAAATGAAATTCATTGGCAAAACCCAGCAATAAAGCTATATCGCGCACGGTGTTGCCGGTGTTGGTCAAATAACTTGCGGCCATGGCAAAACGCCGCTGATGATGGTACGCACCCGGCGTGATACTCCAATCACGTTTGAAGATCCGCAAGGTTTGCGCGGCGGATTTTCCGGAGATCCGGCAGAGATCCTCCAGCACAAAAGGTCTTTGCCAATGCTGGTCGATATAGTTTTTCATCCGGCGGCCATCGTCGGAGAGTTTCCGCCCCGCCTCGCCATGCAGCTGCCGGACAGTGGAAATTATTTCGGTCAGCACTCCCGCCAGTACCGTATAAGAAGTGTTTTTGTAAAAGCGTACCGAATCCATGCCTTTGCGGAAGAGATTTTCCAGCGGCACATCCTGCAGATAGATCGCACCGGAAAGCCGGTAAGCGGCCAACAGCGAGTCGATCAACGTACCGGATACATTGAACCAGATTTTTTCCCACGGGTCGCCGGGCAGTGTGTAATACTCGTGCGGCATATTCGGCGGCAGCAGATAAAAATCCCCCGCCGATGGCTTGAAATGGCGGTTATCGATAAATAAATGTCCACGGCCGCGGATTATATACTCCAGCACATAGTAGGTGCGGCCTTCGGATACGATCCGGTAATTACGATCCTGCCGGGTGATGCCGGTACTGCTCAACTGCAGCGGATAATCTTCATCAGCCTCCGGCAGCACCCAGACGCTCTCCTCAAACGGAGTTGGCGGCGGCGGTTTGGTGCCGGCAAAAACGCTGGATATATTTTCCATATTCATAGCAAAACTCCATCTTCTCAATTAAGATATACTAAAATTGCATTTTTTCAAGATTTTGTATCTTAAAACCATGAAAAAAGCCTATTTTGCACTAAAAATGCAAATAATTGATATGTTTTTGCCGTTATCAAACATTCTTGCAGCCAATTTATTGTTGTATATTTGGTAAGGAGATTTTTAAACAGGTTTTTTTATGAAGAATTACAAAGATATTTCAATTTGGCGCTTCGGTGCAAATTTCATTCCCAGCACCGCTGTAAATCAGCTGGAAATGTGGCAGGCTGAAACCTTTGATCCGGCAACGATCGAACGCGAATTATCCTGGGCCGCAGCCGTGGGGATGCGTGTCATGCGCGTCTATTTGCACGATCTGCTGCACGCGGCCGACCCGGCGGGTTTGCTCCGCCGGATGGAACACTATCTGCAGATTGCCGACAAGTTTGACATCCGCACTGTATTTGTCTTTTTTGACGACTGCTGGAAGGATGATTTTGCCCTGGGAGTCCAACCGCCGTCGCAACCGGGCCGGCACAACTGCGGCTGGATAAAATCCCCCGGACGCCGGGCCACGGCCGACCGCAGCGAATACCCGCGGCTCGAAAAATATGTAAAAGATGTGATCAGGCATTTCGCCGACGATCAGCGCATCCTGTTGTGGGATCTTTACAACGAACCGGGCAACGGCGATGCCGGCGACCACGAAACACTGGGTATGTATCAGGGCAGCCGTTCGCTGCCGCTGCTCAAGGCGGTCTTTGACTGGGCCGGCAGTGTCAATCCGGCGCAGCCGCTGACTGTCGGCATGTGGAGCTGGGATCCGGCGATGGATGAGTTGAACCGCTTTGCCATCGAAAACTCCGAAGTGGTAAGTTTCCATTGCTATTTTGCGCGGGAAGCCCATGCCGAACGCTTGAACTCCATGCGTTACCTGGCCAACGGCCGCCCGATCATCTGTACTGAATATATGGCCAGAACCCGCGGCTCCACCTTTAAGGATTGCCTGCCGTTGATGAAAGAGGCCAACTGTACGGCGATCAACTGGGGTTTGGTGGCCGGCAAAACCAATACCATATATCCGTGGAATTGGGATATTGCCAATGGCGAACCGGATTTATATTTCCACGATGTATTCCGCGCCGACGGCAGTGCGCTCTACCCGGAAGAAGTTGAGTTTTTGAGCAAGATCAACCAATAAAAGGGATTTGCAATGAAGAAAACAGTTTTGCTTGCCGCTTCAGTAAGTTTGCTCACGTTCAGCGCCGGATCGCTGCCGGGGTCGGAAGCAACGGAACGCCCGCTGCTGCACTATACGTTTGACGATACAGCTTGTTTCGGTAAAAACTCCGGCACAGCGGCCAATGGCGATGCCGAAGCGCATCTTTTGAGCAAACACAGCTCTGTACCGGGAGTGCGCGGTTCTGCAATAATGTGTACCGGCATGGCAGACTCGCTGCATTTGAGTGATCCGGCGCGGATCATTCCGAATGCTTGTACGATTTCGTTTTATCTGCGGCCGGAACACATGCGCGAACGCATGACGGCCATATCTTTTTACGGCAATGACAACAGGATCATCGGCTTGGATATTGTCAAAAAACATCTGGCATTCAACGATTACCGTCCGCCGGAATCCCGTTTGCTCCAAACCTGCGGGCCGGAATTGGAACTTGACCGCTTTTATCATGTCATCTGGCGCATGGATGGAAAATATGTGCAAATCTATCTGGACGGCAAAGAAGTATTCAAGCAGAAATATGAGCTGGTTCCATCCGACATTCGCCCCCAACGTATGAATATAGCTACCGATTACCACTCCGTAGTGGCGCATCGTTACCGTCTGGTCGGCACGCTGGATGATTTGCAGATCCACTGCGGTGCGCCGTCGGCGGATTTTATTGCCCGGCAAAGCCAACTGCTGACCTCGGCGCCGCCCAAACCGCCGGTGGTGCGGATCTATAATACGGTCATCAAAGAAACTGAACCGGTCAAAAGCCGGATAACTGCTGACCAGCAATTTGTTTTTGACGGCAAAAAAGAACCGGTAATGCTCTATGGCGGCGGCGGATTTCTGCCGGCGGCGAGTTATTCGCTCCGGACTTTGCCCGATGTTTCCCGCGCCGGAATGAATGTCTTCCGCTATACAGTCGACGGCAAACGGGAATTTTGCGGCGGCACCTGGTGGTACGGCCCGGACAAGTATGATTTTGATCTGGTCGACCGCAATCTGGATTTTGCGTTCCGGCAGAACCCCAATGTCAAGATCATTTTGAGTCTGCCGGCTTCGCCTCCGGCATGGTGGGGCGAACAATACCCGGAAGAACTTTGCAGCGACTTCTACGGCAGAACCAATCAGGATTACTTTGCCAGCCACTCGTACAGTTCCAAAAAATGGCTGGAAGATCTGGAAAAAGCCTGGACAGCACTGTTTGAACACATGAAAAAACAACCTTACTATAAACGCATTATCGGTATAACACCGGTTTCCGGCCGCTATGGCGAGTGTTTGCGCGCCGGTTACAACAGCCAGCTTTACGGCAAGGAACTTACTGACTACAGTCAGGTGGAACTGCGTGCGTTCCGCCAGTGGCTCAAACAGCGTTACGGCACGATGGAAAATATGCGCAAGGCTTACAAAACCGGCTCGCTGCCGGCAACTATCGACGAAGTAAAGCTGCCGAGTCCCGGCGAACGCCAACGCCCCGACAGCAGCTACTTCCGCGATGGCGTGGTTGACCGCCTGACGTTGGATTACATAACCTTTGTCAACGAACAATCCGCCCAGGCGGTGTGCGACTTTACTGCCATATTGCGCAGATTGGCCGGGCCGGATAAACTTATCGGACTTTATTACGGATATTTGCTGGAAGATGCGCTCGGGCATAACCGCGCCTGGGCCGGCGACTCCGGACACTTCGGGCTGGACAAAGTGCTGCGCTCCGACTCCGTTGACTTTCTGGCCGCGCCGGTAGGTTACACGCAGCGGCAGCTGGGCTGTGTGGGGCCCAGTATGGGCCCGGCGGCTTCGCTGGCGCTGCACAACAAGCTCTGGGTCTACGAAGCAGATATCCGCACTTCGCTCAACGGCGGCAAAGCTGAATACAGCGGAGCATCGGATCTGGATGAATCGCTGGCAGTTTTGTGGCGCACCTACGGAAACACGGTTATTGATTACTCCGGCATGTGGTGGGTAGCCATACATGGTAAAAAAAGCTACGATGATCCGGCGATCTGGTCGGCATTTGCCACCATGTATCAGGATATGGCGCAATATACCGCAGTACGTTCGGCCGAACGCCGGAAACGCGCAGTGGCGTTGATCGTTGACCCGGTCAGCATCAATTTCCGGCGTTATTCGCTCTACGATCCGCTGTGCGGCAATCTGCTGACCCTCTCGCGGGATGTCTTTGCCAAAAGCGGGATCGAGTATGACTATTACTCCTCCGGCGACCTCGGAATAATGCCGGATGATTACCCGGTCTATATCTTTTTGAACAGCTTTTATCTGACCGACGAAGCCCGTGCCACGATCGAAAAACGCTTCAAAAAAGATGGTAAACTGCTGGTCTGGTGCTACGGGGCGGGGTATTTTCAAAGCACCGATCCGGCAGCACGCATCCGTACTTCGGTAAAAAATATGCAAAGTTTAAGCGGCATACAAATGGAAGTCATCAACAGCCGGCCCATGCCGCTGGATTCGCGTCCGGCACCCGGTTATCAGACTGAACTTGCGCCGTTATCGCTCAAAGGCAAATACAAACCAATTTTTGCGGTCAATGATCCTCAAGCACAAAAGCTGGCACTGTTTACCGCGCCGGAACTGGCGGAAAAAACCGCGGCGGCGTACAAAAATTGCGGCAGTTACCAGTCCATATATCTGGGGACTCCTGAATTCAAGACCGCATGGGTGCGGGCAATCGCCCGGCTGGGCAAAGCGCATGTATATACCGATGCAGAGAACGTGGTCGTCCGGGCGGGTAATGATCACATAATGATCCATTCGGGGCATGACGATGCCGTCAACATTTTTCTGCCGGAAAAAGTTTCCGCAGTCATCCGGGTGGATAACGGTCAGACCGTGGCTCGTTTGACCGATAAATTTTCCATCAAAATCGGCAAAAACCGCACAATATTGTTAAGAATAAAAAAATAAGTATCAAAATCGTAAAAAACAACCATCAACCAGGAGAAAAAAAATGAAAAAACACTTCACCCTCATCGAACTTTTGGTCGTCATCGCCATCATCGCCATTCTGGCTGCCATGCTGCTGCCGGCCTTGAGCGCCGCCCGCGAACGTGCCCGCAACGCCAACTGTGTAAGCAAACTCAAACAGATCGGTCTTGCCCAGCATCTTTATTCCGGCGACTACAAAGATTGGATTACCCGTCCGCTGGCCCATGCCGACAACAAGACTCCGATCAAGCGCGGCATGGCTTACGACACCAAGTGCTGGACCCCGAACCACGCAATGCCCAACATTCTGATTTTCGGAGGATATTTCAGCCAGAGCTTCAGCAATAATGAGACCTTGACGATGAATGATGTTGCGCCGTATTTCCAGTGTCCCAGCGATTCAAGCTTGTTTGATAGCGGCAACGGTAATCCTGACCGCAATACCAGCTACATTTATCTCTTGCACACCCCGGAAGAAGCCGCAGCCGACACCTCCGGCGGTCCGCTCAAAGACAGCAACGGCAATGGCATCGGCCGCTGCAAGGTCGGCAGAGACAATCCGTCGGCATTCATCGTGCATGATGCTCACGGTGCCATGGCTTACTATGCGATCAACAGCAAAGACGGCAACCAGCCGATCCACCCGAACACGATCAATGCACTTTCGCTGGGCGGTCATGTTACCTCGGTAAATTGCTCGACCACCGAGCAGGGCAAACTTACCGGCGGCTACTGCAAATTTGCTGCCAAGTATGAAGATATTGACTGATCGTAATAAGTAACAGGTTGTATAATGAAAAAAATCTTTTCTGCACTTGCCACTTTTCTGCTGGCGGGTGTGCTGCTGCCTGCCGCAGAAGCGCTCTTGCACCTGCCGTTGAATAACGACGAAAATCCAGTCAGAAATCACGGTACAGCTGATGTTAAGGTTGAGCCATTCATGGTCAAACCCAGCCATTTCACCCCTGCAGTAGAAAACAACGGTTTGCGGATCTACGGCATGGCGGATGGCTTGCGGATCGACGATCCGGGCAAGATCATAACAGCGCCCTGTACCATTGAATTTTTCTTCCGGCCGGAACGTTTGCACGAGCGCATGACCTTGTGCAGTTTTTATATTGCCGATGAACAGCTGCTGGCTTTGAAGATCCAGAACGGTATGCTGCACATGCTCGATTGGAGCAACCCTAAAAAACGCCAGACCTACCCCTGCAGCGGCAAGCTGGAAGTAAAAAAGTTTTACCACGTTGCCTGGGTCATGACCGGCGATGAGTGGCTTTGCTATCTGGATGGCAAACTGACTGCCCGCAAGCCCTCCCAAGCTGCGGTCAACCGCTTGCCGGTCAAAGCAATGCACATTGGCAACGACTTCCACAACGCGGTGCATCAGCGCGACCGTTTTGTCGGAACGCTGGACGAGTTCAAAATTTATAACTCGATCCTGCCGGGAGCGCAGATCGCAGCTGCGGCAGCAAAGCTCGCTTCGGCAGCGCCGTATCAGGCGGCGCCGTTGAGCGTTACCAGCGATGTCAAACCGATCGTGGTCAGTGTGGACAACACCACGCAGAGTTTTGTTTTTGACGGCAAACGTGAACCGCTGATGATCTATTGCGGCGGCGGTTTTCTGCCGATGGCAGGTTACAGCTTCAGCACGGTTCACAAGATGCACGAACAGGGTATTTCAGTTTTCCGCAGCGGGCCGGAAGGCGGACGGGATTTCTGCGGCAGCACCTGGTGGCAGGGCATCGGCAAATATGACTTTGAAATCGTTGACCGCAACATTCAGTTTGTTTTTGAACGCAACCCCGATGCCAAGCTCATATTGCAAGTAGCAGCCTGTCCGCCGGATTGGTGGGGGAGACAATTCCCCGAAGAATGCACACAGGATATCAACGGCAATGTCCGTCAGGACTATTTTGCCAGCCACTCCTACAGCTCAAAAAAATGGCTGGCGGATCTGGAAGAAGCCTGGACTGCCCTTTTTGAACACATGAAAAAGCAGCCGTATTACAGCCGGATCATCGGTTTTACCACCCCTTCCGGCCGCTACGGCGAATGTATCCGCTACGGCTACAACAGTCAGCTCTACGGCAAAAACCTGACTGACTACAGCAAACCGGAACTGCTGGCATACCGGGAATGGCTGAAAAATCATTACGGCACTATCGAAAATATGCAGAAAGCCTACCCCACGGGGCGGGTTCCGGCATCATTTGATGAAGTGCAGTTGCCGACTCCGGCGGAACGTCTGCGCGCTGACAGCTGCTATTTTGTAAATCCGACCGTTGACCGCGCCAACATCGACTATTACTTGTTTGTCAATGACCAGCAGGCAAAAGCAGTCTGTCACTTTACTTCGCTCATGCGCAAACTCTGCGGTCCGGATAAGGTGATCGGTCTTTATTACGGCTATGTGTTTGAAGATGCCGGCGGGTTCGGCAGAGCCTTTGCCAGCGAATCGGGTCACTTCGGACTGGGTAAAGTTTTGCGGAATGCCCCCGTGAACTTTCTGGTCGGTCCGGTCGGATACAATCAGCGCAACCTCGGCAGTGTAGGTCCTTGCATGAGCGTCCCGGCATCGGTTGCCATGCACGGCAAGATCTGGCTGGATGAAGCCGATATCCGCACTTCGCTGAACGGCCGCAAAGCCGAATACAGCGGAGCCGCCGATCTGGAAGAATCCCGGGCGGTATTGTGGAGAACTTTTGGTAATACGCTGGTGAACCGCGGCAGTTTGTGGTGGTTTCCCATTGCCGGCGGCAAAAGTTTCAGCCACGAAAAGATCTGGAACGACTTCGGCAAGATGCGCCGCGAAATGCTCTACACAGCAGAAAATCAGACTCCGATCGACCGTACCCGCAGTATTGCGGTAATTATGGATACTGAAAGCATCCATTTCCGGCGCTTTTCCTACCGCGATCAGGTTTCGGGCAACCTGCTGACCTATTCGCGGGATGTCTTCGCCAAATCCGGCGTGCATATCGACAGTTACATCACCGATGACCTTGAGCTGATTCCCGATGATTACCCCATCTACATCTTTGTAAACAGCTTTTACGCCGACAGCGCCAAGCGCGAAGTTATCGCGCGGCGGTTCAAAAAAGGCAACAAAGTGCTGGTGTGGACCTACGGCGCGGGATATTTCAAAAACAACACCCCGAAAGACCGTTTGAGTGTTTCGCCCGCCAACATGAGCGACCTTACCGGCATAAAGATGGATTGGGCACTGAAACTTTGTAATTTTGAAACCCGGGCGGTTCCCGGCAGTCCGCTGCCGATCCCGGCACAAAAGTTCCCGCACAAGCTCAATCCCGGTCTGGCGGTAACTGACCCGCAGGCAAAGATCCTGACAGCCTTTACCAACGATCCGGCACTGGCCGGCAAAGGCGCAGTGGCCCTGAAAGAGATGCCCGACTGGCGTTCGATCTATCTGGGAGTTCCGGAGTTCAATGTGGCAACAGTCCGCGCCATTGCCCAATACGGCGGCGCGCATGTCTACACCGATGCCAAAAATGTGGTCGTACGTCCGGGTAACGGCCATATCATCATCCACAGCGGCCACGAAGATGTGGTAAAAATCAACCTTCCGCAGCCGGCCCGGCGGGTGGTCGATGTGGAAAGCGGCAAAGTCATCTGCAATAACAGCAAGAACTTTTCCGTAAAAATCGGTAAAAACCGTACCATTCTGCTCCGCATAGAGCAGTAACAGTTTTCACCCGATAAACATTGCAGCTGCGGCAAAACCGGTTGGTTTTGCCGCAGCTGTTTTTATTGCCGAATCGCTTAAAATACCGTACTTTTTTTGATCCGCAAATATGGCGGCAGTTTGATTTCCGGAAAAACCGTAGAGCTTTTGCCGGACAATATATGATTTACAGCACAGGCCGCCAGT
>SUWA01000060.1 GCA_015061695.1 Lentisphaerota bacterium
AACCCGTACAAGTCTTGAAGCGCATTTATAATGATGCCAACAGCTGCCCCTCAAAGCAAATTTATGAGAAAATGCAAAAATATAACGCAGAATAACCGGATATGTTACATGTTTGAGCTTAATTACTACAAAAAAAAGTGTTGCAAAACTATTCAGAGTTTTACAACACCCCCGTATATATTTACAGAATAATCAGATATTAAAGTATTCCCGGTAGCGGTTGTAGAGGTGTCCGGCCGCCCGGTAACACGAATTGGGACTCATGAAGTGCGAAAACTCAAACGTGATTGCCTTGTCGACACCGGCTTTGCGGGCGGCTTCGAGCTTGAGCAGCATCTTTTCCCACTTGATCGGCAGAAAATTAATGGGCATATCGCGGTCAAAACTTTCGCAGTTGGTCCAGACTTTTACGTTGAAGCGGCTGGCCAATTCAGTATTCATGGCAATGTAATCTTCCAGTTCGTGATAGTCGCAATGGCCATCCTGAAACGCTACAATATCCACCGAGCCGGAAAGTTCACCGAAGAGATCCTGCCAGATCTTGTAGTGATCTTCCATGGTCGAAGGCTTCTGCCAACCGGCTTTTACACCGGAGAAATAGGGGCTCATCATCGTCGGCATACCGTTGGAAACATTTTTGGCATATTGGCTGATAACGGTATTGAATTTGAGCATTTCGTCAACAACCTGCGGGCCGCCGCCGAGGCTCATTTCCCGATTGAGATACCAGCCTTTGAAGCTCTTGTGGTGGCTGTAGCGCTCATAAACTTCGTCGATCACGGCTTTGGTAGGATCAATATCTTTGAGCAGGGCGCCTTCGTACCACGGGTAGAACATACAGCCGCCATCGTACAGGCCAAAGTAGAAATCCATATCGTACTTGTCTGCTAAAGTCAGATAAAGTTCCACCAGGTCGACCGGAGGGCGGAAGCCGCCGCAGTGTTTGATCAGATATTCAGACGGATAGGTCATAAAGCGCTGGCAGTAACAGCGGATCATAATGACCGTATCAATGCCGATGGCTTTCATGGCAATAAAATCCTGCTCCCACTCTTTTTCGCCCCAGTTCTGGTGGGGAATGTCGTGGCTGATTTCATCAATAAATGTTCCGGTGATGCGCATTTTTGGGGGTATCCTTTCTATGCTTAATATAAAAAGTCTCAATCAATGTTGATTTCTTCGTACCGCCCCTGACCGGAGAGAAAATTGCCAAGGGTGATCGTCCCGAATTGTTTTATATCCCGGTAGCCGGTTTTGATCGGACTCCAAGTGGATATTTCGGGGCGGCCGCCCAATCGGTTGCGAATAATGTTGAACTTAAAATTGCACCCCAGAGTCGGATGATCGACGCCCAAAGCTTTCCACGGCAATTCAAGGAATGCGTACCAGCCGTCCTTGTCGATGTACTTGACAGATGTGGTGATCTGTTTTTGGGCAATACCGTTATCGTACAGATTACCATTGCCATCAATGATGAGCTGACGGAGATTTTTCTCGTCGGGCGAGAAATAAAGTTCCAGACACTCATTGTACCACACTGCCGCATTAGATGCCATCGGCTTGCGGTAGGGTTCACGGCAATGTACGACAAGATACAAATTGTCGTTGTCGTAAGCCATAAAGAATTCCGTGGGCTGTTCAAGCACCTTTTCGGTATTTTTGATGTAGGGCAGCAGTTTTTTTACATGCGCCCACTGCCGGTACTTTTTCAGATCGGCAGTCAAAACCGGCTTGCTGTTGACTTTGGGCAGCGCCAGATCTTCCGGGATCACCTGCGGCGGGGCAACGGATTTGGTGCCGTCAAAGCCTTCAATAAAGTTGCCGGCATCCGGATTGTTGACATCAGTTATGGTCAAAGTCAGCTTTCTGTAGGGTTGCTGGAGGGTTGTACCCACACTCAAAAAGATGGTTCCGTTCCAATTTTCGGGCGCATATTTGGTCAAATCCAGCGAGAAATCATGTTCGGCTGCAGTTTCGATCATCGGGCCGAGCGATATATATTCATCCTGAACTTTGTTCGCCCCCCAGCCGGGGCAGGGGTTTTTGAGCAGCGTACTGTAACTTCTGACCGAAAATGCCACGCGCTTGGTGTATTTGCCGTTGACCTGATAATCAACAATAATACCCATAAAGCTGATTTCGGGCTTGACCCAGTAGATTTCTTTGCCGATCGGACCGGGCTGACCGAACGCGGTGTTTTTCATGTTGAACGTAAGCTGTCTGGCGCCGGTGAGTTCCAAACCGGCATAAACCGGCGGGATCAAATCGTACATATAGGAGCGTTCGCGGCGGGTGGTTCCGGCGGTCAATGTCAGCGTTTTGGCGTCCACACTGTATTCGTAAGGCAGCAGATTGCGCTGGAAGTTGGTCGGATCCTGCCACTTGCCATGCTCCATGGCTTGCGCGGTGACTTTAAGCCCTTTGACTTCCAGATCCAGCGGTTTGACTTCGCGTTCCGCCGGGTGCGATACAGTCATGCCGGATTGCTGAAAAATGGAGCCTTTGCCGCCTTTGAGGACGAACTTTTTGCCGGGAGCTTGGGTGTAAGCTGCGCGCAAAGTGTATTCGCCGTTTTCATACTGTTCGGGCAGGGTATAAGGCAGTTTTACCGTGGCAAGGGTGCGGCCTTTGAAGTCGATGGCGTAAACCGCATTGCCTTTGCCGCCTTTGACCGAAATAGTTCTGCCTTCGACGACCGGCGTAAAGTTGTTGTCAGCTTTGACCGCAGCTTTTTTGACTCGCTTGTAAGAGAGTTCATACTCGCCTTTCGGTACTTCCACGATCGTGACCATAGCTCCGTTGATATCTGCTTTGCGCACTCGGGCAGCCTTGCCGTTGAGTTTTACATCGGCAAAATCGTTATTCAGATCCGCCAGCATGATTTCGGCCTTGTCGCGGTCGGACGTGATGGTTTTACCCTTGATTTCAATATCTTTACGCTTGGTATAAAAGTAGTTCAAGGGTTGGTCGTTGATCGTATAGATCGCTGCCGGTGAGGCTGTGATGACCATTTGCACCATATCGTCGCGGATCATTTCCGGCAAAGTCCGTTTCAGGACTTTATCCGGTTTGCCGGTGTAAATCAGCTGCGGTTCAGTAATAGTATCGCCGAACCACTGATATTGGCGGTAGTTGGCTTTATTTTCGCGGTCGCTCAAAACGTAAAGCGTCGGATCGTCTTCGGAGAGGTGAGGAACCGGAACCAGCCAGATATTGATATTGCTTTTTTTACTGAATCCGAGGGTGGTCAAATCAATGGTTACCGGGAAAGCAAATTTGCCGTCTTTGCGGCTGATAAAACTCATGAGTATATCGCTGGAGTTCAACCGGCGCACGGAATAACTTTCCATTTCGATCTCGGGATCGACCTTCCAGTCCGGCGTGTATTTTACGCGGGCAGGGAGCGTTTTACCGGTTTCGTAGGTACAGCGCATGGTATTGAGCGGCGAAAGGGTAAGCTCCCGCCCATTGTTGGCTTGCGTTACCGGGATCCAGCCCAGCGCCAGACAGCGGTTATGGTAGTCGACCGTCCGGCGGGCATACCAATACAACGGGGCGATCCGCCCGGTGGGCCGGAAGAGCGAAAACCACTCCAACCCCATGGCAACTCCGGCAAATTCCCGCCAGCGGTTGCTGCGCAACCGCAGCACGGCTTCAATATAGTTGATATCCGCATAGGGTTGACCGGAGCCGTTCATAAAAATCGGGATCTGTTCTTTATCAGAACGCGCGCGCATCTGTTTCCACATATCGACCACATGGTCATCGCGCAGCAGGCTCATAGTCTGCCAGTTGATCGTATTATGCTGCTGAGCCTCGTCCAGATAGACCATATCGTAGTTGAAACGCTTGGCGTTGTTGAACATTACATTGGCCATAAATTCGCGGCATTCGGGGATTTGATACATGGTCTGGAAGTTGTTGACCATGCCGGGGAAGAGCGAATCTTCCTTGCCGTTGCGGTTGTAACGGCGGAACCATTCGGGGTGTTCTTTGTAGATCAGAGTATTGGGATGGGCGGCTACGGTAATGGCATAGTGGAGGATCTTGAGCCGGGGGCTGATGGCATGGAGATTATCCGAGAGTTCCAGCCATTCTTCCGGCGTGATGAATCCGCCGCTGTAACCGTAAGTACCGTTTTCCCAGCGGTAATCTGCCCAGCCGGCATTCAAACTGTGAGAAACTACAAAACAGCCGTCATCGACCATCTGGGTTATATATTGGAGGTAATTTTCTTTGATTTGATTGATGCAGAAAATATCCAGCACCCAATCCGGCGGCGGCGAAATGGCTTTGAGTTCGCGTTGGAAATCGGCATCTTTGCCGAATACATCGTAGAAAAAGTTGCTTATATCGCCGGCAAAAAAACTGAAACAATCCGTGTAGCGGATCTTGCCGCCGTTGGGCTCAACATCCAAAGTACCGATGCACATGCTCCACCCTGCCGGCGTGTAATAGAGCCGGTCGCCGGATTCGCGGTAACGGCCAATGGTCGATTGCCACCACGGATAGACCACATTGTCGTTGATTTTTACGCGGTAGTTGGTAAAACTCCCCAACTTGTGGTCGTGGTTGCTCAACACCATACCTTTGCTGGTCTGCACATAGTCATCCACGCGCACATAGCTTTTGACTTTCGGGGCAGGGGCGTATGGCCCCAGATAACCGGCCCCGAAATAGTAGGAGTTTTCGTGAAACTTTTTGTCGAACACGCATTCAACTGCGTGCTGCATAAAAAGTTTTTCTTTGCGGTTGTTGATAAAAGTAAGTTCGCGGCGCAGCGCATCATTTTCGATCCAGTAACGCTTGATTACTTTGATCCCGGATAATTTATCATTGATACAGGTGTAAACCAGACTGCCATCGGGATTTTTTTTGAACGAAAGCACTTTGTCTTGTTTTTCGTTGCCGCCGAAATCTCCGCTTTTTGCCTGAAAGTTGTAGTACATGAAAATACTTTTGACCGGCACAGAATTATTGCGTTTATCGACCACTTTGGCGATCCGTCCGGTACGGTCTTCAAAACAGTAACGGGCTACGGAGCTGGAAAGTTCTGCGGCTGAAAGTGTTTGCCCCAGGCAAAGCACTGCCAGAGTACATAAACTGCGCCGGAAAAATGTGCTGTTCATTGTGTGTTTTCCTTTCTCTATCTTATTTTTCTGTAATTTCATCATAACGTCCCTGACCGGGCTGGAAAGTTCCGACGGTCAGCGTACCGAAGTTTTCCACTTCCTGATAGCCTTTTTTTATCGGACCCCAGGTCGATACTTCGGCTCGGGAACCCATGCGGCTGCGGATAATGTTGAATTTGATCTTGTTGCCCAGATTGGCACTGCTGTTGATGTGTTTCCACGGGATTGCCGCAAAAACGTACCAGCCGTCCTTGTCGACCACCTTGACCTGACTTTTGAAGCCTGCCGGCAGCGCTGCGGGGGCAGAGTAGGTGTTGTTGCTGGCATCAATGATGATATGCTTGATCGGGTTATTGCCGCTCTTGAAATAAAGTTCGATACTTTCGTTGCGCCAGGTTTGGGCATTTACCGCCATGGGGGCGCGGCGGTTTTCCTGACAGCGTACTACCAGATAGAGGCAGTTATCGTCATAAGCCAGCGCCGCTTGCGTGGGTTGTTCCAAAAGTTTATCGCGGTTGCCGATAAAGGGCAGCAGCGATTGGATATTGGCCCATTGTTCGTATTTTTTCATATCAGGTACGAACTGCGGCGCTTTTTTTACCCGAACCAGCGGCAGGTCGGCAGGGATCACCTGGCGCGGAGCAACCGCATTGGCGGCATCAAAGCCCTCAATAAAATCCTTGGCTTTAAGATTGTTGACTTCGCGGATCTTCAGAGTCAGACGGCGGTTTGGCTGCGGCCAGTTGGTGCCTACGCTCAAAAAGACAGTTCCATCCCAATTTTCGGGTGCATATTTGGCAATATCCAGCGAAAAGCTGTGATCGTTCTTTTCTTCGATCAGGCCGCCGAGATCGATGAGCTGATCCTGTACTTTATTGGCGCCCCAGTGCGGGAAGCTGTTTTTGACACTGCTGTTGTAACTGCCGACCGAGAACGAGGTGCGCTTGGTGTATTTGCCATTGACGCGATAGTCAACCACAATACCGATAAAATTGACTGCCGGATTCAGCCAGTAAGCATCGGCAAACTGACTGCGGATGCCGGGACAATTGAAGAATGTGTTGTGCAGATCCAGACCCAATTGTCTGGCTCCGGAAATTTCCATGCCGGCAAAGGCGGGCGGGATCACCCCCTGATTGTAACCGCGTTCGCGGCGGGTGCTGCCGGCGGTCATCGTCAGATTTTCCACATCCACAGTATGGATATAGGGCATCAGATTACGCTGAAAATTGAGCGGATCATTCCAGGCACCGTGCCCGGTAGCTGTGGCGGTGATATGCAACCCTTTGACGTGCGCATCGACCGGCTGGATTTGATTTTCTTCTTGGTGTACCAGAAGATCGGCAGCGAGTTTGTGGATGCTTTCTTTACCGTTTTTGAGCGTGAATTTTTTGCCGGAAGCTTGGGTGTAAGCCGCGCGCAAAGTGTATTCGCCGTTTTCGTACTGTTCGGGCAAGGTGTAAGGCAGTTTGACCGTTGCCATGGTGCGACCGTTGAAGTCGATGGCATAGAGTGCGTTGCGGTCACCGCCTTTGACCGAAATGGTTCTGCCTTCGACGACCGGGGTAAAGTTGTTGTCAGCTTTGACCGGGGCTTTTTTGATTCGCTTGTAAGCAAGTTTGTGCGTACCTTTGGGTACTTCCACGATCGTGACCATTGTTCCGTTGATATCGGCTTTGCGCACTTTGGCGGCTTTGCCGTTGAGTTTTACATCGGTAAAATCATTATTCAGATCCGCCAGCATGATTTCGGCTTGGTCGCGGTTGGAAATAATGGTTTTGCCCTTGATTTCAATATCTTTGCGCTTGGTGTAAAAATAGTTCAGCGGCAGATCGTTGAGCGTGTAGATCGATGCCGGTGCGGCGGTAATGACCATCTGCACCATGTCGTCGCGGATCATTTCCGGCAGCGTATATTTGAACGTTTTGTCTGCTTTTCCCGAATAGACCAGCACCGGCTTGGTGATGGTGTTGCCGTACCAGTTGTAATTGCGGTAGTTGGCTTTGTTTTCTTTATCGCTCAAGGTGAAAATATACTCGTTATCACTGCAATAGCGGGTGGGGACCATCCATATATTGATATTGCTTTTTTTGCTGAATCCGAGGGTGGTCAAATCAATGGTTACCGGGAAAGCAAATTTGCCGTCTTTGCGGCTGATAAAGCTCATGAGTATATCACTGGAGTTCAACCGGCGCACGGAATAGCTTTCCATTTCGATTTTCGGATCGACTTTCCAATCGGGCGTATATTTTACGCGGGCAGGGAGCGTTTTGCCCGTTTCGTAAGCACAACGCATAGTCGGCAGCGGCGATTTGATGATCGGCGAACGGTAATTTGCTTGCGGGGCAGGGATCCAGCCCAGCGCCAGACAACGGTTGTGGTAGTCCACATCTTTGCGCGGATACCAGTAAAGCGGAATGATTCTGCCGGTAGGACGGAAGAGCGAGAACCATTCCAAGCCCATGACCACCCCGGCAAATTCGCGCCAGCGTTTGCTTTCCATGCGCAAAACTGCTTCAATATAGTTGATGTCAGCGTAAGGCTGACCGGAGCCGTTCATAAAAATCGGGATCTGTTCTTTATCGGAGCGCGCACGCATCTGTTTCCACATGTCGACCACATGATCGTCGCGCAGCAGACTCATGGTTTGCCAGTTGATCGTATTCTGCTGCTGGGCTTCGTCCAGATAGACCATGTCGTAACCGAAGTTGACGGCGTTGTCGAACATGACATTGGCCATATATTCGCGGCATTCGGGGATCTGATACATGGTCTGGAAGTTGGTGCGCATACCCGGGAAGAGCGAATCGACCGAGCCGTTGCGCTGATACTTGCGGAACCATTCGGGGTGTTCCTGGTAGATCGGGGCATAAATATCGGCTGCAACCGTAATACCGTAATGCGACCATTTGATACGGGGACTCAAACTTTTGACGTTGCGGGTGAATTCGTGCCACTCTTCAGCAGTGATAAAGCCGCCGATCAAACCGTTGCAGCCGTCATTCCAGCGGTAATCGCACCAGTCACCGTTTAAAGCGTGCTGACAGAGGAAAACCCCTTCGTCAGTCATATTGTCCAGATATTTGATGTAATTTTCGTCACAGCCGATCTTGCAGAAAACATCCAGCACCCACTCCGGCGGCAGCGAAATGGCTTTCAGATCGCGCTGGAAATCGGCATCTTTGCCGAATACATCGTAGAAAAAGTTGCTTATATCACCGGCAAAAAAGCTGAAGCAATCAGTATAGCGGATGCTGCCGCCGTTAGGTTCCACATCAAGCGTGCCGATGCACATGCACCAGCCGGTCGGCGTGTAATAGAGCCGGTCGCCGGACTCGCGGTAGCGCCCGATGGTCGATTGCCACCACGGATAGACCACATTGTCATTGATTTTTACGCGGTAGTTGGTAAAACTGCCAAGTTTGGGATCGTGATTGCTCAAAACCATACCCTTGCTGGTCTGCACATAATCATCCACGCGCACATAACTTTTGACTTTAGGCGCAGGAGCGTAAGGACCCAGATAACCGGCGCCGAAGTAGTAGGAGTTTTCGTGGAACTTTTTATCGAACAGCACATCGACCGCGTGCTGCATAAAGAGTTTTTCTTTGCGGTTGTTGATAAAGGTAAGTTCGCGGCGCAGCGCATCATTTTCGATCCAGTAGCGCTTGATTACTTTGATTCCGGAGAGTTTTTCATTAATACAAGTGTAAGTCAGACTGCCATCGGGATTTTTTTTGAACGAAAGCACTTTGTCTTGTTTTTCGTTGCCGCCGAAATCCCCGCTTTTTGCCAGAAAGTTGTAGTACATGAAAATGCTTTTTACCGGCACGGAGTTATTGCGTTTGTCGATCACTTGGGCAATGCGGCCGGTATTGTCATCCAGTTTATACTTGGCAACGGATGTTTGCAATTCTGCCGCACTGCTGTTCAACGGCAGCACAGCCGAGCCGAGTATGGCAGTGAAAAATAAACGTTTGATCCGATTGGCTCTTGATTTACTGATAAAAAGATTCATGTTTTGTCCTCTTTCCGTTTGAGTATTTACACTTTTACTAAAACGGTTTAGTTTGAGTTTACATACATACTCAATTCCGATTATGACTTTAATTAAGAAATAGCACACCGCGCGTGATATGTCAAATTTTGTCGGCTGTTTTTTTATAAAAATTTTGATCTTATTTGCCGGCACGCAGAAAATCCGATCTGACCGGTCCGATGGTTCGACCTGGCAGCAGCAGTGGCTGCATACGGATCCTTTGCGGGATCTCAATTTCCGGGTGTTCGATTTTCTGCAACAGATTCCAGGCTGCCAGCCGGCCGAGTTCTTCTTTATTTTCGCGCACGGTGGTCAAATCGAAATCAAAAAAAGCCGTGATATCATCTTCACCGTATCCGGCAATGGAAATATCTTCCGGTACTCTGATTTTAAGTTTTTGCAGCTGAATTATCATTTGGATCGCGTAACTGTCTGAAAAACAGAATATTCCGCTGTATTCCTGAAAGTGATCGAGCATTTCGCTCATTTGGGAGTATACATCTACCGGTTCGCCGCCGGCTTGCAGAACACACCGGTTGAACACCTCGTAGCGTTCGCCGTTAAAGTGTCCCGGAAGTTCGGGCAGCGGCTGCCCGAAATAAGCCAGTTTCCGGTGGCCGGCCTGCAGAAATTCCCGGGCAATGGCCGTAACTCCGGCTTCATGGTCAGTATCAAATACCGGTGTAGGTGCTGAACCGTAAAGCAGATTGACGATCGGTTTGCCGCGCAGAATGGAGTTGTCGTAACTCTCCGGAAACGCATCATCGGTGTGGTGCGGAGTTATAATACAGCCGTCAATACCGGTTTGAGCCATGAATTTGAGCGCGGAGAGTTCTTTTTCGCGGTTGTTGTCGGTGGCGGCAAACACCATGTGGTAGCCGTGCAGAGCCAGTTCTTTTTCCACCCCCCAGACCAGTTTGGCATAAAAGCTGCCGATCAGGTTGTTTATAAGCATACCAACCAGATAGGTTTTGCGCTCGTTGATGGCGCGGGCATGGATGTTGGGCCGGTAGTTGTACTGGTCGATTACCTGCTGGATCTTCTGGCAGGTACTTTCGGCCAAATTGAAATTTTTGGCTTTGCCGTTCAGGTAAAACGACACCGCTGTTGGCGATACATTGGCCAGTCTGGCGATATCTTTGATCGTAATATTTTTACCCATAAACACAACTCCGTACTCGGCAGTATAAATATCTTTTCCATTGTAATGTAACACAGTTTGCCGGCAAAGTCAAGAATGCAAACTGTTTTTATCGGCGGAACAGATTTTTTTATAATTGATACGATTATCCAAGTTTTTGAGAATAAAATCATTGGATTGCAATTGGGATTGTGTTATATTGAATGTACACAAGGATCATTGACTTAAATCAACAGAAAAGGAGCATTATGATGAAAGGCAATGTTTTCAGAATACTCGGGCTGCTGCTTTTATGTGCAGTTACATGCGTTGCAGACTCCGGGCTGGCATGGAATCTGAACAATCGCAAACTTTGGCAGCAAAGCGGAAAAAACGCGGTACTTTCGCACAATTTCGGCAAACTTGGCACGGTCAATGCCAATGGATTCCATTTTATAATCGATGATAAATACCATCATGTGCAAGTGGAAGGCTTGCAGTTCGATTCAAGCAAGATCACCCATCTGGAAATTTATAACTCCGGCGCTATGATGCTTTACACCATTCTGGCATACGGTGCCGGCGAGGGCGGTTATGATAAGAAATTTCAGCTGAACGGCAACTGGAGTCAGAACAACCGTTATTATCCGGCCAAAAAAACTTTGGATATGACTTCGATCCCGCGCTGGAAGCAAGGCAATATCCAACGCTTTCAAATTCTGTTTGCCAACTCCGGTAACGGTTCGGCCGGGGTAATCCATGCCATGGCACTGCGTCGTGGTGCTGATACATTTAAAAACGGCGCTTTTATGTTGACTGATCCGGATGGTTCGCCGGTTTTCTGGCAGACTGAAAAAGCAAGTCAGGCGGTGGTCAAGCCCGGCAACCCTTATCCGGTCTGTCATGTCAAGGCCGGCCAGATCAGCACTGCGCTTGATTCGCTCAAACCCGGCCACCGTTACAAGGTGTCGGTCTACTGCGGCGGCAAGGTGGAAAGCGTCAAAGTTCAAGCAGTCAACCGTAATGGCGATATTGTCATCGACCAGCCGTTGAAGGCTGCAGCTGAAAAAATGGGCGATATGACCCTGTATACTGCTGAATATATTGTGCCGGAAGATGCACTGCAAGGCGAACTGATCGTAAATGGCAAAGCGTACGCTCTTGCCGATGCTTTGCTCGAAGATATGGGCGGAGCAGCCTCCTGGCGCGCTAAATGGATCTGGCACCCGAGCGGGGTCAAAGAAAACCAGCACTGCCATTTCCGCAAAGAGTTTTACATCGAAGATCCCGCCGAGATCGATATAGCTTTTATGCAGGCTACCTGCGATGATGCCATTACTCTGGAAGTTAATAACAACCGTATATTCAACTACAATATCTGGAGCAATCCGCAGTTCGGTGATGTCAGGAAATATCTTTTGAAAGGCAAAAATGTCATTACCGTGTCCGGTTACAACGGCGGTTCATTCGGCGGTATGCTTTGCGAACTCAAATTGATCGATAATGAACAGAACACCACCTATATTTATTCTGATGCCTCCTGGCTTTGCCGGCTTACCTGGCCGGGCGATAACTGGCGGCGTGTGAATCCACCGGAAGAAACCAAAAAAGAATGGGTGAAAGCCAAGGTTTACTACCAATACACTGAAGGTCCGTGGGGGAACATGGTGCGCTACCGCGAGAAGATGCCCGAAGCCGCTAACCGCCAGAGTGTGGATAAAGCATTTTATGCCAGTCAGAAGACGGTCGCTAAAATGAACTATGATCTCAAACACCCGCGCATGGAAGTCAATGGAGAAATTGTTACCCCCATGCTTTACGGCGTATGCTGGCGCGGCGACCGTACCAGCGGCTATAACTATCTGCAGAAGAGTGGTTTCAAACTCTTCCGCATGCCGTGGGAATTCAGCTTTGAAGCGTGGCGTGAAGATGGATCGGTAGATTACAGCGAACTGGAACGGATCATGACCGAATTTCTGGAAAATGTTCCCGATGGCAAGGTAGTGTTGGAATTCCGTCTGTCGCCGCCGCCGTGGTGGCAGCTCAAATACCCCGATCAGCTGATCAAATTTGCGGATGGAACCAACCGCGGCGCGGACGGCGTTTTTGCTTCGCCTGCCAGTACGGCATGGCGCGAAGAAACCGCCGGAATGGTGCGCAAATTCATTGCCCATATCGAAAAACAGTGGTATGCCAGTGCCATTATTGCCTACATGCCCTGCAACCTGCGCGGTCCGGAATGGGTGATCCCGCAGAAACACAACTGTTTCCCGGATTACAGCGAACCGATGCAGAAATATTTCCGTGAATATCTGCGCAATAAATACAAGACCGATGCGGCGTTGCAGAAAGCGTGGAAAAACCCCACCGTGACTTTTGAAACCGCGCAGATCCCGCCGCAGAAAGTTCGTCAGCCCCAGGGGCACTACTTCCTCGGTAATTCGCGTCAGGATGTTATGGACTACAACCGCAGTGTGCAGCAGGCCAATGTTGACAGCATCATTGCCATGCTCGATGCGATCAAAGAATCGGCACCGGATAAACTGCGTTTCCTCTATTTCGGTTATCTGATGACTTTGAGTCATATCAGTGCCAATCCGCCGATTACCGGACACTACGATCTCTCGCGTCTGCTGGCTTCCGGCAAGGTGGATGTGATGGCCTCGCCCATTACCTACTCGTGGCGTCATGCCGGCGATATTTCCGGCACCGGCACGGTGGAATCCAGCTACCGCAAGCACGGAATTTTGTGGTTGCAGGAAGCTGACAACCGTACCTATCTTACCCCGAATGATGAACACGCTGTAACGCATCATGCTCAAGCCTCGCTGACCGAAAACTGGCGCGAATTCATCTATGCAGCGCTTAAGCGCGAAGCGGTCTGGTTCTTTGAAATCGGACCCGGTTGGTACGATAACGACTATATCCACGAAGATTTCAAAAAGATGCTCGAGCTTTACGGCGAAATGTGCAATAGCAATATAACTTATCAAACGCCGGTAGCGTACTTCTTTGACGAAAAATTTGTCGATGGAGTCAGCCTCAACGATGGCCGCTGGGGTACGATGAAGCCCTTCCACATGGCGGCAACCGCCCAGCGGATGATCGCGCTTTGCGGCGTACCTTACGACATGTTTGAGCTGGAAGATATTTACGATCTGGATTTGAGCAAATACAAAGTTCTTTACTTCCAGAACGCATGGCGCAAAAATCCCCGTCTGGCCAGGTTCCTGAACGAAAAGGTCTACCCCGCCGGCATAACTGTGGTATGGCTCTACGCCCCCGGCTACGGTCAGCAGGGCGGTCTGAAGGGCATGAAAGCACTCACCGGTATGGATTTTGAATTGCTGCCCACTGGTACGGCACTCTGCTTTAAGAGCAACTCCGGCCGGTTGATCGGCGATCCGGGCATGAAAAGCACCGAAGTATTTGCCGTTAAAGGCAAAGTCAATGTGTTGGGCCGTTATCCGCAATCCGGCAAGATCGCCGCTGCGTGGAAAAACATCGGCAAGGGGCGCAGTGTCTGGCTGGCCAGCTATGACAACAGCGGTGAACTCATGCGTCAGGTTTTGATCGATTCCGGCATTACGCCGCTGATCGACCGGGCCGACCGGGTGTTGTTCGACGGCGAGTATGTAGGTGTATTCGTCATCGACCAACCGGGCAAACGCACCATAACCTTGCCGGGCAAGAGCTTTACGCAGGTTTATGATGTTATCGGCGAAAAGGTTGTACCCGGTTCCGGGAACAGCTTTGAGTTCGATGCCAAACCCGGCGATATAAAATTCTTCCGGGTAAAATAAGCCGCAGATAATTCATTGCTGTGCAGTTTTCTGTGCAGAAAAACCGGAAAGTTGGCTGAACACTGTCAAGTTGTCAGTTGAACTTTCCGGTTTTTATTTGCAATAAAAATCTTGTGTGCTATACTTAAAACCGTGTACTGATTATTGTTTCAGCCTTACTTGAAAAAGGAGACAGACCATGTTGAAAAAATCCATGCTTTTTCTGCTGTCCGCCGGTTTGATGACCGTTGCGGCGGCTTCCACTGCACCGCAGATCAGCAACGAACCCAATGTAAACACGGTTGCACCGGAGCAATGGGGCGTTTTTGCACCAGAAAATGCCAAAGTCAAACTCTACAGCGCTTACGATAAAGATTACCTCTACCTTTCGTTTGATGTGGCGCAAACCGATGAACCTGAAGCCGGCCGTGGGCGCGGCGTGGTCTTTTATAACGATTGTATCGAAGCACACATTTACCGCGAAGGCTCGTGCGGTTTTCTGCGGGTGTTTGTGGATCCGGGCAACATGCTGCATATCATGGAAGGCGGCTGGCAAAGCACTCCGGCCGGAAAAATTGCCCTGCACAGCAAGATCTATCCCGGCAAAGGCTATCGCTGTTTTGTCAAAGTGCCGTGGGACCGCATCAATCCGGCTGCGCGCTGCCCCCGCGATGTCAGGATCAAATTCACTCATGTCAAAGTAACCAGCCCGCTGCGCTACATCCGCAAAGATTACGAAGAAGTCATCAATATGAGTAGCGATAAACTCATCACTGCGGCCAACGCGCCTGCCGGCGAAAAAATGTTCAGCCGGGTGGTCAACTTCGGACGGCCGGGTTTCAACAGCCGCGAGTTGAACGATCTGGCGCCGTATTTTCTGGATTACAAGCCGGAACTGGCGATCATTATGATCGGTTCCAACGACGTAGTGTGGCGCAAAAAGTGGCAGACGCCGGAACAATACATCGTTTATGTCCGCAAGTTGTGCGAAACTTTGCGGAAAAACAATTGCAAGATCATTCTGGTAACGATCCCGCCGTGCATCGAAGAAGATGTGGCCGCGCGCGAAAAATGCAATGCACAGGAAATCAAAGAGTTGTCGGTCAAAATCAACAAGATCAATCAATATCTGCGCGAATTGGGCAAAGAATTCAATATCCCCGTGGCGGATTACAATCTGAAGTTTGCCGGCGACATCCGCAGCAAAGAATCACTGCTGCGCAATCTGGCCAACTGCAATTCTGCCGATGGCGTGCATCCGTCGGCAGATGGCTACCGGGTGCTGGCGCTTTTGCTTAAAGAGATCATCGACCAATATGATTTGCCCACCGGCCGCGTGGCATGTCTGGGCGACAGCATCACCTATGGTTCTGCCATGAAAGGGCAGGGCGGCGCCGAGTACGATACCTACCCCGGTCAACTGCTCAAGCTGCTGGAAGCCGATAAAAAATGATCCGGCAAGAAAAAAAGTGTTGCAAAACTCACAGAGTTTTGCAACACTTTTTTTGTAGTAATTAAGCTCAAATATGTAACATATCCGGTTATTCTGCGTTATATTTTTGCATTTTCTCATAAATTTGCTTTGAGTGGCAGCTGTTGGCATCATTATAAATGCGCTTCAAGACTTGTACGCCCTTATTCAGCATTGTAGAGTTTGCGCATCCCAAGAGGGCATTGGCATTGCCCTCCTGGACCTCC
>SUWA01000001.1 GCA_015061695.1 Lentisphaerota bacterium
AGCTCTGCGTCAAACCGATCGTGCCGAACTTGCTGCCGGCATAAGCGCCGTTGCGGTTGGAACCGACCAGACCGGATTTACTGTTGACCTGCACGATGTCGCTCCAAAGGCCGCTGGCACTGTTCTGCTGCGCCATTACCGGAGCTATGTGTTTAACACAAAGAAAGTAACCGGAGTAATTGATATTGGTTACAAAATCCCAATCTTTCTTGGTCAGACTCTTGACCGAACCGGCCCGCAAAACCCCGGCATTGGCCACGAACAGATCTGCGCCGCCGTAAGTTTTGACCACATTCTGAACCATGGCTGCCACCGATTCTTCATCGGCAATATTCACCGCCACGCCCGAAGCTCCGGCGCCCAATTTGGCCGCCGCGGCTTTAGCGCCATCAACATTCATATCGGCAATGACCACGTCAGCACCGGCAGCAGCCAGC
This sequence comes from Lentisphaerota bacterium, assembly GCA_015061695.1. Lineage (GTDB taxonomy): Bacteria > Verrucomicrobiota > Lentisphaeria > Victivallales > Victivallaceae > SIG78. The sequence continues at coordinate 438 of SUWA01000001.1, forward strand.
ACTTCAGCAATACCGTAACCGAACCCCTGCGCTCCGCCGGTAACGATCGCCACTTTGCCGGTCAGCGCCTTCCCGCTGCCGGCAGCGACTTTGCTGCGATACGATTCGACTTCCCAGTTTTCAATAAATTCACGGTGGGCGTCGCTCAAATAGTTAACTCCGCCAAAAGCACCGGCCAAACGTTCCACCCGTGCCGCATCGTAAGCCAGCGCCATGGTGGTCGCCGCGCCGTTGGCATTGTTGCCGGCAGCAAACAGCGCTTTGCCCGGCACGCAAACGACTTTGGGCTTATAGCCTTTGGCCGCCGCAAATGCGTCAACAGCTTCCGGCGAAGGGTCATCGCAAGTCAGAGCAAAACTCTTGGCATAAACGATATGGTCGGGCGTCAACGGACCGGCCGCCGGAGCAAAGGCTTTGGTACTGCGGACCGATACGATGCTCTTTTCCGGAGCCAGCCAGCCGCGCAGACTGGGCGCAAACTGCATAACAGCTTCCGCATCAGCGTCTTCTACGACCGCTGCTGTCGGGTCAATATTTTTACTTTCGTAATAACTCTTGAGCGTACTCATGATATTTTCATAAGTTGCGCGGATCCCGGAATCGCTGTTGCCGCCGACAAACACCCCGTGATTCTGCAAAAAGATCACCGACGGAGCATTACCGTTGGCCTTTTTGTAATCCTGAACTTTATCAAATACCACTTTGGCCAGCGTAAAACCCGGATCGACGTATTCCACCCACAGCGCCTGCGGGAAAAGTTTTGCACATTCAGCCGCACCGTTTTTGCCGCAAGTCATACCATTGACCATGGCCGGGTGCAGATGCACCACAAAGGTAAAATCCATCAATTCGTGCAGCGGAGCTTCCACCGACGGGCGGCCGCTGCTGCCGGGCGCCACGGCATAAGCCATCAAACTCTTGACCCGGGCCTCGCGCTCATCGGCATCGGCAAAACTGTTCCAGCTGAAGCACTCACGGATAATGGAACGCTCCATTTTGACAAAATCTTTTTCCGTGATTTTAGCCAGACTCACCCCGGAGGGCTTTACATACAGATATTTTTCATCCTTATAAGATGTGTTGCCGCCGCCGGCCAGCACAAATTCAGAATCAGCTCCGTAAAAATTCGACAACTCTCTGATCGTACTCAATGACATAATAGCGTCTTCCTTTTATCAATTTTTCAACGCTTGCTCAAAACGTTTTTTTCGTATTCTTTTACCTGTTTAAGCCAGTCAGCACCGGGGACTTTGCAATATTCGCAATAGGCCTGCCACATGGCTCCGAAGGGCAGATTCTTGCAATCTTCCAACAGCGCCAGGCGGCTGGTGTTGTCGCCGGCGGCTTCAACTTCCTTGAGCAGCTGGGTCGGTTCCAGAGCCGCCGCCAGCAACGCCTTCTGCATGGCACGCGCACCGATGGCCCAGGCACCGATACGGTTGATCGAAGCATCAAAGTAATCCAAACCGATATGGACGCGTTTTTCGTAATTATGCCGCAGGATTTCCTGCGCAATAGCATAAAGTTCGTCGTTCAGAATCACCACATGGTCGCTATCCCAGCGGACGCCGCGGCTGACATGCAGCAGTACTTCGTCAGAGAACAGCAGCACGCTGGAGATCTTGTCCGAAATCACTTCGGTGGGGTGGAAGTGGCCGGCATCCAGACAGATGAGCTTGTTGTTTTTCATGGCATAGCCCATGTAAAACTCGTGCGAACCGACCGTACAGCTTTCCGCGCCGATACCGAAAAGTTTGCACTCCATGGCATCGCGGTTGTATTTTTCATCGACTTCGACGGCAAAGATTTCGTCCAGCGACTCTTTCAGGCGCGCCCGCGGGGCCTCGCGGTCTACGGGCGTATCTTTAAAGCCGTCCGGTGTCCAGAAGTTGGTAATACAGGCGCTGCTCTGCGCTTTGCCGAACTCGGCAGCAATCTTGCGGCATGCAATACCGTGTTCGACCCAATATTTGCGGATCGCCGGATCGGCATTGCTCAACGTAAAGCCGTCGGCCGCCATGGGGTGAGCAAAGAAAGTGGGGTTGAAGTCCAGCGCGATATTGTTGACCTTGCTCCACTCCATCCAGTTTTTGAAGTTCGCAGCGGTAATATTGTTGCGTTCGATCTTGCCGCCATCGCTTTCAGCATAGATCGCGTGAACGTTGAGCCGTTTGGTACCGGGAACCAGACTCATAACCTTATCAATATCGTTACGCAGTTCTTCCGGAGTGCGGGCGCAGCCGGGATAGTTGCCGGTAACAGCGATACCGCCATCCAGCGAACCGGAGTCTTCAAATCCTTTTACATCATCCCCCTGCCAGCAATGAATGGAAACAGGGATATCAGCCACCCGGCGGAACGCGGAATCAACATCTACACCCAACGCACGGTAAATTTTTTCAGCTTCACTGAACAACGACATTTTTTCTCTCCTGTATTTTGGAAAATATTTCAACTGTTATTATCAATAATACCAATATTGCAGATAAGATAGCTTATATTTTACTCAACGTCAAATATTTTTACGAAAAAATATAACATTATTTGGCAAAAAACAGAACTGCCGCAAAACTTATTCAGTCTTGCGGCAGTTCTGACTGCTTTGCTGCTCAATATTACAGTATTTTTGTGCCGATCTGCAGCAGCGATCCGGCTTGATATACCACCATGGTTACAATGTAAGCCAAAGTAAACAATCCGGCCGCTTCGGCCACCGCCATTTTCCAGGAGTTCAATTCCCGCTTGATGATCGCCAGCGTGGCCAGACATGGTATACTCAACAAGCTGAACAGCATCATACAAAACGCCTGCAGCGGAGTATATTCTCTGCGGAGTTTCTCTTTGAGCGCTTCGGATTCTTCATCCGCCTCGCCCTCGCTGTAGAGTACCCCCAGCTGCGAAACAAATACCTCTTTGGCCGCCAGTGCGCCGATACTGGCACTGGTCAGCTTCCAGTCAAATCCGATCGGAGCAAAAACCGGTTCCAGAGTTTTGCCGATCCGGCCGGTAATGGTGTATTCCATGGTTTCGGCCAATTTGGCATTTTCAATTTCTTCGATTTTGGCAGTTTGCTCTTCAGCATCTTCGATTTTTCCGGCTTGAGCGATTTGCGCATCGTAGTCTTGGGCAAACTCTTTCTTTTCCGGAAAATGGTCGCAAATATAGAGTATTACCGTGGCCGCCAGAATGATCGTCCCGGCTTTATGCACATACATCTTGCCGCGATCCCACATGTGCAGCATCAAACTCTTGAGCATGGGCATCCGGTAAGGCGGCAGCTCCATAAGGTAGACTTCGCCATCGCCTTTGAAAAGCGTCTTGCGCATGACCCACGCCGCGATCAACGCTATGACAATACCGATAATATAAATCAGCCACATCACAAAAGGCTGGCTGCGCGGAGCAAAAAATGCCGGGATCAGCAGTGCATAGATCGGCAGACGCGCACTGCAGCTCATCAGCGGCAGCACCATGATCGTGGTTTTGCGGTCGCGTTCGGATTCGATCGTGCGCGTGGCCATGATCGCCGGCACGGTACAGCCGAACCCCAATACCAACGGCACAAAGGATTTGCCCTGCAAACCGAACTTGCGCATAACGCCATCCATAACAAAAGCCGCCCGCGCCATGTAGCCGGAATCTTCCAATATGGCAATAGCAAAAAACAAAAACAATATATTGGGCAGAAACACCAGCACGCCGCCGACCCCGCCGATCAGCCCATCGGTTACAAAGTCGCGCAATACAGCGAGTTTATCTTCCGGCCAGACATCTTTGATCTTATCACCGAGAAATCCGAAAAATTCTTCGATCCACCCCATGAACGGATCCGCACAGATAAAAGTAAAATAGAACGTCAGGAACATGATCCCCAGAAAAATCGGCAACCCCAGATATTTATTGGTCATTACCGAGTCGATCTTGTCGGAAATCTCCCGCCGCCGTTCATTGGTCATGGTGATCGAACCGGAACAAGCCCCCGCCAGCATGGCATAACGCCGGTCAGCCATAAAAGTTTCGGCCTCGATAGCGTGTTTGTTCCACAGGTGTTTGATCTGCTCTTCGACTTCGCCATGCACACTTTTAAACTCATTCAAACTCATGGCTGCTGTGTCGTGTTCCAACAGTTTGATCGCAAAAAAGCGCGACGGTATGTGACTGTATTTTTCCACCGCCAGCGCGTCGATTTTATCGGCTACCGCAGCGATAGCATCATCAATATCGCTGCCGTAAGTAAGCATCGGCACGCCGTGATCGTCCAGTTTTTCCAGCGTATCGGCCAACTTGGCCAACAACGGTTTGACTCCATCGGATTTGCAGCCTACTGTTTGCACGATCGGCGACCCGAAGTAACGCTCCAACTTGGGTATATCGTAACGCATCCCTTTCTTTTCAGCATCATCTGACATATTGAACGCCAGCAGCATAGGTATATGCAGTTCCGCCAACTGGGTGGTCAGATACAAACTGCGGCGGGGGATCGTGGAATCGACCACATTCAATATCAGGTCGATCCCCGGCTTGGTCAGCTCTTTGAACACCACATCTTCTTCCGGGGAAGACGAAGAAAGCGAGTAGACGCCCGGCAGGTCGATCAATTCGATTTCAGCATCATTGAGCTTAAAGTGGCCGCTCTTGCTTTCAACCGTAACTCCCGGATAGTTGCCGACATGCTGCCTGGCGCCGGTCAAAGCGTTGAATATACAGGTTTTTCCGCAGTTGGGATTACCGGCTAATGCAATACGAAAATGCTTTTTCATAAAACAAAAATCCCCTGCTTTCAACTGAGTTTGACCATGATGTTACGGCCATCATTTTTGTGCAAAGTCAGACTGCTGCCCATGAGTTTTATCCGCAGCAAGCCACCCAGCGGAGCGTGGGACTCCATACTCAATACTGCCCCGGGAACCATGCCCGCATCGGCAAATTTTTTGCAGCTGCGCATTGTGTTTTTGATTCCCAGCACCACTGCGGAGCATCCGATCGGAAGATCCGCCAGAGTCATTTCGGAGCCGACTGCAAACTCACTCATAATTTCGATCCTTATCTTGTTATATATAATAAAAAATGATGTTTCAAAAAAAACCCGGGCGGCTCCGGCTTCCAGAGCAAGTAAGAAACAGAAACCAACCCGGCAGCAAACTGCACTCTGACAACAAAGTTAGCTTAATCTAACTTTATCGTTAAAAAAATTTTTCCTGCGCAACTTCGAATCCATGGAACAGATCTTCAAATGCAACAGTCAAACTTTCCAGTCAACATACTTTAATGCAAAAATGAAAAAATGCAAGTTAGACAAGACAAATTTTTTCATTTTTTTTTGCAGACAAGTATTACAAAAGAAAGGACTGACTATGGAAAACCCCAACATTGACCCCACTCAACCCACCAATAACATGGCTGAAGATCTGGAAGAAGCCGAATGCAACTGCCTGCTGCCGGGAATTTTAAGAGCCTCCCGGGCGGCTTTGATCTGGCGCGGCATCGTTTTCATGGTTTTTGGCGTACTCATGCTGATGCAGCCGGTAACGACCTTTACCGTCATCGTGCTGATTCTGGGCGTATACGCTATAATCGAAGGTGCCGCCATGCTGACCGGAGCGGTACAACTGCCGCGTCAGGATCGTTCAATGCTGACTATCAACGGTATTGTTCTGATCCTGTTGGGGATCGCTGCGATCGCCTTCCCCTGGATAATGGGCGAATATGCGATCATTTTTCTGGGCGTATGGCAATTTATCAGCGGTATTCAGTGCCTGATTCTGATCAAAAGTTCACATCACCGCTGGAAGACTTTCTTCTCCGGCATATTGACCATTGCCGCCGGGATCTTTTTTGTGATCGCCCCGTTTATCGGTTTGCTGGCCATGACCTGGCTCTTTGCAGTACTGTTCTTTATCACCGGCGTATTGATGCTCTACAGCGGCGCAACCATGTCGGTCAAAGCGGCCGATATTTGATCTTATATATACAAAAAAAAGCATCCGGGTTCCGGATGCTTTTTTTATGCCTGCAAGCAGAGATTACTTGCGACGGATGTTCAGCTCGGCGCAGAGGCTGACATAGCGATCGTAATTTTCGCGGGCCAGATAAGCCAGCAGCTTTTTACGACGGTTGACCAGCGCCAGCAGACCAGTCTGGGTGCTGTAGTCCTTGCGGTTGCGCTTCAGATGTTCAGTCAGGTGAACGATGCGGGCAGTCATCAGAGCGATCTGCACTTCGGGGCTGCCGGTATCGCCATCTTTACGGGCGAACTTGGCAATGGTTTCAGCTTTGGGAGCCATGCTCATTTTGTCCATTCCTTTCATTTTTTCCATCTTTTCGATTCCCGGCAGCACTTGTGAACAGGAGCGGACTACTCCGTCCGGCACCACCGGAAGCGTTTTTACGGAAAACGCATTTCATCTAATATACACGCTTTTTATGTTTTTGCAAATTTTTTCTTACTGCAGAATAGTCATTTTGAACTGTTTGCAGCATATTTTTCATAAAAAACATGTTCACCGGCGCTATATTCACCAGAGTAAGAACCTAAACGAACCTGCGCCCGGCAACCTTGCGGAACAGTCAGCACAAACTCGATTCTGTTATCATCCAACCGGCGCCAACGGCTGCTTATCTCTCCATATTGCGTTGAATGACTCATGGCAAAATCACTCATCGCTTCCGGCACTTGCGGTTCGTACACAAATTCTTCAAAACCGTTTTTCTCTGCTATCGGCCGGACACCGCCCAGATACTCATACATCCACGCTGATACATCGCCAAACATAATGTGATTATGCGAGTGGCGAAGATTCCACGCCTCGCACAAGGTCGTTTCGCCGGCCTTGACCCAATACCCCCAACCGGGCATATCTTCCTGCGTAAACAACTTGTATGCATCGTCGATATAGCCGTAACCGGCAAGCACTCGCGGTACCCACTTGGCCCCCAATATACCAAACTCGGCCCGGTGCTTGCGCTCCCGGACAGCTTCGACCAGCGCGGCTGCCTGTCCGGCGCGTTCGGCTTCGGGCGTAATATTGAAAAAGAGCATTGCAGCCCGGGCCGTCAATTCGCTTGAACTGTCGAACTTATCCGCGGGATATTTTTTCAAAATGGCTTTTCTGACCTCGGCGGCGCGGGCTTCAAACTCCTGCGGATCCCGGCCGATGATCCGCGCAAAACGCGCCATCAACGTCAGGTCATAATAATAAAATACCGTTGAAGTCAATTCAACCGGCGTAATCTTGAAGTGATCCGGGTGGCACCAATCGCCCAGTCCGAAATCAAGCAAGCCTTCATCGTTTTCCATACTCCGGCAATAATCCAGATAACGCACCAGCGCGTCGTAGTGCAGTTGCAGCGTTTCTGTATCGCCGGTAAAAAGATAAAGTTTGTATGCGTATTCAAAGATCACGCTGTCCCAGGCCGGCCCCGACCAGTAATTATAACCGAATATACCGGTCGGCGCGACTGCCGCCAACTGCCCCGACGGGCGTTGAGTATCAATAACTGTTTGCAGAAAATCCCGGCAGGCATTGGCACAATCAAAGTTCCACAAACCGCAATCCATTGCCAGCATGGCATCGCCTGTCCAGCCATTCTTTTCCCGATGCGGGCAATCGGTGGGGATGCCCACAAAATTGGAGCGGTAGCTTTGCAATGTCATTTTTTGCAGTGCGCTCAAAGTTGCATCGCTGCATTCGACCGATCCGGCAACCGCAAAATCAGTATGAATAAATGCCGCCCGGATCTGATGCACAACCACTTCCGGAGAAAATACCCGAACTTTGGCATAACGGAACCCATGGTAGGTAAAACGGGGTTGAAAATGTTCCACGCCCTCGCCTTTGAGAATGAATTTATCGCGCTGGAAATTACCGCTATTGATAAACATTATAAAATCGGCATTATCTATATCGCCGTTTTTCCGCAAAGTTTCGCCATAATCGATCCAGATTTCCGCGCCGGCCGGCCCGGATACATCGATCGAACAAACACCGCTCATATTGATGCTGAAATCGTATACCGTATCAAACGCATCAAGTTTGTTCACTCCACAGGGCTCAAAATAACGGGTTATCCGGCAAGGAGGAGCAGTTTCCAACACCGGAATACCGCCGGGAGATGGCACTATGGCAACTTTTTTCCATTCCGCAGCTGTTCCCTCCAGCCGGGCATCGTAAGTTTCGCCGTTGCGCAGCTCGTTAAAAACGATCGGAGTTGTGGTCCAACTCCAGCTGTTATTACTGTAAAACACAACCCGGTCATCGACCAGCAAGTCGCAGCACAGTTTGACCGTATCGCGCCACGGAGTGTGTTCAGTACGCCACTTGGTTGCAGTGCCGCAATCGTACCAGCCGTTCCCCAGAATGACTTCTATAACATTAGTGCCTTTTTGCAGCAGCGTTTGCACATCGTACACCAGATAATGCACATGTTTATCAAACTGCGACGGTGCGGGGGCCAACACCCGGTCATCCGGCCGCTGACCATTGATATACAACTCGTGCCAGCCGACGCCGGCCAGATAAAGTTCAGCTTTTTCCGGCAATGAATCCAAATTGAATTCGCCGCGCAAACGCGGCGCCGGCGCTTCTTTTTCGTTATGAATAAGCAAATCGGGTGCTATCCAGCGGCCATACCACCGGCGTGAGGTTGCTTGCGACATTTTGCTCCGAGTCGTTGATTCAATATTTTTATTCATAACAGCTGCTCCGGTTAATTTTTCAGCAACGTTCTGGCGTGCTGCCTTGCCGCGTCAGTTCCGCCCAGCATCCGGGCGATTTCTTCCACCCGACCGGCCTCATCCAGCAGAGTAATGGCGCCAAAAACTTCCTCATTTTCAATATGTTTACTTACGGCGTAATGGTATTCAGCCTGTGCTGCCACCTGCGGAAGATGCGATATACACAACAACTGCCGGTGCCGCGACAGCGCCAACAGCTCTTCGCCTACCCGGCTCCCGGTAGCTCCGCCGATATTGACATCGATTTCGTCAAATATCAGCACCGGAACCGCATCCGCATCGGCCAGCACCGCTTTGATCGCCAGCATGACCCGGGCGATTTCGCCGGAGCTGGCCACCAGCCGCAACGGCGCCGGAGTCAATCCGGGATTGGCCGAAAATACCATATCCACCACATCCATACCCGCCAATTCCGGATCGTGTTCAGCAAAATCAACAGAAAAAACATTATATTCAAACCCAAGCACTTTAAGTTTTGCGCTTACTGCCTGCGACAATTTTTCTGCAGCAGATTTCCGGGCCTGCGAAAGTTTTTTCCCGGCCGCGATCAAATTTTTTTCGGCCGCGGCGATCCGGTCATTGCACTCTTTTTGTTTGCGGGCAAAATCTTTATAGAGTTCCAACCTTTTTTCAGCTTCCTGCCAACGGTTGATCACACTTTCCAAACTCGGCCCGTAATGACGTTTCAGTGTATAGATAATGCTCAAGCGGTTTTCCAGCGCTGCAAAGGCTTCTTCGTCCAGCTCGATCCGGCCGGAATAAATCTCCAGTTCCGAAGCCAGGTTTTCTATACTTTCGCGGATCAGTTCCAGATCGGTCAGGAATTTTTCGGCCTCATTGCCGCCCAGCCGGGGCAGTTCCGACAACTCCCGGTAGATGCCGGAAAGATTGTCGATCAGCGAGTTGTCGCTCTCGTTCAATGCAGTTACCGAATTACGGACGATCTGCAATATTTCGTGGGCATTGGCGGCCGTTTTGTGGCGCACGGCCAGTTCTTCATCTTCGTTGGGCTGCGGATTGACCGCAGAAATTTCGTCCACGATCCCCCGCAATGTTTCGGCCTCGTCCGCGCTGGGCAGACCGCTTAAAAGCTCTTCGCACTCCTTTTTCAATGCCTTGAGTGCGTGATAATGCGCCTGATATTCATCGCGCAGATTTTTCAAATTACCAAACCGGTCCAGCAGTTCCAACTGCCGGGAACGGTGCATAAGTGTATGATGCTCGTTGGCACTGTGTACATCAATAAGCAGATCGCCGATTTTCTTCAGCGTGGCAATGTTCACCGGCGAATCGTTCAAAAAATTACGGTTGCCGCTGGCAGTAAAAGTCCGCCGCAGCTGGATCGGCACCATCGGTGCATCTTCAAACTCAATACCGGATTTTTCCAATTCTGCGATCACCTCCGGATTGCGCCGGGCATCGACCAATATCTCGGCGGCCAGCTCGCAGCGCGAACACCCTGCCCGCAACAGATTTTTGTCGGCCCGCCGGCCGGTCAGCAGCGCCACGGTGTTCAACAGCACGGTTTTGCCGGAACCGCTTTCGCCGGTAACGACATTGAATCCGCCGGAAAACTCGACTTCGGCATTGGCAATCAAAGCCAGATTTTTGATTTTCAGGTAATTGAGCATAGTTGATCCATAAAAGAAAAAAGCGGAAACGGCTTATTAAAAACCGTTTCCGCAGCAAATCTTAAAGCAGACCCGCGTTTTCCGGCAACCCCAGCCGGATATTCATGCACTGGATAGCCTGACCGGATGCACCTTTGGTCAGATTGTCAATGCAAGATGTAACGATCAGCTTGTTGGTGCGCGGATCGATATTATAACCGATCTGGCAGCAGTTGCTCATGGTAACATACTTGACATCAGCCGTCTTTTTCGGCGGCAGCACCATGACAAACTGTTCGTTGCCGTAGGCTTCTTCGTAAGCCTTCTGTACATCTTCCAGCGTAACTCCCGGCATCAGATTATAAATGATCGTGGAGTTGATGCCGCGGTTGAACGGCGCCAGATGCGGAATAAAGTTGAGCTTCAGCTCATCGACACCGGCGGCCACGGCAAATTCCTGTTCGATTTCAGGGGTGTGGCGGTGTCCGACCACGCCGTAAGCCTTGAAACTTTCGTTACATTCCGGGAAAATGTATGCTTCGGCCACTTTGCGGCCCGCGCCGCTGACCCCGGAGGCACTGCAAATAATGATTCCTTCGGTGCTGACCAGTTTGCGCTCCAGCAACGGCGCCGACGGCAGAATACTGCTGGTCGGATAGCAACCGGCACAAGCCACCAGATTGGCACTCTTGAGCTGTTCGCGATAGCGTTCGGGCTGACCGTAGACCGCCTGCTTGAGCAGTTCCGGCGACGGGTGCGGCGCACCGTAGTATTCTTCGTACTTGGCAGTACTGCGCAAACGGAAGTCCGCGGAAATATCAATGACGATCAAACCGGCTTCCAGCAGCGGAATGGCGTATTCAGTAGCCAAACCGTGCGGCAGCGCCAGAAACGCCACCTGGGCCAGTTTTGCCAGTTCACTTACATCCGGATTGCAGAACTTGAGCGTACTTTTGGCAAATCTCGGATAAACTTCGCCAATACTTTTGCCGGCATTGGCCCGCGAGGTGATCGCGGTCAACTCAACATTGGGGTGCTTGAGCAGCAAACGCACCAGCTCTTCGCCGGAGTAACCGGAAGCACCAACGACTGCAACTTTAACTTTTTCAGCCATTTACAACACAACTTTCCATTAAATACCGGGCTTTTATTGCCCGGAAAACACAAAAAATGGGGACCGATTTGAGTCGGACCCCATAGAAAGAATTTTCCAGTCGAAAAAAACTTTTAGCGTTTCGAGAACTGGAAGCGCTTGCGGGCGCCCGGCTGACCGGCCTTCTTGCGTTCTTTGACGCGGGAATCGCGGGTCATCATGCCGTTGGTTTTGAGAATAGCGCGGTAGGATTCATCATAAGCGACCAGCGCGCGGGCAATACCATGACGCATTGCACCGGCCTGACCGGACATACCGCCGCCATCCAGACGCACGTTCAGGTCGAACTTGTCGACCGTGGAGCTGACCACGAAGGGCTGGGCGATAAAACCGCGCAGAGCTTCGGTGGTAAAATATTCTTCCCAGTTTTTGCCATTGACCGTGACTTTGCCGGTCCCCGGAACCATGCGGACACGGGCAACCGCGCACTTACGCCGTCCGGTAGCGAGAATTTCGTTGCTGTTAGCCATGATTTCTTCTCCTTACTTGACGGTGATCTTGCGGGGGTTCTGCGCAGCGTGCGGGTGTTCCGCACCGGCATAAACCTTGAGTTTGGCAAACTGCTGACGGCCCAGACGGCCGTGCGGCATCATGCCCCAAACCGCCGATTTGATCAAACGGGCCGGATCCTTTTCGCGGATCTCTTTAGCGGTGTATTCCTTGCGGCCGCTGCGGTAGCCAGTGTAATCGACGTAGGTCTTGTTTTCGTTCTTGCTGCCGGTAAAGACAGCCTTTTCGGCATTGACCACGATGACGAAAGCACCGGTATCAATGTGCGGAGTGAAGGTCGGTTTGTCCTTGCCGCGCAGAGCGTTGGCGATCATGACCGCCAGACGGCCCACGGGGGCTTCAGAAGCGTCGAACAGGATGTATTCACGCTGGACTTCTCCGACTTTTGCCAGATAAGTTTTCATTCTTGTTCTTCTTTTGGTTAATGAATACTGGTTGATTGCTTATTACCTGTCACTTCAACTTACGCATTGCACTGCCGATCGGGTTGGGCGCACAACACTCCGTTAAAATCCAAGTTCGATTAATTTATCACAATTTTAAGATTTTACAAGTCGTAAACTCTTCTTTTACATAAATTTTTTCAATAATTCTTCATATTTCAACGGTGAAAGCATTTTCGGCGGAATATCCAGAATCGTTTTGGCGCCAATATCGCCATTTTTATTCATGCGCACTGCGGCCCGGGCGTGGGCCACCAGCACATTGGCCGTAGCTTCCGGGTTGGAACCCCATTTGCAGCGGTATTCGACCGTAGCCGGATTGCCGTTGCCGGTGGTCGCAGCAGCCACCACGCAGCCATCGTGCGGAAAACCGCTGTATTTGCTGTTGAGTTCTTCCTGACTTACAAAATTCACGGTCGTTTTGTAAGGAGCAAAGTAGCCGGGCATCGCCTTGATCTCGGCTTCGATAGCGGCGGCATCAGCTCCTTCTTCAAGCACCACAAAGCACTCTCTGGTGTGCATATCGCCGGCATCAAATGCCGGATTTTCGCCTTTGCGTACTTTATCAATAGATTCAGTTACCGCGTGAGTGAACTGCCGGGCATCGGCCACGCCTTTGATCGTGCGCAGCGCATCGCTGTGGCCCATGCTCAAGCCGCCGGCCGGAGAAAGTCCGTAAAAGCCGTAAGAACGCGCTCCGGGCAGAAATGCGTTGGCCAGAGTCCGTTCCAGCGAAAAGATCCCCGGATCCCAACCGGTGGAAATCACCGCCGTATGGCCGGAGGCTTTAGCCGCCGCATCCATTGCTGCATGATACTGCGGTATGCAGCTGTGGTTATCAAAACTGTCTACAGTGTTGAGGTATTTTACCAATTCCGGCCCCTGCTGCGGCAAATCGTTTTTGCTGCCGCCGCACAAGATGGCCACATCGGGCGAAAGTTTCATAAATTCAGCCGGATCGTTGATCGACACCACCGGCAGATCACTTACGCTCTTTTTGACCCGTTCCACCGAACGGGTGGCAATACCAACGACTTCCATATCCTCCTGGTTGGCCAGCGACAGCAGAACACCGCGGCCGACATTGCCGTAACCAACGACCAGAACTCTGATTTTTTCCATAAAAAACCTCTTGTGTGAAAATTATATGTTTAAATAATATAATTTAACAAAACATTCTTTACAAGAGGCAGAAAAAATTTTTAAGATTTTTTTTCAGCAGTTACCCGCAACTCGTCGCCTGATCATCTGCGGCGCGGCACATACTGACTGCCGGAATTACCGCTGGAGCGCTCCACGGCACTGATATCGTCTTCATCGCCGCTTGAGCTGTTTTTCTTATTGTTGGCAACCGCCTGCCGCCGGGCTTCCACCAGCGAACTGACTTGCTTTTCCAACTCTTTACTTACCGCAGTTTGCTCTGCCAGGCGGCTTTCGAGCTTGCGCAATGTTTCGCCCTGAACCGTCAACTGCTTCTGCAAAGAATCATTCTGCAGTTTTTTATCAACTTCTCCGCTCCAGCGATCCACCCAAATGAACTTTTCTTCCACCGCACCAACTCTTTTATCCTGCCGGGCGATCAGGCGTTCCTGCTGTTCCAGTTTGCCCTGCAGAGAAGTATTTTCGCTTCTCATTGCCCGCAAACGCGCACTTACATCATTCAAACGCGAATTGCACACCAGCAGCAGAATGATCAAAAATACACACATCAATAATGCGGCCACAATGCCGATACGTTCCAAACTGCCGGCCTTGAATGCCGTGCGGGAATAAGTTGGCATCTCTTCTTCCGGAAAAGCCGCAGCGATTTTTTCATCCAAACTTTTATCATTTGTGTTCTCATTCTCCGGATCGGCCGCCGGCAATTTAACTTCAGACTCATCGGTCTTCCCGACCGGACTGTCTGCCGGAGCAGCATTATTTTCTTCAGTTGCCCCGGTTGAATCATCAGCTGCGTGTTCAACGCGCTTATACTTTACCTCTTTGACCGTTTTGGCGTTCAAGCCCAAAAAGAAAGTTTTACACTCTGTACAGCGGAAATGGCGATCAAGCATACTGGAATCAACATCGTAGTGCTGTCCGCACTGGGGGCATTCTATTTTCATCAATCTACTCCGTATTTGGTCAATAAATTACACAAGATCAAATCTTACCAGAGGGTAAAAAAAATCGGAACCGAATCCCTCATTTGGACTAATTTAATATCTAAAATAAAAAATAGCAAGCAAATTCATTCAAAAAAGTGCAATTTTTTCCGCTAAAAATCCTGAAAAATACATTCTTTCGTCAAAATAGTGTGATTCTGTTGGAAAATTTTGCAAAAAAGATTTGACAAATCCATTAACCTTGCTATATTGCACAAAGATCAACAGTCAGTTTAATGCTGTAAAACAATCAGGAGAAAAGTATATGACGATTTGCCGTTATTGCATGGCTGAAGTCAGTGAGCGCGAAATTGAAGCCGAAGACGGATGCTGTCCGGAGTGCGGAGCGTTGCTTTCCGCCGGCGGCGGATATTTGGGCGACGAAGAAGGCTACGATGATCTGGACGAACTGGTAGATGACGAATACGGTTATCTCGATGAAGACGACGAAGATTACGACGATGACGCCTACGACGATGATGCGTTCTACGAAGATGACGATGACTTCGACGACTTTGATGACGATTTGGATGAAGAAGACGACGATTTCTGATCGTTAAAATCCGCCATCAAAGCTCAAAACATTTTGGGTTGATACGAACCGGGCTGCTGCAGAACTTACAAGTTTCTGCAGCAGCCCGGAATGTTTTTCAGTTGGCGGCGCCACGATGAGAGATCGGACTTATCAGACGAATCGGACAAGCGCCCCGGGATTCCCGGCAGCCGCCTGCCATCAACTCACGGGCGGCAAGTTCACGCAACCACCACGGCACAACGACCGTCGGATAGCCGCCATCTTTAATGACGGCTGAATCAGGTTGTGTATCGGTCATAGTTCTGCCGGTATCCGGTTGAAATCCGGAAAATCTTGCATCGCCCCGTCATTTCCGGAAAATCAATATTTTTTTCATTGTTACAATGCAATTGTTTTCAAATCACCAGTAGTATTTATCAACACTCCCTGAAGATCGACTGGCAATATGATTATTTTCAGTATAAAATCCGACTTTAATTTCTATTTTACCGGTTGTTTTTTTTATTATTCAAATATAGTCTGTAAAAACTTTTTTTAATTTTTTTCAAGTTGTAACTTATGCTTAAAAACCTGTATTTACAACTTTTTGCAAACACGAGTATACTCTATAAGCACTTGACAATCATATATTTCCGTGCTATATTAAACAATATTTCTTTAATAATAAACCATACAGGAGGGTGTAATGAAAAGAGTTATCACGTTGATAGCATCCGGCTTGATTTTGAGCCAAACTATTGTAATTTCAATGGCTTCCGACGCCGGAAACAGGCCGGCTCCGGCGGTGGTGGTCGAAAAAGCGGCCACTTTTTCAGAGAGTTCGCACCGGCGATATATCGGCTCGGTTGAGGCGGTAAACAGCGTAAACATCATGCCGCGTGTATCCGGAACCCTGATAAAAACCCATTTTACCGAAGGCGCCATGGTCAAAGCCGGTGATTTTTTGTATGAAATAGAAGATACCACTTACCGGGCCGCCGTAGATATACTGAAAGCCCAGATCGAAGCGCAGGAAGCCACTATAAAATTTGCAGAATCAGAATATCAGCGCAAAAACAAATTGCTGCAGAGCAACGTAGTGGCCATTGCCGCCCAGGAGCAGGCGCTTATGGAGATCAAAGTGGCCAAGGCCAATAAAAAACGTCTTGAAGCCTCGCTGCGCGATGCCGAAAACACCCTCTCTTATACCCGGATAACCGCTCCGGTATCCGGCATAATCGGCAAAAGCCGTTTTTCGGAGGGCAACCTTATCACCCCGCAAAGCGGTATGCTGGTCGATATCCAGCAGATTTCACCTATTTATGTCAAGTTCAGTATCAGCGAACGCGCTCTGCGACGGGATTTCGGCGGGCTTGCCAACATCCAAAAACAGGCTGCGGTTCAAGTCAAACTGGCCGATGGTACTGTAGCCGGAGAAATCGCCCGGGTAACACTGGTCAACAACAAAATCAACACCAAAAGCAACACCATTACCATGTGGGCCACTTTCCCCAACCGCAAACACGATCTGCTGCCAGGCAGTTTTGTTACGGTTTTGTTAAGCAGCGAAGCTCAAAATGCTGAAGGTAAAGTAACGGTTATGCCCTCGGCTTTATTGATGGAAAACGACGGCTGCAGCGTGTATGTGCTGGATCAGAATAATGTTGCCGAAAAGCGCAAAGTCAAACTCGGCGCCACCATCAACGGCCGTCAGGTCATTCTTGAAGGCGTCCGCCCCGGCGAAGTCGTGGTGGTTGACGGTACTCACAAAATTCAGCCCGGTATGCCGGTGGTTCCGGTTGACGCGGAACAGGTTTTTGCGGGGAAATAAGCCATGTTTGCAGCATTTTTTATTGACCGGCCCAAGTTTGCCTTTGTTATTTCGATCGTAACCGCACTGGTGGGGGCGATCTGCTTATTGCAGCTGCCGATCGCCGAATACCCGGAAATCGCGCCGCCCACGGTCAAAGTTACCGCCATGTACCCGGGCGCCACCTCGCAAGTCATCAGCGAAACCGTAGCCGGGGTCATAGAAGAACAGGTCAACGGTATCGAAGATTTGTTATATTTTAAAAGCGAGAGCGACAACAACGGCAACTACACTCTTACCTTGACTTTCAAACCCGGTGTTAACTCCGACATTGCCACGGTAAACGTGCAAAACGCAGTTCAGCGCGCCGAAGCCCAGCTGCCGGAAACAGTCAAGCAGATCGGCATCACGACCAAAAAGCAATCCACCGACATGATCGGGGTATACGTTTTTCAAACAGATGGCAGCGAACTGGATCTGCTGGGATTGGCCAACTATGTGCGGATGAACGTTAAAGACACCTTTGCCCGTCTGCCGGGTATGGGGTATGTGGAAATCCTCGGCGAGCGCAACTACTGTATGCGCGTGTGGCTCGATCCGATGGAAATGGCTTCGCGCAAACTCTCGCCCGAAATGGTCATCGGCAAGATCGCCGCCCAGAATATCCCGGCCGCCGCCGGCAGTCTGGGCGCCGAAAAAGCCAATGAACACTTGCAGTTGAAAATCGACGTTACCGGCCGTTTGCGCACGGTTGAAGAATTCGGCAATATCATTATCGGCACCGGCGAACACGGCGAACAGATCAAATTAAGCGACATCGCCCGGCTGGAACTCGGCGCCGAACGTTACACCGATGAGGGGTTCTTTAACGGCAGCAATTGTATTGCCTTGGCGATTTACCGGCAGGATGGTGCCAACGCGGTCAACTTGGTAAAAGATGCCAACCAAACGCTTGAAGAGTTGAAAAAACGCTTTCCCAAGGGGGTAAAAGCGCACCTCTCTTACGACCCGACCCATTATATTATGGTCAACGTGCAGGAAATCGCCATGACTCTGGTTATGACTCTGATATTGGTAGTAATCATTACTTACGTCTTTTTGCAGGATTGGCGGGCCACACTGGTTCCGGCACTGGCGATCCCGGTTTCGCTGCTGGGTACATTTTTCTTTATGGCCGTCTTGGGCTATTCGATCAACGTGCTGACCATGTTCGGGCTTATTCTGGTGATCGGTTCGCTGGTGGATAATGCAATTGTGGTGGTGGAAAATACCATGCGCATCATCGAAGAAGAAAAACTCTCCCCGCGCGAAGCCACCCGCAAAAGCATGAAACAGATCACCGGCCCGGTAATGGCGGCCACACTGGTATCGGCGGCGATCTATGCCCCGATCGGTTTTTACGGCGGCATAGTGGGAACGATCTATATGCAGTTTGCAGTTACTATGTGTATATCGCTGTGTATTTCGGCCTTCAACGCGCTGACTTTGAGTCCGGCGCTGTGCGCTCTTATCTTGCGTCCGGCCGATAAAATCAAAAAGAAAAAATTCTTCCTGTTCCGCTGGTTTGACCGCGGCCTTGATTCCACCAAATCCAGTTTTCTGGTCTTGAGCCGGGTGATGATCCGGCGCCTGATCCTGGCGGTGGTTTTGATGCTTGCGGTGCTGGCGGCCAACTATTATCTGGGTAAAGACCTCAAAGGCGGCTTCCTGCCCGATGAGGACAAAGGCGTGCTGATGTGCGAAGTCGAACTTCCGCCCGGAGCCTCTTTGAATCGTACCATCACTGCCATGAAAGATTTCAGCGGCAAGGTCGAAGCTATCGACGGCGTGCGCGAAACGATCAGCGTAGCCGGTTTTTCCATCATGTCCGGCGCCAGCGAAAACCTCGGTTTTGCCATCGTTTCGCTGGATGACTGGAACGAACGCACCACCCCGGATAAATCCATTGCTGCGATCCGTCAAAAGATCATGGAAGCCGGCGGCAGTGTTGCCCAGGCCGAAGTCCGCGCATTCCAACCGCCGGCGATCATGGGGCTGGGGATTACCGGCGGGGTAACGTTTGCCTTCCGTACCTCCGGCGGCGACTCTCCGCAGCAGTTTGAACAGCAGATGGGCAAATTGCTGGGTATGCTCAACAATAAGGAAATAATGCCGGAAGTTGCGTTTGCTTTCAGCGGATTCAATGCCCGCACACCGCAGATCTTTTTGAATACCGACCGCGGTATGGCCGATGAGCTGGGTATTTCCGCCGATCGGATCATGACTTATCTGCAGAGCAGTTTTGCCAGCTTGTACATCAATGACTTCAATATCAACGGCTACTCGTTCAAAGTAAAAGTTCAGCTCGATGGCGATGAGCGCTCCAGTTTGAACGCGCTTGAAGAATTGATGGTACAAAATGATCAGGGCGATCAAGTGCCGCTGGAAGCGTTCTGCACGCCCGAAATCCAACTGGGCGCCCGCAAGATCGAACGTTTCAATCAAAACATGTCCGCGGCGATCACCGTGATCCCGGTTCCCGGCGCGTCCACGACTGCAATCATGGACAAAATCGAAAAAATGGTCGAACAGGAATTCCCCAAAGAGTATAACGTAGCCTGGACCGATATGAGTTATCAGGAACGCAACAACGACGGCCGCATCCTGCTTTTGATGACTCTGGCAGTGATATTCGGCTACCTCTTCCTGGTGGCGCAATACGAGTCGTGGACCGTGCCGCTTCCGGTGATCCTCTCGGTGGCATTCGCTTCACTGGGCGGACTGGCGGCACTCTGGCTGAATAATATGCTGTTGGATATTTACGCCCAGCTCGGTTTGATCATGTTGATCGGCTTGTGCGCCAAGAGTACGATCCTGATGGTGGAATTTTCCATGCAGGAACGTTCAGCCGGTAAATCCATCGTCCGGGCCGCACTCAACGGTGCCAACTACCGTTACCGGGCAGTTTTGATGACGGCATGGAGTTTTATCTTCGGGGTATTGCCGCTGTTGTTTGCCTCCGGAGCCGGTGCGGAAAGCCGCCGGGTGATCGGCACGACCACGTTCTGGGGTATGCTTACAGCTACCGTGCTGGGGGTGGCATTCATTCCGCCGCTTTACGCCTTGTTCCAAAAAGCGCGCGAAAGTGTCAAACACACCAGAAAATAAATCAAAACCACCGGCTAAGCCGGTGGTTTTGATTTACGCTAAAGCAATATAAAAAAGTGATTTCTGACAGACAAATTGCAATAAAATTATAAAATAAGTTTATATCAACTGCAACAGATCAGATTTCAGCTGCTGCTGCGGCGTTTTCAGCGGAAGTTGTTGATCTCAATTATTGCAGTATGATTTTATTTTCTGAATCCACGGCTGCTGCAGACGGATAAACCACCCCACCAGCACAGCCGCCAGCAAAGTACCTTCGCGCACGCCGGTTATGTTGCGGAAAAATATCAGCGAAAAAACAATAGCCGATATAACAATAGAAGAGTCAAAACAAACCTTTACCGTACCGAACGGCACTTTATACACCTGCGACACGGTTTTGATCAAGCCATCGCCCGGCATAAAAGAGATGTCAGCAGCCAACAGCAGACCGATGCCGGATGCCAGCACCACGCAGCCGATTATTTCTTCGCCCACCCGCAGCAGATAATTTTCCGAAATAAAAAACGAAGTCAAAAACATTCCGCCGTCAATAAATCCGCCGAACAGCAGCAAAGTCGGCAGCTGCCAGAAGAGTTTCCACTGAAAATACGTTTTAAGTATGATCATCTGCAGAAAAATAAAAAAGATATTCACTGCCACGGTCGCCATACCCAAAGTCCAGGGGAATGCAAAAGTCGTTACATAAGGCAAACTGGTTATCGGCGAAGTCCCCAAGCCCGGTCTGGTACTTAATGCCACGCCCAAACCGGCCACACTTAATCCTATCAGAAAACAAACAAAACGTTTAGCAATACTGCGATCAAACTGCATGACACAATTCTTAAAGTAGCGGAAGTATTTTCAAAAATCAAAATAAAAAAATGGAGCGAGTGAACGGATTCGAACCGTCGACAGTCACGTTGGCAACGTGATACTCTACCAGCTGAGTTACACTCGCACCTTAAAGATGAAAGGTAAAAATGGAGCGAGTGAACGGATTCGAACCGTCGACAGTCACGTTGGCAACGTGATACTCTACCAGCTGAGTTACACTCGCACATCTTCCTTGTTCAATTAATATAGCTGTATTTCAAAAAAAAGCAAATCAAAAAATCAATAAAAAAGCTATTTTTTATAAAAAACAAACAAATTTTAACAAAAAACACATTCATCCGGCTAAACTCATCACCTTCCGGCGCCAGTCGGTGGTTGGGTTCTCCGCGATTCGCGGGCAGCAGAATAGACGGCGGCAGTAAGAGTTGCAGGACGATTCTTGCCGCCGGGGAGCGCCGGGCGACACCAGTCGCCGGTCTGCAACATAGCATTGGGCGGCGAGCGAAGCAATGCCGCCGCCCGGCACCAGCCGCCGGTCTGCAACATAGCCTTATGGCGGCGAGCGGTAGCAATGCCGCCGCCCGGCACCAGCCGCCGGTCTGCAACATAGCCTTATGGCGGCGAGCGATAGCAATGCCGCCGGGCGACACCAGTCGCCGGTCTGCAACATAGCATTAGGGCGGCGAGCGAAGCAATGCCGCGCCCGGCACCAGCCGGTGGCCCATCCCCCTGCTCCCGGAGCGAGAGCGCGGAGCGAAGCAATCGCGCGAGCGTGGCGGCGAGCGCAGCAATGCCGCCGGGCGACACCAGTCGCCGGTCTATGACATAGCATGGGGCGGCGAGCGATAGCAATGCCGCCGGGCGACACCAGTCGCCGGTCTATAACATAGCATGGGGCGGCGAGCGAAGCAATGCCGCCGGGCGACACCAGTCGCCGGTCTATGACATAGCATTGTGCGGCGAGCGTAGCAATGCCGCCGCCCGGCACCAGCCGGTGGCCCATCAATCCCCGCACTCGGAGCGCAAGCGGTCTGGCCGGAGGCCGCCCGCGAGCGTGGCGCGGCTTTGCCGCGCCGGTCGGCCGCCCCAGCGGCCGACACACCCCGCCCGCTAACCGACTGTTTTTGCGAAATAGCGCGGATGCAGATTGGGTTTTGCAAGGAGCGAATGAGGGAGCATACCCCAGTATGTGACCGAAATGAGCGACGCCGTCAAGGCCCAAGCTGCGCCGCGATATGAAGCAAAAAAAAATGGCTCCGGCACCTGGTATTGCCGCTGCGCGGCTCCCCTGCGGGGTCGAACCACCCCTTCGGGGTTTGGTTCGTTTTTTGTTTCACAAAAAATGCGGAAATGTTGCCATTTCCGCAAATCCAGCTTTACCGATCCACTTTTATTTTAAATGGATTTAAAATAAAAGTGGCTCCGGCACCTGGATTCGAACCAGGGACCAAGTGGTTAACAGCCACCTACTCTACCGCTGAGCTATGCCGGAGCATCAAGATATGATGTTCAATGTTTTTTAATATAACCGCAATTTTCCAAAAAGCAAATCATTTTCGCTTCTTTCGTTGAACTTTATATAAAAAAGCCCGATATTCCGCAGAATACCGGGCTTGAATAAACTCTCTGTTCAGCTTATTCGTTGACCACAGCGATCTTGATTCCGGCCATGGTCACGTTGGCTTCCAACGCATCTTTGATCTGATCCAGCGGGAAGTGGTGCGTTACCAGCTGTTCCACCGGCAAACCGATTCCGGCCGCACGCTTGAGGAACGCAAAGGTCGTCGGATAATCCTGCGGAGTGTACACCCACGAACCCACCGCCGTAACTTCTTTGTTGCAGAGGTCAAAGTGATGGTTGATCGAGCAGTTGCCGCCATCCATAAAGAAACCGACTTCGCACAGACCGCCACCGCGGCGGATCAGCTTCCAGGCATTGGCACCGGCTTGAGCCACGCCAGTACACTGGAAAACAAAGTCAGCAGCAAATCCGGCGTTGTTGGCCTTGATGTCAGCCAGCATCGCATCAAACGATTCATACTTGGTAAAGTTATAAACCTGCGAAGCCCCCATGGTTTTGGCGATTTCCAAACGATTGTCGTTGCCGTCCACCGCGATGAGATTTTCGATCCCCAGCGTGCGCAGTACGGCCATCACCAACAGACCGATCGGGCCCGCGCCCTGCACCAGAACTTTGGTGTTGAAGTTGAGCAAACCCGTGGTCTTGGCACGTTCCACACAGTGAACAGCCACTGCGGACGGCTCGACCAGCAGACGCTGATCCAGAGTCATATCGCTGACATTGAAGAAAGTCGAACCTTTACGGATCTTCATGTGTGTGGCAAAATAACCGTTCAGATGCACTTCGTCATCGGGGAACAAACCGTAAACACCGACGCTTTCGCACAGATTGGTACGGGCCGGAGTATTTTTGCACGCACTGCATTCGCCGCAGGGAATAATGCAAGTAACGATGCTGTCGCCCACCTTGACCGGCTTACCGGCCGAGTCAACAGTGATGTTTTTACCCATCTTGATGATTTCGCCGGAACCTTCGTGCCCCAAAACCACCGGGCAAAGACCGAAGGGATCGCGCTTGTATTCGTGCCCGTCGGTACCGCAAACACCGCAGCCCTGAACTTTGATAATCATTTCGTCGTCATTGATTTCCGGAATCGGATATTCGCGGAATTCAAACACTCCCGGTGCAGTCAGCACCGCCGCTTTCGCCATTTCTGCCATTTGCATCACCTTAAAGGTTAATAGTTGAGTATTTTTATATTGATAAAAAAATATCTAACTATAATTTAACACCTTTTTATTTTTTTTCAAGCATGGTTGTAAAAAAATTTGCAAAAGCGTTTTTGGTGAACTATATTAGGTAGTTCACTGGGGAGTCCGTGAGTTACGGGCTGAGAGGAAACTGCCAGTTTCGACCCATTAAACCTGATTCGGATCATGCCGACGTAGGGAGAGAAGCAATCCTTTTTCCAACCGGAAAAGACTTTCCGTACCCAGCATATTCGGATTTCTCAACTCAAAGGAGAAAAGAATATGTCAAAAGACACCCAACTCAAAGCCGCCAGACGCGGTATCGTGACCCCGGCTATGGCGGTCGTAGCTCAAAAAGAACATCGTTCTGAAGATTTTATTCTTCAGGGCGTAGCCGATGGCCGTATAGTCATACCGTGCAATATCAACCACCGCAATCTGCAGCCAATGGGTATCGGACGCGACCTTTACACCAAGATCAATGCCAATATCGGTAACTCATCCCTGACCGGAACCGCTGCCGGCGAGCTGAAAAAACTCCAATCTGTCCTGACTTACGGCGCCGATACGGTGATGGATTTGAGTACCGGCGGCGACATTCCATTGATCCGCCGCTCCATTCTTGCCCAGTCAACCATTCCGGTCGGCACCGTACCGATCTACGAACTGGTGGCCCGCTATACCCGGCAAGGTCTGACCGGAGAAAATCTGCTGACCATTATCCGCGAACAGGCGGAACAGGGCGTTGATTATATGACCATTCACGCCGGGTTGCTGCAAAAACACCTGCCCGCAGCGCTGAAACGCAAGCTCGGCATCGTCAGCCGCGGCGGCGCCTTGATTGCCGCGCACATGGTGGAAAATGATTGCGAAAACCCGTTTTATACCGCGTTTGACCGGATATTGGATATTTGCGCTCAATACGATGTAACTTTGTCGCTGGGCGATGGTTTGCGCCCCGGATGTCTGGCCGACGCCTCCGACGAAGCTCAATTCAGTGAACTGGATGTGCTGGGCGAACTGGCTCAACGCTGCCGGCAGGCCGGAGTTCAGGTAATGATCGAAGGCCCGGGGCATATTCCGCTGGACGAAATTGCCATGAATATGCAGCGCGAACAGGCAGTTTGCAACGACGCACCATTTTATATTCTTGGTCCGGTGGTAATCGACTGCGCGCCCGGTTATGATCATCTGGTTGGAGCTATGGGCGGCATGATGGGGGCTTTTCACGGTGCGGCCATGCTTTGTTATGTTACGCCCAAAGAACATATCGGCTTGCCCGATGATGAAGATGTCCGCCGCGGCATCATGGCGTTCCGCATTGCCGCTCATGCCGCTGATGTAGCGCTGAAAAAGCCCGGTGCAAGATGGCGCGACGATGCCATCAGCGATGCCCGCGAATCGTTTGACTGGGAAAAGCAATTCGAGTTGGCCATCGATCCGGCTCGCGCCCGGCAATATCGCACCGAAGCACTGCAGGCCAGCAATCAGCCCAACCTGCATGGCGGAGAATATTGCACCATGTGCGGCCCGGATTTCTGCTCGGTACGCTTATCGAAGATCCTGAAAAATTCTTGTAAAAAGTAACATTTCAGCCCCGGGCGCAACTGCGGCGGAATCAACCATTTTTGCCGCAGTTGCTCAAAAACATCATCTGCCGATATAAATATATTCGCCCTTGGGAAAAACCGCCGGCACCACCACCAGCAAAGCTGCGGCAAACAGAATACACACCGCGTAAAGCAAAAATAATGTTTGATAATGCGTAAACGCCATGCTGCCGATCGCCCAGTTTGCCGCCAGCGCCCCCGATCCGAGGATCAACGAGGTCATTAATCTGGATAATCCCATGCCGCTGTAGTAAAACGCATTGCAGAATGCCATAGCCATAACTTTGTTGCCGGGAGTGGCCAGCGCCATCATTTCGCTGGAAGTTGAAATATTGGCGCAAGCAAAAGTAATACTGTAAATAAACAATATGCCGCCGACCAGGTAATAGATCAAATCACCGGCAATCAAACTGCGCCCCAGCAGAAAAAGCGAAAAATTGACCAGTGCATAAACCAGATGTACCATCAGAAAAACCTTTTTGATACCGAACTTTTGGATTATATTGCCGACAAAAAATGATCCGATCAACATTCCGGTAAGCACCAGCGACGAAATCAGTACGATCACGTTATCCGGTGCCCCCAGCGACTTTTTCAAATACAGCGTCGTCAATGGGATCGTTCCGTAAGCAGCCAAATTGAGTATGAACAGATAAACTGAATACCCGCACAATGGTTTGTTGGCCAGAGCAATTCTCAAACCTTCTTTGAATCCCGGCTGCGGTGCAGAGTTTTTTACCACATCCTCGCGCGGCAGAAATTGCGGGATCGCCCCGATAAAATAGAGTTTCATGCCCATAATGATCATACTGAAAAGCATTGTCAACTGCAGCATCCATATCGGCGGATTTTTGCCGATTATCAAGCTGATGCCAAAAAGCAGCAGCGCACTTGCCAACTGCCACGAAAAACGCATCCGCCCCAGATAAGAACTGCGCCGTTCGGCCGTAACAAACGTATCCAGCATCGGGAACCACGCCGCCACATACACCGTATGCGAAAAAGAAAATAAACACAATACCAGCAGCAGAAAAACCACCGCGTAAGGTTGAAAATACGGTGCCGCCACGATCAACGCAAACATTGCTATTGAGAACGCTGTAGTGTACAAGATTGCCTTCTGATAAGAAGAAAACCGGTTCACGATCCTCGTCCCCACCAACAGCATGACCCCGGTAGTCAGCGGCAGCAGCGATGTCGTTATCATGGTAAAAGCATCGCTGGCCCCCAGCATTTGTGCGTACAATATTATCAGAGCCGCATCGGTAAACGGCACTTCGCCCATGGCTGTACAGCAGCTGGAACAAATCGACTTGAACTCGGCATTTTTACCCAATTCCGGGGTCCACGCCACTTGCTGTCGGAAATTCATAGTAAAACCTGTCTTAAAAACTGTCCGCTTCTTTTACCATGCGGCGGTATTTATTGAATATCTGTTTCTTTTCAAGAAACCCCTTGAAAATCCCCTTGCTGTTGCACACCGGCAGCACATCTATACGGCACAAATCAAACGCCGCCATTGCTTTAGCCAGATCGTCGTCAGGGTTTAGCACTTCCTGCGGGTTTTCCATAATATCGTAAATCAGCAGAAAATCAAAGTCATCTTTATTGAGCATGGCTTTCATCACTCTTTCCAGATAAACCACCCCCAGCAGCCGGCCATCGCCATCCAGCACCGGATAGGCCGGATTTTCCGGCGATTCCTCCACCTCCCGGATCAACTGGGTCAACCGGTCGCCGGCATGGAGTACCCGGTAACGCCGGTTCATACTGAACCGCACCTGAATACGCTGCAGCATGGTTTCGTCGCGATCATTGACCAGCAGGTTGCTTTCGGCCAGCGCTTTGCGATAAACCGAGTTGGGTTCAAACAAGTGAGCAAAAAAGTATGCCACGCTCGATACGATCATCAACGGCACCAGCAGCTCGTAGCTGTGGGTCATTTCGGCAATCAAAAATATCCCGGTCAGCGGTGCCCGCATTACAGCAGTAAATACCCCGCACATGCCGATGGCAGCAAAGTTATTTTCCTGCAAAGTTACCACTCCGGTCAAATTCACCAGATGCGCGAACGCAAATCCGGTAAAGGCCCCGGTGAACATCGAAGGAGCAAAGATCCCGCCGTCGCCGCCGCCATCTACGGTCAGCACCGCCGCCACCACTTTAAGGAATATCGCCAGCGCCAGTAACGTAAAAATCACCCACTGGCCATCCGGCAACGTCTTCAGAAAGGTGGATTTTTCGCGCAAGCCGGCCATGTCGCCGGCAAACAGCCGCTCAATAAACCAATACCCCTGCCCCCGCAAAACCGGCAGTATCCAGAGTATCAGGCACAATATACAGCCGGCCACGCCCAGCCGCAGCCACGGACTGCGCAAATATTTCTTCAGATTTCCCGAAAGAAAATAAGCCGTTTTTATAACGTACACTCCCACAATGGCGCACACTACCCCGCACAATACATAACAGGGTACGGCATCAAACCGCCACGGGTCGATCCTGGCCAGAAAGAATTCCATATCCGGCATCAAACGCTGCGATATTACCGACGCCACCGCTGACGACATGATCATCGGCACTAATGCCGACACACTGAACTCCGGCAGCAGAACTTCGGCCGCAAACAACACTCCGGCGATCGGGCTGTCGAAGATTGCGGCGATCGCTGCCGATGCCCCGCACCCCAGCAGCAGTGCCCGCCGTTTTTTGGGAACAAACCAGAAGCTCCCGGTATTGGCTCCGATCGCCGCCCCGGTCAGCACGCTGGGCGCTTCCAGCCCGGCCGAACCGCCGCATCCGACAGCCAGCGCGCTGGAAATCAGGTGCGAAAAACACTCCGTTAACGGCATCGTGGCCCGTTTGCGATGCAGCGAAAGAATCAAAGGGCTCAAACTTTTGGCATATCTGGCCCCGCCGATCGAGCGTTGAACCAGATAAGAGAGGATCATGCCGACCATGGGGAAAAGCGCAAAAATAACCAACCCCAAAGCCGCTCCTCCGCCGATATTCTGCACCAGAACCGGCACGGAATCGACCCAATGGCCCAGCCATTCCACACTCCAGTGCAGCGCAACTTCGGCCAGCGCCGCCAAGACCCCGATCAGGATCGCCAGTGCCGCCAGAAAACTGCGTTCCCCCCAACGGGAATGCCAAAAATTCACCAATAAAAGCACCCACTTACGCTGACGGCGCATCATCGGTGAATTAACATTTTTGATTCTGAATATCTCGCGCATAAAAATCTCAATCCGTCAGCTTTGCATTTACTCTCCAATGATCTTTATCAGCAAACGCTTATCGCGCAAACCATCGAACTCGCCGTAAAAGATCTGTTCCCACGGGCCGAAATCCAGGCGGCCGTTGGTTACAGCGACTACTGTTTCGCGACCCATGATCTGCCGCTTGAGGTGAGCATCGGCGTTATCTTCATAACCGTTGTGGTCGTATTGACTGTAAGGTTTTTCCGGAGCAAGACGTTCCAGAAAACGCTCAAAATCCCGGTGCAGACCAGCTTCATCATCGTTGATAAAAACCGAAGCGGTAATGTGCATGGCATTGACCAGCACCAGACCTTCGCGGATTCCTGATTCTTTAAGTGCGGCTTCCACTTGCGGAGTAATATTGACAAAACCTCGCCGCTGTTTAAGGTGCATTACTAACTCACGACGGTAACTTTTCATAACATCATACTTTCATATTAAAAGCAAATCATAATTGAATAATATAACATGAAAAAGTCATTGTTGCAAGATTTTTTTATTTCAGGTGGTTGATTTTCCGATTTCGATCACCTGATCACAGTGTTCAACGCTACTCATCCGGTGAGCGATCACGACCATTGTTTTCCTGCCATGCAAAGTTTCCAACGCCTCGACGACCGCATTTTCTGTAGCATTATCCAATGCACTGGTTGCTTCGTCAAAAATCAAAAGTTCAGCCTCATGGTAAAGCGCCCGTGCGATTCCGATGCGCTGCAGCTGACCGCCTGACAAACGGCCGCCATCGCAGCCGACCAAAGTATCAACGCCATCCGGCAGCGAAGCGATCCAGTCGCTCAAATGCGCCATTTGCAAAGCCTGTTCCAGACGCTGGTCATCAATTTTATCCGGCTCAACCCCCAGCGCCACATTTTCGCGGATCGAAGAAGCCAGCAGAAAAACTTTCTGCGGCACATAGCTGATTTTTTTCCGGATCGCTTTAAGATCGGATTCAATATTCACTCCGTCAAAAGCGATCGTTCCGCCGGAAGGTTTGAGCAGACCGGTCATCAAGTCGGCCAAAGTGGTTTTGCCGCCGCCGGTCGGTCCGATCAGCGCAACCGAAGTAAACGCAGGAACGGTCAGCGAAAACTGTTCAAAAACTTTTCTGCCGTCAGGATAAGCAAAATCCAGATCGCGTATTTCGATCGCCTGTTGGAGTACATCTTTCAGCTCATTACCCGGAGTTTCCGGTGTGCTTTCCGGCTTTACAGCGGTCAGATCTTCATAAATAGAGCCGAATATCTTTTCGACTTGTCTGACCCGGGTAAGATTGTATTGGATGCGGCTCAATGCCGGTAATATCCGCCCGATGGCCGCCACCAGCAACGCAAAATTCAGCACTACGGTTCCGGCCGGTACGCCGCTGCCGATCATAGCCATAAAAATCCCCATGGCCAGCGCCACAGCCAGCAGTTCCAACCCCAACCGCGGCAGCTGCCCCCAGATATACATCCGTCGGGCCACATCCAGAAGCTGCTGCTGTTTCCGGCTGAACCGCCGCACAAAAAAGTCATTACATTCACAGCTTTTGATGGTTTTGCAACCGCTGAAAACTTCGATCTTATCCGCCGCAACCTGATTGTCGTATTGGATATACTCTTCGCTCATAGCGCTGTTGATCCGGCGGAACGGCAGATAGAAAAACCATGCCATCACCAGCAATATTATCATAGCGCCGGTCAGATAAAGCGGCATAAACCACAGCAGAGCCATGACCAGCGCCGCCACGACCACTGCATCGCCGCAAATCAGCATCAACGGCAGCAATGTACCCTCGCAAGCCAAATTGACGCGCTGGATCCCTGCGCTGAATTCCCCCGGTGTACGCGAGGTCAGAAAAAGGTAGTCCGACTCCAGAAACCCCCGAAACAAACGCACGCTCAAATCGTGCTGTTTGCGGTAGATAAACTTGCACTGCAGGCGCAATACATAATAGTTGAACAAATTTTTCAACGCATAGTTCACCACCACCAATGCGGCGGTAAAGATCATAAAACTGTTATGCTCCTTGAACGGCGACAGTTGATAGAAGAGTTTCAGGAACATATTCTGTTCCATCAAATCCCAATTCACGACTGCCGCCACCACGGGGATCATCAGACCGATGCCGGTAACTTCCCACAAAGCTGACAGCGCGGTAAGCAGCGTCAGAAATATCAAAAAATATTTATCGCGGCTGCTGAATATGACCCGCATCCGGTTCACAGTTTCCCACATAAATCAATACTCCTGCTGTATATATCAACTTAATAGTATAACACCAAAAAGCTTCATTTGCAATTTTTCGCAGCAGAAAAAAAGATTTAAACCGCATCAAAGCAGCAACTTAACCACACAAAAAACACACCTTAAATATTTTATTATAAATATATTACACAAAACATCACTGCTATTGCCGCAGCTGAATTGCCTCAAAAACAACGCTGATACTTGATTTTTTCATGTTTTTACTGTATAATTCTAACATACAAATCATGTAAGGAATCAAATGCGGAAATACAATGTCAACCGGCCACTGTATCAGGAATTGCGCAATACGCTGGCCCAAGCCATTTACACGGGAGTATACCCACATGGTACCCAACTGCCCGGGGTCGATGAGTTGAGCAAAAGTTATCAGGTCAGCAAATGCACAGTGCCCAAAGCGCTCAAACTGCTGGAGCAGGAAGGTATATTGCGCTGTTCCCAAGGTCGGCGTACACGGGTCAACACCACTCCGAATGCGCCCCGGAAACACCATAAAATAGCGATCCTGTTGAACAGTCCGACTCCGGATGGCAGCCACCTGTTTACCGATGGGCCATGGTCATGGACGATTCATCAGGCGCTTTTGATGAAGCTGTTGCGCGATCACAACCCGGCGTTCACCCTTTCCTACCGTTATGACTGGATCGAACAACTGGAACATGTGGATGGCGTAATTGCGCTGGAAGCCTACGGTGAATGGTTCGATGCGCCCAGCCGGCTCGACCGGCTCAATATACCTTACATACGCGTACAGGTAGCCTCGCATCTGCCGATCCTGCCGGAAAGCAACACGATTTATCTGGATTGGTATTCGGCCGCCCAGCAGGCCGCGATCTACTTTCTGGCCAACGGGGTGGAAAAGATCGTCATGCAGAATCTGGAGTTCGGCGACCGGCCGCTGACCAACCCCAATCACCGGTTGTTTGGTTTTTACCAACTTCTGAAGCAGGAGGGGTTTCCGGAGCAGAATATTATTTTGCAAAATAGTTTTTACAAAGACAGTTTCATGCCATCATCGGAACAGTTTGATTTTATGCATGGGATCATCCGTGGATCAAGTTCACCCAAATACGGTTTTATCTACAACGACCAAACTGCCCGTATGCTGGTCAATCTGGCCATAAAATATAACCGCAAACTGAAAAAAGATCTGATAATCCTTGCACTTGGGGGGCTCCCCACCCCCAATTGCGGGATAACACCGGTCATGAGCAGCATAAACGCGCCGTTGGCCAAATTATCCGAGAGCGCATTGGATATGCTTTACGATCTTATTGACCGCAAACAGAACAACTGCCCCAACCGGCAGCTGCATCTGAATCTACAAATTCATGATACATAATGTAAATATGAAACCAACAAACTCAACGAAAGGATTTTTCAAATGAAAAAACACTTCACTCTCATTGAACTGCTTGTCGTGATTGCCATTATCGCTATCCTGGCGGCCATGCTTCTGCCGGCACTTTCTGCCGCGCGCGAGCGGGCCAGAGTAACCAACTGTAAAGCCAAACTCAACAACATCGGCAAAGCCTGTATCATGTATGCTGACAGCAACAAAGACCGTATGCCGGCCTACGGCAACCGTCCCGGGTGTACTTGCAAAAACTGTAATTACGAGTTCGGGCGCAATATTTCCGGCAACAGCACTGACCGCGGCACCAGTGTGCCGGGATTGCTGATCTACGGCGGATACTTCGGTACCGATCAGAACAGCAATCAATTTGAATCTGCCATGTTCCAATGCCCCAGCGACAGCGAATGGTTCAAGAATCCGGCCAGCACAATTTCTTATGTTTACGCGTTCATCAACCGCGGTTCGTGCAAGGCGGTTTCCGCCAGCAGCTCGTTCATACTTTCCAACCGCATGGTGCCGGGCCGGGATAATCCGGATCTTTACATTTTCGGCGACGTTGCGCCTTATTACACGCCGGAAAAAAGCATGGTCCACCCCAATTTGATCAATACCTTGCATCTGGGCGGTCATGTCGGTTCGGTCAACACCACTTTGGCTAAAGTTCACGCAGTCGGCGGCGAAAAATTCATCGCTACCGAAATCGAACCGTGGAACAAAGACGATTACGGCAACTGAAAAAAAACGGCGGATTTCTATTTATGAAAATATTTAACAAAAAGTTATTTACGCTTTTAGGCGCTGCCTGTGGTCTGACTTTTGCCGCATCAGCCGCAGAAGTACCCTTTCAGCTGCTCACCAACGATACGATACAAGTTTTGTGGCACGGCAACCCGCTGGTCATCAGCGAACGATTCAGCTGTCTGCAGCAGGATGGTTTTGCCGGATCGGAACAGCGGCTGGAAAAAATCGGCGAACACCGGGTACTCAACCACTTCGGCAAAGTCGACAACATGGCCTACCGCCGCGAAGCTGTACTGAAAAATGGCGGCAAAGAAGTCGAAATATCGTTTCAGGTCAACGTGCCGGCCTACAACACCAAAACGATCAATCAGGCGCAATCTTACGCGATCTATCTTGATTACAAAGACTTTGCCAACTGGCGATACACCGCATTGACCGGCCGGATCCACCAAACCTCGATCCAAAAAGGCGTGCTGCAGCCCAATGCGCCCGACGGCAATATATTTGCCGGCAGCATCCGGCAGGTGGTGCTGGAGTCGCCCGATGGCAAACGCTCGCTGGTGATCGACTGCAGCCCCGGAGGAGTCAACGATTTCTACAGCGATTACCCGCCCAACGGCATCATGAGTTTGTGGGGATTCCAGAAAATCCAAGGCCAACTTTGCATTTATGTGGGCTACCGCCCCCAATTCTACGGCGGCTCCAACACCGGCAAAGTACAGATCTACGAAGGCCGGGCCGAAGATTACGCCCAGCGCCACGCCCACCGGCACTACCCATATTTTTCGGAACTCGACCCGGATCGGCTTTACGCGCTGGCCGCCGACAATGTCGGCAAACGCTACACCAAACTGCATTTGCAGAAATTCACCCCGCAGCAAGCGGCCGGCTGGCTGAATATTGATGGTATCCAACGCCGCCAACAGCACACCAGCGGTGCGGCTTACAGCGCCCTTTACGGCAGCGGCAAACACACTTTCCGCATGAGCAATCTGCGCAGCGGGGTGCATCTGCTGACCTTTATTGCTCCGGCTTATGAAGATGCTGTCAATGATATGAATATAGCTGTCAATGGTAAAAGCATGGTCAAAAATCTGAATCTGCCGCCGCAGACACTTACTCATATAACGCTGCCGGTATGGATCGAAAACGGAACTGCTGATATTGAACTATCAGGCAACTGGCAGCTGTCAACGGTCGGCGATCAGATATTGCAGACCAGCGCAGAAGACTTCTCGTTCCGGCGCGGATTCTGGGTCAGCCATGCCGGTCCGCACCCGGCGGTGATGTTCCAGAGCGGTCATTACCTGACCGAACCGGAATTCAAAGTCAGCATTTCCAGCTATCCGCTGCCCATACCGGGGCAGGAAATGCAGCAACCGCGCAAAGACCTGACTTATACGACCGCCCACGCTGAATTTGCCCCCGGCAGAGATTGGCGCAACGGCGCTATGATCGGTGGCTGGGGGCCGAGCAACAACGGCTCTTTTGATGAATTTTCGGCTCCGGGCGCGATCGAAAAACGCCTGGACGAGCTGCAGAACGATAAAGTCGATACTGTGATCCTCAACGGTCTGCTTTCGCGCCACACTTACATACATCATATCGACCGGGTGGAAAAAGCCGTCGCTCAAATCGTCAAGGCCGGACATCAACGCAATATGCACTTTATCGACCATTGGGATTTTTCGGAGCTTTGGAACTGCGACAGCGGCTTCCGCCTGATGACCGAACGCATGGATCAGCTGCAGCAGATGGTTTCGACCGGCTTGCCGGCCCGCGGTCTCTGCCCGACCAATCCGATCACCCGTCAGGTGTTTTATGATTCAGTCGTCCGCCATGTCAAAGCTACCGATATTGATGGACTTATGATCGATGAAAGTTGTTTCCACGGTATTGAATTCTGCGGTTGTGCTCACTGCCGGATCGCCTTTACGCGCGACACCAACTGGCAGCTGCCGGTCGATGAAACCAGCCCGGAACTCTTCAACAAAAATTCCCCGCTCTGGCAGGCCTGGCTGGCATGGCGCATGAAAGCGATCGGCGATTTCCAGGTCGGTCTGCGCCAGGCAGTCCGTCAGGTCAAGCCCGATCTGGTTTTTATCGGTTATACCACCCACTACGGCATGTATTCAAATTATGCAACGGTCAGGCTGGGCGGCAGTCTGGAGCAGTTTTGCCGTGCCTGGGACTTCCCCGGAACGGAGATCATGAGCCGCAACGGATTTGCCAGCTACCGCTCGGTGATGTGTTTCCGGAAAATGAAAAACATGGTCAAAAATGTCTACGGCCTGCCGGTTTTCGGTCTGGTTTACAGCGATGTAAATGACTGGGATGTCATGTATTTCGGCTGGGCTTTGAATAACCTCAACGCCCAAACTACCTGGGATGGCGGCTCTCCCTGCCCGGAGGGTAAGCCCAACTACCGGAGATTTACAGTCGAAAACGGCAATATGAATTTTGCCACAGTCGCCAGCAAAGCCGAAATCGCGCTTTACTTTTCCAACTACAGCCGCGATATTGATAAAAGCGCCTCTGCGCATGTGGATGTGATGGGTTTTTCGCAAGTGATGACTGCCAACCACATTCCGCATGAATTCATCTTCGAAGCGGGGCTGACACCGGAAATTCTTTCGCGCTACAAAGTATTGTTTATCAACAATGCCACGGCCATACGCGAAAAAGATGTATTGGCTATCCGCGACTATGTGCGCAACGGCGGCATTGTTTACATATCGAACTTCGGCGGCTTTTACAACGATATTGCCCAGAAGCACAACGAGTGGCCGGTCGGCAAATATCTGTTGAACGGTTCAAAATACGACCGCTCCGACCAGAGTAAATTCCACGCAATCAGCTGGAACAGCGGCAAAAAGGTCAAACTGAGTAAATCCGCTTACTACCTGCCGTATAAACTTGCACCCGAGCTGGAAGTAATTGCCCGTTTTGAAAACGGCAGTAAAACCGGCACGCCCGGACTGGTTTGCAACCAAATCGGCAAAGGCAAAGTCTACTTCTGCCCCACTGCATTCGGTGCTTATGCGGCTGCATTTGAAGCCAGCAGCCGCTCAAAAATGAACTTTGAAGCCAACGAAGAAATGGAAGCCGTTATTCTGGATATGATCAAAACCGTGGCCGGAGAACACTTTGTCTGGCAGACCGAAAATGTTCCGTCGCAAGTTCTTACGTCGCTTTATCAGGATAAGTCCGGCAAAATTCTGGCGCATTTTTTGAACGCTACCAAGTCCAACTACCGCAAGGGCGAAATGATCCCCAGCCGCCCGCCGGCAAATTGTTTTGAAGCGTTGGAGCAAGAGATGTCTTTTACGATCCAACATCCCGGCACCAGGGCCTACGCGGCTTCGCCGGAATTTGATAAATTCATCGAACTGCCGGTCAAGCGCAACAAGGGCAAGTTGACCGTAACGATCCCCGGCGGCACGCTCAAAGGCTATATGGTCGTGCATGTAGAATAACAGCAGCCCATGCAACCAACCTGACTGCTGTTATATGAATTCGATCTTACTGATTTTTTTGACAGCAATTAAAAATTTATGCAAAAAACAGGGGCATTGCAACTTTTGGCAAAATTTTGCAACGGCCCCCGTTTTACTGCATCAAGTACCGCTCACCCGCCGCAGCCTACTACTTGCGTCAGGATCACAAACTTTTCTTGGGGCAGACTCAAAACATTGTTCAAAACTGTTTTGTCAAAACTGCCGCATACTACGGTATTGAATTTGTAAGCCGAACAGAAAAGATAAATGTTTTGCATGATCGCACCGGCTTCCATCGCCACATAGCGCTCACCTTTGGCGCCGAAAACAGTGTTGTCAGCCACCATAATGATTACCAGCGGTGCTTTGCTGCCCATCTTGCGGCCGTCAGAAGCAAATCGGACATCCTGCTTGCTGACCTTGATCAACTCATTATTGCCCAGATCATGCTTGTACACACCATCCGGCAACGCCACATAGAGTTCGATCGCGTGCTTGCCCAGCGCCGCCGGGACGGTGCGCTTGCCATTGGGGCGGTTAACGCCATAAGCGGCCCAGAGCAAGTTGGATATTTCGGCCGGCGAAAGCGCTTCTTTGGCAAAATTCCGGGCTGTACGCCGTTTTTCCAACGCAGTTTTCAGCGAAACATCACCTTTAAGATTAACTTCCGGCAGCAGTATATTGCCATTGGTATTATCGGCGGCCAGCACTGCACTGCAAGCCAGTGCCATAACTCCACCCAGCAATCGTTTTTTCATAAATCATACTCCTTACGCTGATTTGATTTTTAAGATAGCATACCACTGGGATATTTTCAAATTTCCGGATCAACTTTTTCTTCATTCCCGCCCGGCAGTATCCCCCCTGCCCCAAAACCGAAAACCAATATAATATAACCCGCTGCAACACTTTTCCGGATCAAACCGATGCAATAATTCAACATAAAAAATCATACCAGCACCGGCAAACACGGGATATTGATCCGGCATTACTCCCTCGCCATACAAAAAACTGTAAATATTTTGTTCAAATGAGTTTCCAACAGTAGCAAAATAATACACTGCATGTTATATTAAACAAATCAATGGGGAGCAAAGATTTTTCCAAACTTTTTTCTCCTCAAGCAATATTGCTTATAAACAACGGTAAATCAAGCAAATAAACAACTGCGGGGATTTGATATGCAAGCAACAGCTGAAATTGCCGACCGGAGTACCCAGGCTTCTGCCGTGTCAAAAAATATTTATTACTCCTATGATACAAAAAATAACTTCATATATTCCACCGGTACAATTACAATAGATACTTCGGGGAATACCCCGACTATCACAGTAGACGGCAATCTGGTAAAAACAGGCAAAATTGTTGATGGCGTTGCCGTTTTTGACTTCAATTATATTGAATTGGCAGCCAATACCCAAATAACAATTACCGGGGAGCGCCCGCTTGCATTAAACTCTTATACCGACATGGTAATATCTTCAAGCATAGATGTATCCGGCGAAATAGCAGGTCGTGCCGGAGGCGGCGCGGGCGGTGCCGGCGGCGATGGCGGCGCTGCCGGAGTTGGCGGCGACGGCGGCAGTGGCGGCAATGGCGGATTGTATGGTTCAGGCAGTTATTACAGCGGAGTGCGAGGCGGCAGCGGCAGCAATGGCTCAAGCGGCAACCGTGGCGCTAAAGGCGAAACAGGAAGCAAAGGTCAAAACGGCCAAAGCGGTTTTGGTGCTGATGATATTACCGAAGCAACCGGCAATGGCGGACAAGGCGGTACTGCAAACGCGTATTATGCCGACGGCGGTAATGGCGGCAGTGGCGGCAGCGGCGGCAGAATGGGTTCTTACGGCGATGGCTACAGAGGCAATGACGGAACCCAAGGCACTCAAGGCGAAAATGGCAACAGTGGCGGGAGTGGTTTATCCGGCAGCATGGGAATTGATGCAATATCAAACCGAAATGCCGACTCGCTTGACCTGATAGCCGGTACCGGCGGCGCGGGCGGCAGCGGTGGCGGCGGCGGGGCCGGTGGTAACGGCGGCGGCGGCGGTGGCGCGGGCGGCGGCGGTGGCGGCGGTGGCGGCGGAGCCATAAAAGAAATCAATTACGGAGTGGGATATATCAATGGCGCTCATGGTGGTGTCGGCGGTTCTGGCGGTAACGGCGGCAAAGGCGGTTCTGGCGGTAACGGCGGCAATGGCGGTGCCGGAGGTACAGGCGGCAACGGCGGCGGTTGTATCGTATTATCAGCCCGGGGAAATCTGTTTTTTGACTCATTGATCAATATTTCTGCCGGGAATGCGCAAGCCGGTCAAACCGGCAATTACGGCAGCAATGGCAGTTCCGGGAAGAGCGGAGGAAAAGGTTTTGTAGTTCATAACAATGGCTATGTAGGCCCCGGTTACGATGGAGGTGCCGGCGGCGATGGCGGTAACGGCGGTTCTGGCGG
Organism: Lentisphaerota bacterium; assembly: GCA_015061695.1. GTDB lineage: Bacteria > Verrucomicrobiota > Lentisphaeria > Victivallales > Victivallaceae > SIG78. Next base: position 39,249 of record SUWA01000001.1, read on the forward strand.
TAACGGCGGCAAAGGCGGCGATGGCGGTAACGGAGGCAATGGCGGCCAAGGTACTCCGGGAATGATAAAATTGTCAGGATCTTTGATTTTTGCTGCCGACGGCACTGTTATATCAGGCAATGGCAATAACGATACCGCCGCTGACCGCAGTGGAGTCATTACATACATCTCCAATATGAGCAACTTGTTTACAGAAAAACAGAAAGTTGATTTTGAAGGTGCGCTGCAATTCGGCTCAACTACTCTCGATGATTATCTGAAAGTAAAATCATCATACAGCGATACTCTTTATATTCCGATCATAGGTGGATTGGAAAATATAGGAGCTGGCGAGTATGGCTTTTGCAAAAAAGACAATCCGGCCCTGTCGATATCTTCCGGTATGAGATTGGACAGCTTCAGCAATGAATTTGCAATATACAGATTGTCAGGTATTTATGATGGGTTTGATCAGATTTTTATTCAGAATGTAACAACATCAACTCTCGATAAATATACTCTGCAAGTAGGCAATTACTCACAAACTGTTGAAATCAACAATTTAACTGCTGATTCCACCTGGACCATTTGCGTCCCGGAAAGAATGAGTGTTTCGCTTACCAAAAGCCGGCAGGAAAAAGCAGATTTGCAAATTACTTCGTTTTCTGTTGCAGAATCCATAAAATCCGGTAACAGCCTGACATTAAACTTTACGATCAAAAATAATGGTTCAGCAACCGCTCAAGCGTCAAAACTTTATGTTTATGACAACGATGTAAAGATTGGCGAAGCGTCCATAGCAACTATCAAAGCTGGCGGTGTTTACCAAAACTCTTATACAATTGCAGCTGACAAATTAACCGTTGGTGCCAACAAAATCCGCCTGGTGGCCGACGGTGGCGGAGTTGTGGCCGAAACCAACGAAGATAACAATGGTTACACCAGAACGGTCAAAGTTACGGAAGACTTGGCTCCGGCGGATTTGATTATTTCCAACTTTACTGTGGCTTCGAGTGTAAAAAGTAATGAGGATTTGCTCCTTACTGTAACAGTCAAGAATCAGGGTGGTATTTCGGCCAAGGCTTCGCGGGTTTATGTTTACAACGATGGTGTAAAGATCGGCGATATTTATATCGGCACAGTCTATGCCGGAAAAACTTACACCAACAGTTACACCATTGCCGCCGGTACGCTCAAGGCCGGTGATCGTAAGATTCGTTTGGTGGCCGATGGCGCTAACATCGTGCCGGAATCGGATAATAACAACAATGGTTACACCAGAACGGTCAAGGTTACGGAAGATTTGGCTCCGGCGGATTTGATTATTTCAAACTTTGACATTGCTGCAAGCGCCAAGACAAACGAAGACTTGAAACTTACTGTAACAGTCAAGAATCAGGGCGGGATTTCTGCCAAAGCCTCGCGGGTGTATGTGTATAATGATGGCGTGAAGATCGGCGATATTTATATCGGAACGGTCTACGCCGGTAAAACTTACACCAACAGTTACACCATTGCCGCCGGTACGCTCAAAGCTGGGGATCATAAAATCCGTTTGGTGGCCGATGGTGCCAACATTGTGCCGGAATCGGATAATAACAACAATGGTTACACCAAAACGGTCAAAGTTACGGAAGATTTGGCTCCGGCGGATTTGATTATTTCCAACTTTGACATTGCTTCGAGCGTTAAGGCCAACGAGGCGTTGAAACTTACTGTAACAGTCAAGAATCAGGGCGGGATTTCGGCCAAGGCTTCGCGGGTTTATGTTTACAACGATGGTGTAAAGATCGGCGATATTTATATCGGTGCAGTTTACGCCGGTAAAACTTACACCAACAGTTACACCATTGCTGCCGGTACGCTCAAAGCCGGGGATCGTAAGATCCGCTTGGTGGCCGATGGCGCTAACATCGTGCCGGAATCGGACAATAACAACAACGGTTATACCAGAACGGTCAAGGTTACGGCGGTTAAAACTCCGGCGGACTTGGTGGTCAGCACGCTTACGGCCCCGGCTTCGGCCAACCAATCACAAGCTGTAAAAATCAACTTTACGGTCAAAAATCAGGGCGACACCGCCGCATCTTCGTCAATTATGTATATTTATGTTGACGGCAATATGGTCGGTGCAACGATGGTCGATGCGCTGAATGGTGGTGCTTCATTCAGCGGCAGTTACACCATTGCGGCCGGAGCCATGTCAAGCGGAACCCATCGCATCCGGGTGCTGGCGGACGGCAACAATGCGATTGCAGAATCCGACAATAACAACAACGGTTATTCGCGGGCGATCAACATTGTTTCGACTCCGGCGGCGGATGCTCCGGCGGCTTTGCCGATGCTCGATACCGCCGCTCCGCTGGCGTTTGAGGAAGTGTTGGACGATGCGGTCGATACGTTTGAGTTCGAGTTGAGCGCTTCCGGCAAGGTCGATATTGATTTGAGCTTTGAAGATGCTTCCAACGCCCAAGTCGCGTTGTTCGATGCGGCGGGCAATGAGTTTGCACTCAATGACGCCTTGACTTCGGTCGATACTTTGAGTGCCGGGCTTTATCAGGTGGCGGTTACTGCCGATGACGAAGTCAAAAGCAAATACGCCATCGAGCTTGCGCTGGCTTGAAAATAATCAGGTAAAATAAGACACAAAAAAACCGGAACTGCAATGGGATCTCTCCGCCGTCAGTTCCGGTTGTTTATTACTGTTTTTACTTTTTGATCATATTGGCCCGCAGCAGCGCGCCGGGATTGGATTCAGAAAGTGTTTTTACATCGCTGCTGCTTTCGGCAGCTATCTTGCTTGCAGATTTGTTCAGGTCGCTGCGTTGCGCTTTTTCGGCGGTGCTGCCCAGCAAAACAACCGCAAGCAAAGCCAGAACCACAAACAGCACTGTCCGTCCGGAAAATCTTTTAAGTGCATCCATAATACCTTACTCCTCAACCGTTTGATTTACTGTTCAAACTTCAGATCTTGAGCCAGCTCAAGATCACCTCGATCTATTTCATGCTCGTTGATGAGCTTCAATTCATCCTGCCAGCGTTTCAGGTTCCAGATTTCCACGCCGATCTCCACGCCGATAACGATCGCCTCGCAACCGGCATCCAGCAAAGTCGGCTGACGGAATTCCTGCGGCAGAGTCAAACGCCCCTGCGATGTGATCTGCGCTGACGCGCTCCACGCCCCGAATCGCCGCAAATCACGCCGCTTGAGCATACTCATGCCCGCCTGACGGATCGCTTCGGCATCGCGCCGGCGCATTTCGCTGTACACGGCTTCGGGATAAATCGCCAGCGCGCCTTCCGGCAAACAGTAAAACACTACATCGCCCTTGCCATCAGCCAAAAAGTCATTGACAAAATGCACCGGCAGTTTCACCCGTCCGTTGGCATCCACCAAAACTTTATCCTGTCCGCAAAAAGCCAGCATGAACTTTTACCGTTATAAACCAATCTTCATTCCATTTTGTTCCAATATAATCCATTTTATTCCAAATACAAGTATTTTTTCTTAAAAAAGTTAATTTTTTTGTGTTTTTTTACTTTTTTTACGCTTTTTACCAATGATCAGACCAATCAGACTTGATTTTATTTTAAAATATGATATATTAATTTATGCAAATTCTAATATATAGAATTTATAACAGGGTTTTATTTTACAATGAACAACACTTTACAAAATGGATTCAAGGTACTCGAATATCTGGCCCAAAGCGGCAACAGCTGCAGTGTCAAAGAGATCGCCGAACATTTGCAGCTGCCTAACAGCCACGCCTGCAGATTGTTAAAAACATTGCAAGCCACCGGATATGTAGAGCAGATTGCCGGCAGTCGTCAATATCAGATCAGCTTGCAGATATTGTGTCTGTCCAACGCCAGATTAAAAAATCTCCGGTTACGTCAAGTCGGGCAGATGATATTGCGTCAACTCTGCCAGAAATTGCAGTTGGAGTGCGTGTTGAGCGCCTGGAGTCAGACAAAATCCATAATCATAGCTACCGAATATCCGGACAATAATCTTTTGTATGACAGTAATCTGGTGATAGGCAACACTCATCAGACAGTTATTTCGGCCTGCGGCAAAGTGTGTGCAGCGTTTGCCTCGCCAACAGACCTTGAACAGGCGTTGGCCAAAGTCAACTGGCTCGACGGATCGCAGTTGGCATGCCATGACGAAAAAAGTTTCCGGCAGGAACTTGACATCATCCGTCAAAATGGTTTTGCACGGATGCTGAACGAAAATACCCCCGATGTGGCATCTGCGGCCGCACCGATACGGGATGCAAACGGTAATTTAGCCGGAGCCGTAGGGGTGGTATTGCCGCGCGGAGAACAGAATTGGACGCCTCTGATGTGGGATAATTGTTCGCGGGGAGTAATGGAGGCAGCAGCAGCAATTTCGCAAGTTCTGGGATTTATTCCCTCGATCTGAACCCCAAGAAAGGAGTTTTTTATGCGTTCTGAAGAACTAAAAGCCTACGCGCTGGATCTGGGAGTGGATTTAGTGGGAATAGCCTCCGCTGAATCACTTTCAACGATGAAGCCAACCGATAATCCATTGCGCTTTATGCCGCAAGCCAAGTCGGTGATAGTATTGGGGCACCGTATTTTGCGCGGTTCCATGCGCGGGGTCGAAGAAGGAACCAACTTCAGTTCCACTTATTTTTACTTTGGCATGGAGTGGCCGGAATTGGAATTTCTCTCCAAAAACGTTTATGAGGTAGCTTGTTTTCTTGAAGCCAACGGGTTTGAAGCCATGCCGCTGGCCGCTCATTCTGTAAACGGCGGACGCGATATGACTTTTGCCATGGAACCGGTCGCTGAAGCAGCCGGGTTGGGTGCTGTCGGCAAAGGCGGCTTTTTTATGACTCCGCAATACGGCCACCGTCAACGTTTTGCGTTGATTCTGACCACAGCCGTACTGGCAGGCGATCAGCCCCGGAAAGTTGATCTCTGCCAAGATTGCGATGCATGTATAAAAGCGTGTCCGTTGGGGGCATTTTACACCGCAGCGGACGGTTCAGTAAAGCTCAATAAACAAATCTGCGCCACTTGCCCCAATGGCGCTGTAACCTATGCGGCTTATCAGGAAACCGACCGCTATGCGGCGCTTTGCGGCCGTACTTGCATGGATGTATCAAGCCGCAAAATCGTGCAGCAGTTCCGTAATCCATTCCGTAAACGCAAAGTCTGGCAGATCGATGCCGATGGTAATCATTTACTGAAAACTCCCGGGGAAGTCATACAATGAACAGTGCAGAAGTAAAAGCCATGGCGCTAAAATACGGCGCCGATATAGTCGGGATCGCCTCGATGGCAAGTTTTGCCGGAACCGCGGCAGCCAATCACCCGCAAAGTATTTTCAAACAAGGCCGTTGTGTAATCGTCATCGGGCGCCGGATCTTGCGCGGCACCACACAGATCAATGAAAATTGCAATGTAAAAAAGAACGATCCCTATCACTTTTTCGGCTTCACCCAGCTGGAAGATCAGTTTTTGGCCAAAACAACTTATGATCTCGGCATCTGGATCGAATCGCAGGGCTTTGAGGCAGTCCCCATATTCGGCTACGACGCCGAAGCTGCCGGCCGATTTGAGCTGGCCGATCCGGTAGTTCCCGGCAAAGCGGCCCCCAATGTATATGTGGATTACCGCATTGCGGCTCAAGCGGCCGGATTGGGTTCTATTGGCCGGCACGGACTTTTTATCACGCCCGAGTTCGGTACATTGCAACGCTTTGCCATGCTGATCTGCGACGATGATTTGGAGTGCGATCAACCCTGTGAGTATGATTTCTGTTGTGATTGCCAACGCTGCATTGAGTCATGTCCGCTGCAAGCACTGATCAAGCACGATTCCTCCGTTCAACGCCTTGACCAACGCTGTAAAGTTTGCTCTGCCGGAGCAATTCCGACCGACATCGGCCGGTTTGAAACCGTTGACCGTTTTGCTGCAATATGCAGTTTAAGCTGCAATCAGGCGCTCAAAGAACGCAATATATTAACGCACTGTACAACGGATTTTTGAGGTATATTATGACCAGCAACACCACTCTTACGGCCCGCATGCTTAAAGATTACGCCAAGAGCCAAACCGTTGGCAACGGCGGTGACTTCGAGATCCTCGGGATCGCACCGATCGAACGCTTTGCCGGAGCGCCGGAACAGATGCACCCAAAAAATATTTTTCCGGACTGCCGTTCGGTAATTTCGATCATTCAACCGATTCCCCGCAGCTGTTATCGGGGGATCACTGAAGGCACTTACTGGCCCAATTACAGCTTTTATGCTTACAATCGGCTCAATACATTGTTCCGCCCCATGCTGACTTACAATGTAGCGCGTTTTATTGAAGATCACGGATACGAAGCTGTGCCGATCTATCCGGCAGTGCCGGAGGCGTATCCGGAAAAGGCTGAACCGCGCGCCCCCGGCCGCCCGGTACCGGATATAAATATCAATGTCCGGATCGCTGCTATGCTGTGCGGTTTGGGCGAAATCGGCTGGAGCAAGGTTTTTATCCATCCGACTTACGGTCCGCGAGTGCGCATTGGCACGATCCTGACCGACGCCGTGCTGGATTACGATGAAATCATGAAGCCGGGCACACTCTGCAAGATGTGTATGCGCTGCGCACAAAGCTGCCCCGGCAATGCAATTCCGCACCGGAAAGAAAATAAAACCGTTACCATTCAGGTCAACGGCAAAAATTATCAGTGGGGAGATGTCCACATGGGACGCTGCACTGCCACCCATCATGGCGTAAATCCGCGCATATCGCCATTTTTCAAACGTTATTTTCAAGGGGTGGATCTGGATATAAACAACAGCAACATCTCCCAGGCAACGGCTTACAAGCTGACCTTTACACTGGCGCTGGCCAAATGGCGATCGGAATACCCCGAGTATCCGGGAACTGACGTCATACCGTATTACCGGCAAATGCTTGCCCACGTCGGCTACTTTGCGGTGTGCGGAGCAAGAGGCTGTATTCGCGCCTGCATGGATTTTCAGGAAAAGAGCCGGAACATCCGGCAGTGTGATTTTGCCACACCGGTATTTCCGGAAAAATATTGGGAATTGCCGCCGCCATCACAGGACGACACCGGCGGGATCGTGGAAAAGAAAAAACTGACTGACCTTTTCCAGGAACCCGATCTGGATGCAGGTTCGTGGGAATAAGTACGATCGTATAAATACCAAACGGCTGCTGCCGGAAAATCAGGCAGCAGCCGTTTATTGATCTTTCAGGATCAGATCAGGCTTCAGGCTGGTCTGCTGAAGTGTCAGGCACTTCGGCTGCAACCGGAACAACTGCAACTGCCGGATTTTCGGCAACCGGAGCGACTGGAGCGACCGGAGTAACCACCGGCGCGGCGGCGACCGGTTGCGGGGCTTCATGCAAAGTGTGTATCGTTACCTGCCGGATCTCCTGACCGGCAACTGCCTGCATGGTCGGCTGAAACGCGCCGTTTGCCGCCGGAGCCTGCATCATGATCTGTACTTGCTGCGGCATAGTCATCAAGCCGCAGGCGACTTTGATCAGCGATTTATCAGTAGTAAGTACCTTGACCGCTGCCTGCCGGAAAAGCTCCAGCATGATCAGGAACAACAGCCAGCGCAAAGCCCACAGTCCCAACATCACCATAAAAGCGATCCCTGCCAGCTTGAATTCTTTGATGAACGGCAGGATCACCGCGGCGATAAGCAGCAACCCGTTGATCATATCCAGAATGTTGACAATGGTACTGAAGGTCTCCACTGATGGCTTTTGTGCGTAATAAGAGAGTTTTTTAGCCGCATTTTTGCGCCCCGATCGTAAAAACATCGTACCGATAAGCAAACTCAAGATCGCCCCCAGAAAAAACATGAGCGCAGATTTATCGCCGGAAAGATTGTTTAATTCCGGCAATTTTTCGCCCGCCATGACCAGACACACCCACGCGCCGCCCCAGAAAAGCAATGTACCAAATATATAACCGAACGGATACATGACCATCCGGCAGCTGCAAGTATCGGAAATCAAAGCTCTTTGTGTGCTGTAAGCGACTTTCAGATACGAGTACAGCAGCACAAAATAAACTGCGATCACTGTCAGTACCGACCAACCGAACAGTTCAAAATTTTCAACACTGCGCTTCCAGCAGGCAACGGCACTTCCGCTTGATTCGCCCAGCGCTTCCGTCACGCCGTCACGCACCATTTTCACAAACATTTCGCCGGAAAAAACCGTCCCCAGTTCCGAAACCATCCCGGACAAATTCATCAATGCCATGACCAGAAAATATCCGCATGCTGCCAGCAGCAGAAAATACCCCCACTGCACAAAACTCAAAAATACGCTTGCAATCGTGCCGGATGTGCGGCTTTTACTGCTCATAAAAAAGTTCCCCTTTCATACCTGAATTATTTTTATTGTGCAAATCGCAATGAGGTAATATAAATCCGGATAGTTTTTTTTTCAAATCTGCGATCGATTTTTATTGAAGCTAATTTCATAATATGAAAGGGGTGCTGTTTGAAAAAGCCGATTCCGGTGCTATATTAATAATTCATATTTTTAACAATTAGCCGATTGGATGCTGTTGATGAACGATATTGCCGTTGCTTTTGCTGATTTGCCGCTTTCGGCCGGAACGCTGGAAGTTCTGGCTTCTCGCAACTATATAACCCCTACCCCGATCCAAAGTCTGGTCATTCCCGAGTTGATGAAAAACAGCTGCGATCTGATCGCCCAGGCACAAACCGGCACCGGCAAAACTGCCGCGTATGCGTTGCCGGTTATCGAAACATTGCTGAATGCCGGCTCCCATAAAAAGCCCCGCGCTATTATTCTTGCCCCCACGCGCGAACTGGCTATGCAAATAGCCCGGGAAATCGATCTCTTCATCGGCAGCCGGCAACTCAAAACTGTGATCGTTTACGGTGGTCAGAATATCGAAATCCAACTCCGGGCTCTGAAAGGCAACTGCGATATTGTGGTCGGCACCCCGGGCCGGGTCATCGACCTGATGGAACGCGGTGCGCTCAAACTGGACAATATTGAATTTGCCATTCTCGATGAAGCCGACGAAATGCTTGATATGGGCTTTGTGGAAGATATCGAAACTATTCTGGCGGCCACGCCGGAAGAAAAACGTATGCTCATGTTTTCGGCCACGGTTCCGCCGGAAGCCCGCAAGATCGCCGAGCGCTTCATGAAAAATGCCCAATATATAAAAGCGCCGGTCAGTCAATCCGAACAAGCCGACCCCCTGACCGAACAATGGGCGTGCGAAGTCCGCCGCGAAGATAAGTTCAATGCACTCAAGCGCATTCTGCACGCCGAAGGGCGTATTTATGCCATGATCTTCTGCCGCACCCGTACCGATGTGGACGAACTGACCTTGAATCTGCAAAAAAATAAATTCCGGGCCGAAGCCTTGCATGGCGAACTGACCCAGAATCAGAGAACCAGAGTGATCGAACAATTCAAGAGCCGCCGTTTTGATATGCTTGTAGCAACCGATGTGGCGGCCCGCGGGATCGACGTAAATGACCTTACACATGTTATAAATTACGCACTGCCCACGGATAAAGATATTTACACCCACCGGATCGGACGTACCGGCAGAGCGGGCAAAAAAGGGGTGGCGATCTCGCTCTTCACCCCCTCGGAAGGCGGTCGATTTGCCATGCTGCGCAAAGCCTCCGGCGGCAAACTTGAACAGCGCGCCCTGCCCGATGCCAAGACGATCATTGCGGCCAAAAAAGCCCGGTTCAAAGATGAGATCGACGCGCTGTTGAGCAAAGTCAATCCGGCTTACATGCGTATGGCCGAAGAACTGTGCGATGTCTACGATCCGGCCACCTTGCTGGCGGCCATGCTGGATATGAAGTTCCACAAAGAGCTTTTGCAGGAAAATTACCCGCCGCTGGGCCGCGGCTCGCGCGATCACCGGCCCGGCAGCGCTGACCGGCGCAACCGCGGTTTTGACCGCGACCAGGCGCGTCCGCCCCGCCGCAAATCAGCCCCAAACAGTCATACTGCAGAGTCAACGGCCGAAAATCCGGAAAAAAACCGTAAAACAGATAAAAAGCGCCGTTCCGAACGTTCCGAGCGCCCCGGCCGCAACAATAACGCTGCCGGCGCTCCTCCGCAGGAAAAGAAAAATTTCAGCGAAGACAAACCGCGCAAGCGCCTCCGCGACTGGGCTATGGATATAACCGGCAATGCCCCCGAGCTGCCGCGCTACAAAGTCAAGAAGCGCAAATAACAGCAGCAAATCAAGTTAAGGTCTGAACTGCCGGGTTATTGAGATTTTTGATGTTCAGAAAATTGATTTTTCACCGTCTGTGGTGTATATTATTATGATCGATTTTTTGATTCGCAGTGGTTACTGAAAGGATAATTGCGTTGAAAAAAGCCGTATTAACAAGCAATTTTGTCAACAGCCGGCTGGCGCTGAAAGCCGGTAGTGTACTGTTTTTGCTTTTCTTCGTCTTTTTTTCGCTGGCCGCACCACTGGTTGCTCAATTCGGCAGTGCGTTGTTTATCTTTCTGGGCATGGTGCTTGCGCCGCTGCTGCATCAGGATCAAGCTGCAGATGACCAACTGCCGTTACGAACTCAACATGTTTACCAAGCCAATGCCTTTGAGTGGGCAGCTTTACCGACCGGACTCTGCCGGCAAACTGATTTTGCCGTAGAGGATCAAGCCACCGTATTGCAGCGCAGCAACCAGTATGCGCTGGTATGGGAACCATTTGCTCCAACACTTCAAACTTCAGAGCGATCTCTTACGCCGCGGTTTCATGCACCTGTTTTTCCGATAGAGAATCAGCTGTACCGCCGGCAGCCGGCACGGGCCAGCCCATATTGCTGATTATTGTTGTCTGTTATATTTTTACACAATAAACAATTTCATCAATAAGGTATTTTTTATGTTCATGACAACTTTGCAAGTCTTCGGCGGACTTGCCATATTCATTTTCGGTATGCAGCTTATGAGTGATGGGCTGCACCGGGTGGCCGGAGAAAAAATGCGTTCCATATTGCGTATGTTTTCGGCCAATCCGCTGGTGGCTGTGGCCTCCGGCGCCGCGGTAACATGTGTCATCCAATCATCTTCTGCCAGCACCGTAATGGTCATTGGTTTTGTCAATGCCGGGTTGCTCAGTCTGGTACAGGCCATGGGGTTGATTTTCGGGGCCAACATCGGTACAACTATCACCGCCCAGCTGGTGGCGTTCAAGATCGACTGGATCATCATGCCGGCCATCATTGCCGGGTTGCTGTTAAGCTTTGTCAAACAGCAAAAAATTTCCAACTGGAGCGCCACGATTCTCGGGTTCGGGTTCCTCTTTCTGGGGATGAATCTGATGAGCGCTGAACTGAAAGCGCTCTCGGATCTGCCGGGCTTCAAAGCGGCATTCCAGTATTTCCAGTGCGCCCCGGTTGACGGCAATATTCCGTGGTTGTCGCTTCTGGGAGCCATCGCCATCGGGATGCTGGCAACTGTCATCATTCAGAGTTCCTCGGCCTGTTCCGGGATCGTTATTGCTTTGGGCGCCAGCGGTCTGATCGACTTATACAGCGCCGTGGCTTTGGTATTGGGTTCCAATATCGGTACAACTATCACTGCCCAGCTGGCGGCGATCACTGCCAACCGGGTAGCCAAACAGGCGGCATTGGCACACACCATGTTCAACGTGCTGGGCGTTATTATTGTATTGCTGACCTTCCTGATCCCGTGGGGGAATGAACCGGCATTTTTTGCAGTGATCCAAAAGCTCTCCGGCACCGCCAATCTGCCGCGTCAGATCGCCAACGCACACACGATTTTCAATATCTTTACAACGTTGGTGCTGCTGCCGTTTATTCCGCTGCTGGCCAGATTTTGTGAAAGAGTCATTCCTCTCAACACCGGCAAGATCAAGTATCAATATCTGGAACCGCACCTGCTGGATACGCCTTCCATTGCGCTGACCCAGACGGCCTACGCATTGCGCCGGATGCTCCAGAAAGCATGGAAAATGATCGATTGCGCGTTGAATATTTATAACCGCAACGATGAAAAAAATCAAATGGTAGTCCGTCAGCTCGAAAAGCGGGAAGCGGATATTGACGAACGGCAGAAAAACATCACCGAATATCTCTCGAAGCTGATGAGCAAAAAACTCACCAGTGCCGAAGCCGTTCAGATACCGCTGCTGCTGCACTGCACCAACGACGTTGAGCGCATCGGCGACCATACCGAAATCATTTGCCGGATCATCGGCCAGATGAAGACCGATGAACTCAAATTCAGCGAACACGCCGAAAAAGAGTACGACATGCTGCACGATAAGTTGGCCGATGTAGCCAGAGTATCGTCGCTGCTGCTCTCCCACTACAGCGATGAACTCATGCAGCAATCCAATCAGCTGCACGACGAAATATACGGTATGCTCAATTCGTTTGAAACCGAACATGTGGCGCGCATCAACAATGGTGATTGCCGCCCGCAGGTCGGTATAATTTATCTGGAACTGCTGGCCGAAATCCGCAAAATTTCGCGCCACTTGTTTAATATCAACGAGCGCGCCAGCATGTTTTACAGCAACTATCCGGATAAATCTGACAAACGTCAATAAAAAAGGTAATATTGTATGCTTACGATCATTGCCGGAATCGCCGGTCTGGCACTGCTCTATTACGGAGCTGAATTCCTGGTCAAAGGAGGATCCAGTATTGCCCTGAAACTGAAAATCTCTCCGCTGGTGATCGGGTTGACTCTGGTAGCTTATGCCACCAGCGCGCCCGAACTGGTGGTCAGTGTGGATGCTGCACTCAAAGGTATGGGCGATGTAAGTATCGGCAATGTGGTCGGCTCCAACATCTGCAACATAGCTTTGATCTTGGGTATATGCGCCATTATCACCCCGCTGAAAGTCAATAAAAAACTTCTGCAGTTCGATATATTTTTGATGCTGGCAGCATCACTGGCGCTGGTTGGCTGCTTTTATTTGAACAGCGGAGTCAACCGCTGGCAGGGGGCGATCCTGTTGACCGGCAGCATTGCCTACACAGTATGGAGCATCTACGCTTCGCGCAAGGAAAATGCTGAAAATTGCGATGAAGTACCATCCAAAGTTTATCCGCTTTTCTGGGCGGTATTGCTGGTGGCAGTGGGGCTGGCAGCGTTGATCGGAGGAGCTAAACTCTTTGTTTACGCCGCGATCGAGCTGGCCAAATTGTGCAAAGTATCCGAAGCTGTGATCGGCTTGACTGTAGTTGCTGTCGGCACCAGCTTGCCGGAATTGGCTACTTCGGTGGTAGCCGCCATCCGCAAAGAACAGGATATTGCCATCGGGAATGTGATCGGTTCCAACATCTTCAATATCCTGGCTATTCTCGGTATCGCCCCGCTGATAAAGCCGATCGAAACTGCCGGAATAAGTTATGTGGATATGGCGTTGATGATCTTTACCGGAGCGCTCCTTTATCCGTTCATGCGCACGGGGTACAAGATCAACCGGCTGGAAGGCGCGATCCTGCTGATTATTTACATTGGTTACACGACATATCTGATTATGGCTTGATCGCCCCTGTAATAAGCAAAAAAAACGATCCGGTAAGTATTGCAACTTGCCGGATCGTTTTTTAATGTCAGAATTTTTATGCAAAAAAACTTTCACAAAACTTTTCTTCGGTCATTCCCGGCACCACCGCCCGGGCCAGGAACTCGGTACCGCGCTGGTCGCCCCAGCTGTAAATAAGTTCCAAATTGCCTTTGAATTCGCACATATCAAGGTCGGAAGCGTTGATATTTTTGGCGGCTTTGAGTTTGGCTTCTTCGCCGGCAGGATATATATCCATAAGTTTGTAATCTTTTTCGCCGTAGCCCAGAACCGGGTTCTTTTTGCTGTAATCCCAGTTTTTCAAATCTTTGGAACGCGCCACACAGGTTTCAAAACCATCTTCATAACTGCCATTGAGGTAGAATATGTAGTAGTAACCGTTAAAGTAACGCACCATAGGTCCACCCGTGTAATGATCAAAACCGAAACGTGCGCCTTCGATAACGCGGAAAGTTACCAGATCGTGCGATTCGGCAAAAAACATGGTGAAAGGCACACCGACTTTTTCTTCCGGCTTGCTCAATTCATAAACCATAACAAACTTATCACCCGCCTTGCAGACCGAAGTATTGTAACCCGCTTGTGCCGGATCATCCAGTATCAGCCGCGGCGTGGTCCAGCGGATCAAATCGTAACTTTCCAACTGATAAAAACGGCTTTTTCCCCAATCTTCCACCGCCGTTACCACCATGCGGTTGCCGTCAACATAAGCATTGCCCATGTGCAGACCAAAGCCGAAAGGCAAACTGAATGAGTTGTCGCTCACTCTCCGAAAACGGAAATACGACACATGGCTGTTGTTAAAATAACAGCGCTGGCGGCCTTTTGAATCTATACTGCGTATATATTCAAAAATATAAAGTTCGTCCTGCCAAACTACCGGATTGGCTTCCACTATATCGCTGTCAAACGAGCCGATCTTTTGTATAAATTCAGCTGTACGATCCATATTTTTTCCTTTCTGTAATAAAAAAAGGTACTGCCGTTAATACAACAGCAATACCTTCATTGCCTTTAAGCGCTGATTATCACAGCAATTCGGCGATCTGCACGGCGTTGAGCGCAGCACCTTTGAGCAGCTGGTCGCCGGTAACAAACATTTCAATACCCTTGAGGTCGCCGCGCGAAATATCCTGACGGATACGGCCGGCCAGCACATCATACTTTTCGGTCGCGTCGATCGGCATCGGATAAACCTTGTTCATCGGGTCATCGACCACCTGCACGCCGGGAGCGGCGTTGAGGATAGCGCGAACTTCTTCGGGAGTGATGTCTTCTTCGAACTCCATGTTCAGCGATTCGCTGTGAGCGCGCAGTACCGGAATACGCACGCAGGTGCAGGAAACCATCAGTTCCGGCAGGTGCAGCATCTTGCGGCTTTCGTTGACCATCTTGAGTTCTTCTTTGGTATAACCGTTTTCTTTGAACACATCAATGTGCGGAATCAGGTTGAAACCGATGCGGTGGGCAAAGGCTTTGGGTTCGATCGCTTCGCCGTTAAGCAGCTGACGGGTCTGTACCAGCAGTTCTTCCATACCTTTGGCACCGGCGCCGCTGGTAGCCTGATAGGTGGCGGCGACCAGACGCTTGAGTTTCTTGGCGCGGTGCAGCGGAGCAACCGCCACCAGCATGATCGCAGTGGTACAATTGGGGTTGGCAATCACACCATTGTGCCATTTGACATCTTCGGGGTTGACTTCCGGCACGACCAGCGGCACATCATCGTCCATACGGAACGCGCTGGAGTTATCGACCATAACACAACCGGCATCGACCACGGCTTTGCGGTATTGTTTGGAAATGTCGCCGCCAGCACTGAACAGAGCGATATCCACGCCTTTGAAAGAGGCTTCGGTCATCTCTTCAATAGTAATTTCAGTACCTTTGAATGTCAATTTTTTACCGGCAGAACGGGCAGAAGCCAGCAGTTTGAGATTCTTCACCGGGAAATTGCGTTTTTCCAGCGTTTTGATCATTTCGATCCCGACCGCACCGGTAGCTCCGGCCACGGCTACGTTGTAGGCTTTCGACATTTTCTATTTTTCCTTTCCTAAAAAATTGACGCCACAGGCGCATCCAAGTCAAAAATTCATAAGATAACCCCCTCTTGAAAAATTGCAAATTTTTTACACTCGCTGCAACCATTTTTTTGGCATTTTTTTTGATAATAGCTTTTTTGATAAAAAAATTTGCGAAAATATGCCTGTCCGGGCATTTTCAAAATTGCAAATCCTGAAAATGCCGTTATTTTTATAGGCGCTGAAAATCTATTGTGAAATTTTTGATATAGGGAATTGATTCTGAAAATGTTGTACTCTGCCAATGCTCTCTGTGCCATAGCATCGGCGCCGGCGGTAAATTCCGAAGGCGAAGCCATGCTGTTTCTGGATCCCACTACTAAAACCATGCTCTGGATCGGTATTGCGATTTATGTGATTGTTATGTTGGCTATCGGTTACTTTGCCGGCCGCAAAGTCAAAAGCCTCGGCGACTTTCTCGTAGCCGGACGGCGGCTGCCGCTGTGGATGGCAACGGCTACATTGTTGGCCACCTGGTTCGGCGCCGGTTCCAGTATGGGCGTGGCGGCTACGGTTTACAGCGGCAATTTGCGCGATGTGATCGCCGACCCGTTCGGAGCGTCGATAAGCCTGATTCTGGCCGGGATCTTTATTGTCGGGGTATTGCGCAAACTCAACTGCATGACGGTTACTGATATTATTCAGAAACGTTACGGCAAAGCAGCCGGAATCTACGCCTCGCTGTGGATGATCCCCGTTTACATCGGCTGGCTGGGCGCCCAGGTCCTCGGGTTGGGTACATTGCTCAATCTGCTGACCGGGATCGACCTCTTTTCCGCCCGGTGCATCGGTGCGGCAGTGGTGCTTTTTTATACGGTAAGCGGCGGCATGTGGGCCGTTACCATTACCGATGTAGTGCAAGTGGTGCTGATCGTAGTCGGCTTGCTGATCATCGTTCCCGGGGCTGTCAGCATGGCCGGCGGCATGGATACGATCCTCAACAATCCGGCAGTGGATCTCTCGCTGGCGCCGGCGCCGGAAGCTTCTGCATTGAATACAGTAAATTACATCGGCAGCTGGATCATCATGGGACTCGGGTGTATGGTCGGTCAGGATCTTATTCAGCGGTCGCTGGCCAGCAAAGACGAAAAAGTCGCGATCTCCAGCTCGGTTATCTCCGGATTTTTGTATCTGGCGATCGCCATGGTACCGATAACCATCGGTCTGGCAGCCAAGATCCTGCTGCCGCAGTGGGGCATAACCGATGAAGCCATGGGTACTAATCTGGATAATCAGGTGCTGCCGCGTGTAGCGATCGGTGTAATGGGGGCGGTCCATCCGATCCTGCTGACGTTATTTTTGAGTGCGCTCTTTTCGGCCATTATGAGTTCGGCCGACAGTTCGCTCCTGGCGGCATCCAGTTTGCTGGTCAACAATGTTATTTCGCCACTCGCGCCCAAGGCTACCGAAAAACAGATCCTTATGGCTACGCGTATTGCCACTGTTCTGCTGCTGGTAATTGCCACATTTCTGGCTATGAAGGTGGAAAGCATCTACAGACTCATGACCAGCTGCTGGGCTTCGCAGCTGGTGGTGGTGCTGATTCCGGTACTGGCGGCGATCTACTGCCCCAAAGCCTCCGCCAACACCATCTGGTGTACCATGATCGTATCTACCGCAGTATGGATCGCTTACATCTTTATCACCGGCTTGGGCATTGAAGGCAGCTTCAGCCAAAAACTCTCCTCGGATGTGTTCGGATTCCAACTGACCAACGGAGCGGTATTCGGTTTTGCCGCCGGAGTGATCGCATTTTTTGCTTCGCATTTCGGCGAACGGCTGACTTGTCGGCTTCAGAGGCGGATCGATGACTTTGACCGCCCTGCAAAGCATGGAAAAAAGCATGGCAAGAAAAATCGGAAAAAGCTCGAAGAACCCCAGTTGCCGGAAGTGGCTGCCGAATGAAACCGATCCCCGACAATCTGCTGGAACAAGCCCTTGAGCTGCTGAAAAAACCCGGTACTGTGCTGCTGATCCCGACCGAAACAGTCTACGGTTTGGTTTGCGATTGGAGTGATGATCCGGCGCGGGAACGTATTTATCAATTAAAACAGCGCGATGAACGCAAGCCGCTGGCGATGTTTGCGGCTTCAACAGCAATGGCCGCTGCCGCCGGAGTCAATTTTAATAATGAAGCAGAAAAACTGCTGGCTGAATTTGCCCCCGGGCCGATCACCGTTATTGCGCCGGGTTGCGAACGCTATCCGACGATCGGAGTACGCATACCGGACCACCCGTTTGTGCTGGAACTGCTGCGCCGTTACGGCCGCCCGCTGGCCAGCACCAGTGCCAACGCTTCGGGCAGACCCAACGTACTGGATCCGCGTGATGCGCTTGCCGAGTTATCCGGTCCGGTGGATCTGGTGGTCGATGGCGGAATACTGCCAATTGATGCCGCAGCTTCCACAGTAGTATCGGTATGCGAAACCCCCTGTCGTATTCTGCGACAGGGGCCGATAACTCAAGTTGCCATAAACCAACTGCTTTACTCAAATAAATAATAACACCGCCTCAAACACCGCCTCCGTACTTATCCGTACCTCTTGGCTTCATTCCCCGGGCAGCGCTGTTTTTTCACCAGTAAATATAAAGCGGACGCGGCAGATTTTCCTGACTTTCCATATACGTCAATTGGCCTGACACCGGATCAAATTCATACAAGGTAACGTTGTCAGAAAACTCGTTGGCCATGACAAAGTGTTTGCCATCGGGCAAAAAGTTTACATCGCGCGGGCTTACGCCGTAACTGGGAACGATTTCTACCAGTTCCAGCGAGCCGTCATCCAAGATCCGGAATACCGCAGTGGAGTCATACCCGCGGTTGGATGCAAACAGAAATTGCTCATCGGGCGAAAGCCGGATGGCCGAAGCCTTGCTGTAATCAGTAAAGTCTTCCGGCAAAGTGTTGATGATCTGGCGGCAGGCGAAATTACTGCCGTCAAAGTCCAGCACACAGACCGTATTGCCGATTTCGTTCAGCAGATACGCCGTATTGCCGGCACGGTTGAAGATCACATGCCGCGGACCGGAGCCGCCCGGTTCGACCTTGAACACAGTCGGATTCTCCACATTCAGCAGCCCCTGCACCGGGTCGAAATCAAACAATCTGATTTCGTCAGTCCCCAAATCAACCACAATAAGTTTTTTGCCGTCGGGGGTAAAATCGGTAAAGTGCGGGTGCGGCATATTCTGACGTTCATCCGGCCCGCTGCCGGTGAATTTTATATCGCGAACCAAGGCTTTTATGGAACCATCTGCATCAAGTTCAAACTCGCTGATATTGCAGCTGGAATAGTTGGCCGTATAAAGATATTTACCGCCGGGAGCAGCACAAACATAGCAGGTGCTTTTGCCTTTGGAAGGCGCTTGATTCAGAAACTCCAGCGATCCGTTGCTGTTGATTTTGAACGCCGCCGCGCCCCCTGCCCCATCAATAATACAAGTCGAATAAAGGTACTTGCGATCGACAGAATAAGTTAAAAAGTTGCACCCGCAAAATGGCATCTTGAATTGCTGCTGCAAAACCTTGTCTGCTTTCAACGTATAGCCATAGATGCCGCCGGAAAGATCGTCGGTCATGCCGCAAAGATAAAAAAGTCCGTTACTCATAAAAAATCATCCTTCTGAATTAAAAATTTTTCTGCATAAATATAGTCCCTCAAAGTTGAAAATGCAACCATCCGGATTTTTTTAAGGTCAATTTTTTTGCAATCATAACCCGGAAAGGTTGAATTATGTTGAATAAACTGCACATTTTTTACAGTATGCTGGGGGCATTTCTGGCTGCGGCTTGCGGAGGTTGTTCCAGCGCCAATTCCACCCGGCACATTCCGGCAGTGGAAAACTTTGAACTGTCCAAATATATGGGCAAATGGTACGAAATCGCCCGGTTGCCTCACAGTTTTGAACGCAACGTAAGTCATGCCGAAGCCGAATACACGTTGCAGGACAACGGCAAAGTAAAAGTGGTCAACCGCGGTCTGCGCAACGGCCAAAGTACCAGCGCCACCGGCAGCGCCCGCTTTATCGGGCCGACCGATCGGGGCGAATTGGAAGTATGCTTTTTTTACCCGTTTTACGGAAAATACAAGATCATCTATCTGGAAAAAGATTACCAGTCAGCCATTGTTACCGGCGACAACACCAATTACGCATGGATTCTGGCCCGTACCAGTAAGCTCCCGCCGGAAAAACTCATCATGTATCTGAAAAAACTGCAGGCATGGGGATTTGCCACAGAACTCATGCAATACCCATGGGGAATAGATTTTTCCTTATAAAAATCATTCAGGGTGCGGTAGCTTCTTCCAGTGCTTGCAGATAGGCCATGGCTTCGGCTTTACAGCTGCCGCACATTTCGCAAGATGGCTGAAGCGATGCGCATACCTGGGGGCGATCCGGCGAATCAAAAATTTTGCAGCGCATATTTTCGTCCAGATTTACACATGCCACTCCGGCGGGTTTGCCTGTTTCCATACCGGGAATGGCACTGCTGATCGAAGGAGCTATACAGCAAGCTCCGCAATTTTCCCGACAATCCATAAATACTCCTGCGTTTTGCTCTCTCTCATACTTGATAAATATACACCCTTTCAAGTTGCAATCAAAATTTCTTGTGTTATATTAATCAAATAAATAAGTTGTTTTGAGGTTTTTTTATGATAAAATTTACATCTTCCGGCCCGTTCAAAGGGTATTCTCTGCACAATCACAGCAATTTCAGCGACGGCGCATCGACTTTGGAAGAAGTTGTTGCCGCCGGCAAAGCGGCCGGTCTCCGGGTGCTGGGAATTTCGGATCACTGGGTGGAACCGCCTTATGATGGAACGGATTACCGGGAGTGGAGTATGCCGCACGAAAAACTCGATGAGTATGTGGAAACATTGCTGAAACTGAAAAAACAGTATGAGGATGAGGATTTTTCGCTGAAACTGGGGCTGGAAGTGGATTTTTTCTTTGAAAATATTGATTCTGTCATAAAAAATCTGAAAAAATATCCGCTGGATTATCTGATCGGTTCGGTCCACTACACCGGCGTATTTTCTGTTGACTACGATATTTCGGTCTGGGAACCGCTTTCGGAGGACGAAAAAGCGGCGGTCTGCGAACAATACTGGCAAAAAGTCAAAGGCGCTGCCGCCTGTGAAGATTTTACTTTCCTCGGGCACCTTGACCTGCCCAAAAAATTTGCAGTCATCGACAACAGCAAATATTTGCATTGCGCGGTTGAAGCGTTGGATATCGTTCAGCAGCACGGCGGCGCGATCGAACTGAATACCTCCGGCTGGTTCAAGCCGTGCAAGGAACCATATCCGTCATTGAGCATACTGCAGGAAGCGCGCAAACGCAATATTCCAATTACGATTTCGGCCGACGCGCATCATGCCAGCTATTTGCAGCGTAACTTTGATCAGGCTGCCGCGCTGCTGGTTCAGGCCGGCTATCCGGATTGGCAAAACTGAATTAAGTTTTCAGTGGGCGATCCAGCCTTTTTGAACTGCATTTTCAATATTTTTCATTGCCCAGCGGTAGAGTTGCGGCATGAAATCTTTACACACGCTTATCCGTTTTTCGATCTGATCCTGCCGGGGGCGCGGTTCGGAGTTGAGCCAGGTATGTCCGTTGGTAAGTGTATTATGCAGAAACGGCTGGATTTTATCCAGACAATCAGCATAGCGGGCCTCCGGGGTGGTCGCGGCTTCAAATTCTTCCCACAAAGTTCTTATATATAAACCTTGCTCCTCCGGCAGCATGGCAAAAAGTTTATCGGCAGCATCCTGTTCGCGTTGCGCTTTATTCAGATAGCCGACTTCATCATACGCAAAAGTATCACCGGCGTATATCTCCACCAGGTCATGCACCAGCATCATTTCCACCGCGTGCAGCACATCGACTTTCTGCACGGCGTGTTCGGCAAACAAAAGCGCCATCACCGCAATATGCCATGAGTGTTCAGCATCGTTCTCGCATCGGCTGCGGTCAAGCAGCAGTGTGCGGCGCTTGATCGAAGTCATCCGGTCGATCACCGCCGTAAATTTAAGCTGTGAATCCAGCCGGAGATCGCCGCTGGATATAAAATCTTTTTCCCATTGCATGATCAGCCAACCTTTTTCATGTTTTTTTACGCCGGTTCAACTTCACTCATCCCACGCGGTATTGCCCAGAATACCTTCCTGGAAAAAGACCGGTTTGCAGCCGGCATCTTCCACCATCAAACGGAGCGCGGTTTCCAATTTCCGGAAGTGATCGGGTTGATAATTGAAGTACCCCGGGAAGCTGTACTGCTCGTGGGCGCCGGCCGAAAATACATCCACCCCATAATGATCAGCTTTGGCCTTGACTTGTTTGAACAAACGCGGTATCTGCTCCAGAGTCAACAAGTTGCAAATCGTCCAATCGTGATAAAAATAGATCCCGAGTCCGCGGTCATACACACAAGCGTGTTTATCCATATAATCCACTTCCTCGGCAAAACCGTAGTGCCGGGCCAGCGGCGCAGCGGATGGAACATATACTTCGCTGCGGAATTCGTTATGCCGTTCATTTTCCGGCAATTCATCCACCGGCGGAGTGGCCATTGTGCGGATACGCATACTTTCGCAATAGCAGTTACAGCCCAGCTTTATCAATTCATCGGCCACGCCCGGACTCAAGTTGGCCCAGTGCAGTACCGCCGGCACAATAAAACTGCCGCTGCCGGCAAAGCGTTCAACTTCGTTTTTCATCTGTTCGTAGTCGCGCAGAAAATCTTTCCGGCTGGCGTCAGCGTATGGCCGGTCGGGAAACTCACTGTAAGAGTGCAGCGTGATCTTCAGCCAGTCGGAGTTATCGGCAAATTCATCACGCCAGATATCGGGCATATCTTTAAGCAGAAACTCTTCGTGGTCATTATGATAAAACGTATTAAGCGTAACTTTCAAACCATATTTCTGATGCATATCCTTGAGAAATTTGAGATAAAAGTGATCGAACGCACGCTGCGGCCTCTGTTTAGCCAGTTCGGTAAAAACAAATACATTATCGTCGATATAGAACCGGCAGCGGCGGAACGATTTTTTATCCCACACCAGAGTAACTTTTTGCGAAAATTCGCCGTAAGGGGTCATCGTTTTGGCTTCCACCAGATTGATTTTTTCCTTCAGAGGGATTTCCGCTGCAAAATGCAAGCCATCCTGCACCGCGGCTGTGTCGTTGACTGTTACCGGTGTACCAAAGCTGTTCAGTCCTTCGATACGCACAGTCAGAGCATCGGAACTTTCCACTCCATGATGATGATTAAGCACCGCGCCTTCGCGGAAATTGGTTATACTGATCATATACTTTTATCCTTCGGGTAAAAAGCTCTTTTTATTTTGCCGCTTTCAATTCATCGGCAAACTTATGCAATATATCGGGGATCGCGATCTGCTGGGGGCAGATATTGCTGCATTTTCTGCATCCTATACAGGCGCCCGGCTGCTGCGATTCTGCCAACGCATTGATCATCATCCGCGCCATCCAGTTGCCCTTGCTGACCTTGTGTTCGTTGTATTGCGCCAGCAAAAACGGTATATTCAAGTGCCGCGGGCAATTATCCATGCAATAACGGCAGCCGGTACAGGGTACACCCATAGAATTTATCAACCGGTCGCCCAGCGCGATCAATGAATCAAATTCCGCCCCGGTCAAGGGTTTGTGTTCCGAAAAAATCCGCATATTTTCGGCCAGCTGTTCCATATTGTTCATGCCGGACAACACCACCTTGACTTCCGGAATGGATTGCAGAAAACGGAAACTCCACTCGTGTAATGAATACTCTTTGTTGAGTTGACATAACTCCGACTGGTATTCAGCATCCAATGCCGTAAGCGCCCCTCCCCGCAACGGCTCCATAACCCAGATCGGCAAATCGTATTGCTTGAGCAATTCAACTTTACTCATGGCATCTTGCAAATGCCAATCCAGATAATTGAGCTGGATCTGACAAAATTCCATGCTTCCGGCATAACGGTCAAGGAATTTTTGCATAGTTTCCACCGTACCGTGGCAGGAAAAACCCAGATGGCGGATCTTGCCGGCTGCTTTTTGTTTCAGCAAAAACGGCACGATATTGTATTTATCTTCATCCAGATAAACATCCAGATTTTTTTCGTAAACATTGTGCAGCAGATAAAAATCAAAAAAATCGCAGTTACTGCGTTCCAACTGGGTATAAAACAGCTTTTCCACATTTTCCAGCGCCTCCGGCAACTGTCCGGGGAACTTGGTTGCCAGCAGAAATTTATCGCGCTTATGCCGGTTCAGACAACGCCCGGAAACCGCTTCGGAATTGCCGCCGTGGTACATCCAGGCAGTGTCAAAATAATTCAGGCCGTTTTCGATGGCAAAATCGACCATCGTACAGACCTTTTTTTCATCCACACAGGCGCCTTTTTCATCCAAACACGGCAAGCGCATCATTCCCAAACCCAGTGCTGAAACAGCTGTACCGTTAAAATCTGACTTCAACATAAAAATTGCACCCTTTTTGATAGCTCGATCCACATATTCTGCATTTTGTTAAATATAACCCCTGCCGGGCTTAATTTCAAATCTTTTTCCTCCCCGCAACAACAAATGTCGGGTAAGGCATTGTGCAATCGGCAAATTTGATTGACTTTTTTTGAAAAATATGCTATATTATCCCACAAGTTTTTATCCTCAACCAACCGGGTTCTGTTATGAAAAAACATTCTTTTTTTGACCGTCAATCTGCGGCCATAACTTTACTGTATAATCCGGCAAATGTGCTTGAAGCCATCAACCTGGCCCGGGCGGCCGAAGCTGACGGCGCCGACGGCATTGCACTGGAATTGAACCAAATGCCGCTGGAAATGCGCACGCTCGAAAACTTTCGCACTATCATTGATTCGGTACAGCTGCCGTTTATGTTCATTGATTACCGCAACGATATTTTCCTGGGGTGCGATGACGCCGCCCGGCAGGAGCATCTGCTGCTGGCAGCCGAAGCCGGAGCAGAAGTCATTGATGTTATGGGCGATTTGTACAGTCCTGATCCCATGGAATTGACATTTGAATCCCAAGCGGTAGAAAAGCAGATCGCATTGATCCAAGCCATCCATGAACGCGGGGCCAAGGTGCTTATGTCGTCGCACATGAGCAATCTGGAACGCTCCGCCGAAGAGGTGCTTGAACATTTGCTTGAGCAATCGCGCCGGGGAGCTGATATACTTAAAATCGTAGTTGGAGTCAATACCGAAGCGGCTCTGACCGAAGCGATCCGCACCATGCTGCTGCTGCACAATAAGCTGGAAAAACCGTTTATTTTTCTGGCCAACGGCAAATTCAGCCGTTTTATCCGTTATGTCGGCCCCAAACTGGGAGTGGCAATCGAGTTTGCAGTTCACGACTACACTCCTGACCGCAGTTACTCGCAGCCGACGATCCGCTCCATGAAAAAGGTGATGGAAAACTTCCAATGGAGCATTGACAACATTTAACTGTCAGCCAATTCAGCCGCAGCAAAACTTTGCAGCGGCTTTTTGATTTTTAGCGTACAAAAATGCAAATATCACATACTCTTGACTGTGTGATATTTGCAAAAAAATACCTGATAAATGTCGCTGTTTAAAAGATAGTCAACCGCCAGCGCGGTCACTTCCCGGGCAGGAGTCGCGGCACAGTGTAAACAGATGCAGCCCAGCCTTTGCCTTTTATCAGGGTACTCACCGCCCGATAGAGCTGTCCGGTTTTGGGGTGCAGCATTATGCCGTGGGTAGCGTTAAAGCCTTCATCGGAAATGAATTTAAAGTTTTTGTCATAGACCAGGATCCGGTTGCGATGCCCTGCCAGCAGCCAGCCGTCAGGCATATTTTGAATAACCTGTATGCCCTCCAGTGACCAGGGGGCAGCTTCTATACGGCGGACAAATTTAAAGTTTCTGTCGTATTCGTAAAGCAAGTTGGCGTGATAGTTGGCCGGATCAAGTGGCAATCCGCCGCCGACTATAAAGCCGTTATCCGTTGGTGCGATCGCTCCGGCCCCGTGTTTGACTTCGTCTACGGCGTATCGGGTAATATATTTAAGAGTCGCAGCATCGTATTCGTAGATGAAATTTTTTGCCATCCCATTGGGATTGTTGAACTTGCCAAAGTTTACAGCCACATACAGCTTACCATTTTTCAAGCACAGATCACCGTGATGATAAGGCACTTTAACAGCTGCAAGCTCTTTGCCTTGCCAGTCGGTTTTGACCAGCAAATCAGAAAAACTCCAGTAGATAATATTTTCGTCGCAGTCAACACCCTGCAGATGCATCGGATAAAGTTTTTCGCATTTGAATTGTAACGGTTGGGCAAACAACGAGATCGTGCTTAAGCAGACCGCTGCGGCAATGATTGTAATCCTGATTAAATTCATCACTAAACTCCGGAAAATATTTTTTACAAAAAAATCACAGTTACCCCATAACTTTTCTATAGAGTAACTGTAAAAACAAATTTTGCAAATATTTTGCAGATTTTTTTAGTTGACAGGAGGGCAGTTTTATCTGCCCCCTGCCTTTTGTTATTGAAATAATGAAAGATTATTTCATCACTTCACCCAGCTTCTTGAAGAAGTCCATACGGCGCTTGCAGTCCGCTTCAGCCTTGGCGAAGAGAGCTTCGGCATTGGCCGGGTTGGTCTTGGTCAAGCTGGCGTAGCGGCGTTCGCTGCGGATGAAGTCCTGGAAGCTCGAGGTGGCTTCTTTGGTTTCCCACTTGAACGGGGCTTCGGCGTTGGCCGGGTTGTAACGGTAAAGCGGCCAGTAGCCGGCTTCCACCGCGCGTTTGGCTTCGTTCTGGCTCATGCGCATATCGCCCTTGATACCGTGGGCAATACAGGGAGCGTAGGCCAGGATGATGGACGGACCGTTGTAGGCTTCGGCTTCCTTGATCGCGGTCAAAGCCTGCTGACGGTTGGCTCCCATACAGATGCTGGCCACATAGACATTGCCGTAGCTCATGCACATAAAGCCGAGGTTCTTCTTGGTCTGTTCCATACCCGCGTTGGCAAAGAGTGCCACCGCACCGATCGGAGTGGACTTGGAAGCCTGACCGCCGGTATTGGAGTACACTTCGGTATCCAGCACGAGGATGTTGACGTTGCGGCGCTGGGCGACCACATGGTCCAAACCGCCGTAACCGATATCGTAGGCCCAACCGTCACCGCCGAAGATCCACAAGCTCTTGTCGACAAAGTAGTCAGAGAGTTCGGCAATCTTGGTCAGAACCGCCTTGCCTTCGGGGCAGGCAGCGGATTCGATCGCAGCCGGCAAAGCAGCCTTGATGGCATCCTGATTGGCAATGGCTTCAGCATCGGTGTTGTTCCAGAGTTCAAGCCCCTTGGCCAGCAAGTTCTTGATTTCGCACTTGCAATCACCGGCTTTTTCCAACAGCGCTTCCACATTGTTGCGGAGCTGGGCGCGGTTGGTATCAATAGCCATACGCATACCGTAGCCGTATTCGGCGTTGTCTTCAAAGAGGCTGTTGGCCCAGGCCGGACCACGGCCATTCTTATCTTTGCAGTAAGGCAGACTCGGGAAGCTGCCGCCGTAGATCGAGCTGCAGCCGGTGGCGTTGGCTACGACCATGCGGTTACCGAAGAGCTGGCTGACCAGCTTGACATACGGAGTTTCGCCGCAACCGGCGCAAGCACCACTGAATTCAAAGTAGGGCTTGAGGAACTGCGAACCCTTGACGGTATCGATACTGACACCACCGGTAACATTGTCGGGCAGAGCTTCGAAGAATTTTTCGTTTTCGTTCTGACCGGCGGCACGTTCGGCAGCCAGCGGGCTGAAGGAAAGAGCTTTTTCCTTGGCCGGGCAGGTTTCGATACAGACACCGCAACCGGTACAGTCTTCAACATAGACTTGCATACGGTACACCAGACCGGGTTCTTTAACACCCTTGGGCGCAACGGTTTCAAACGTAGCAGGCGCATTGGCCAGATTGCTTTCGGCGACCAGCTTGGCGCGGATGGCAGCGTGCGGGCAAGCCATTACGCACTGGTTGCACTGGATACATTTGGAGGAATCCCATTTCGGCACGCTCGGAGCGATACCGCGTTTTTCCAAAGCACTGGTACCGGTCGGCATGGAGCCGTCGAAGCTCATGGCCGAAACCGGGATGCTGTCGCCCTGCAGATGCAGGATCGGCTTCATCAGTTTGGTGGCAAAATCACCGGCATCGTCGGCGATCAGTTTGGGCGCAACATAGCTTTCGGTGATCGCAGCCGGAATAGCGATTTCTGCCAAACCTTCCAGAGCCATATCCACGCACTTGATATTCTGGGCCACGATTTCGTCGCCCTTCTTCTTGAATTTCTTTTCGATCGCCTTTTTGATGTGGCCAATGGCTTCATCGGCCGGAATGATCGCAGCCAGCTTGAAGAAACAAGTCTGCATGATGGTCGAAACATACTTGGCACTGCCGACTTCCAAAGCAGTCTTCAGGGCATCGATAGCGTAGACCTTGATCTTCTTGGCAATGATGACTTCCTGCATTTCTTTGGTGAAAGAAGCAAAGACATCTTCCGCCTTCTTGGAAGTATTGATCAGGAAGGTACCGTTTTCTTTGATACCGGCCAGCATATCGTAACGGCCAACGTAGGCTTCGTTGTGGCAAGCTACAAAGTCAGGAGCGGTGATAAGATAGGGCGATTTGATTTCCACATCACCGAAACGCAGGTGCGAAACGGTCACGCCGCCGGACTTTTTGCTGTCGTAGGAGAAATACGCCTGAACGTATTTATCGGTATTGTCGCCGATGATCTTGATCGAGTTCTTGTTGCTGCCGACGGTACCGTCGCCGCCCAGACCCCAGAACATGCAGGCAGTCGAACCGGCCGGTTCGGTAACCAGCTGTTCTTCGATCGCCAGCGAGAGGTTGCTCTTGTCGTCGTTGATACCAACGGTAAAGTTGTGGGTGCATTTGCCGGCCAGGTGCTTGTAGATGGCGTTGACCATCGACGGGGTGAATTCCTTGCTGGCCAGACCATAACGGCCGCCGATAACTTTGATGCCGGTGCAGGCCAGCGCCGCCTGAACATCCAGGAACAGCGGTTCGCCGAGACTGCCGGGTTCTTTGCAGCGGTCGATAACAGCAATACGTTTGACACTCTTGGGCAGAGCGTTGACCAACGCCGCAGCGTCGAACGGACGGTACAAACGCACCTTGACCAAACCGAGCTTGCTGCCGCGGGCGTTCAGGTAGTTGATGGTTTCTTCAATGGTTTCGCAAGCCGAACCCATGGCAACGATCACGTCTTCGGCATCTTCGGCACCAACGTAATCAAAGAGGTGGTAGCTGCGGCCGGTGGCCTTGGCGACTGCATCCATGTACTTCTGGACGATAGCGGGCAAAGCGGCGTATTCGTTGTTGGTGGTTTCGCGGCCCTGGAAGTAAACATCGGGGTTCTGGGCAGCCATCTTGGCATAAGGAGCTTCGGGGCGCAGAGCGCGGGCGCGGAAGCGTTCCACAAACTTCATATCGAGCATCGACTTCATATCAGCGTAGTCGAGCAGTTCGATCTTCTGGATTTCGTGAGAGGTACGGAAACCGTCGAAGAACGCCAGGAACGGCACTTCGCTTTCCAGCGTCGCCAGGTGGGCAACGATGGCCAGGTCGTGAGTTTCCTGAATACTGGCGGCACTGGTCATGGCATAACCGGTGCTGCGGCAGCTCATCACGTCGGAGTGGTCGCCGAAGATCGAGAGCGACTGGGCGGCCAAAGCACGGGCCGAAACGTGGAAAACCGTCGGGATCATTTCGCCGGCGATCTTGTACATATTCGGCACCATCAGCAGCAAACCCTGGCTGGCGGTAAAGGTGGTGGTCAAAGCACCGGCACTCAAACTGCCGTGTACGGCACCGGCAGCACCGGCTTCGGACTGCATTTCTGCAATTTCGACAACCTGGCCGAACATGTTTTTAAGACCCTGGCTGGCCCAGGTGTCGGCGTACTCACCCATCGTCGAGGACGGGGTGATCGGGTAGATCGCGGCGGCTTCGCTGAAAGCGTATGCTACATACGCTGCGGCGTAGTTACCATCGATCGTCTGCATGACTTTAGCCATTGAAAACCTCCAATGTTGTTAATGGTAATGGTTGTAAAAAACAAAAATCCCTGCCCGCTGTTTGCACAGCCGGCATAATATTTACATACTATATAATATATACGCAAAAACTTTTTTTTCAACCGTTTAACAGCTGAAAAAACACCTCCGGAAGTGCTTTTTTTGACAACTTCCGGAGGCAAGAGTCCTATAATGCAGCCTGATTGTGTTTTTTTATCATTTCAATCACATCAAGAGTACTGCTATGCGTATTCATAAATTACAGTGCCTTCACTCCGTCAATGATCGCACGACCCAGCGATTCAGCATTGTAATCTTCCATATCCAGCACCAGATCACCGATGGTAACACCGATGGTGCCTTCCACCTGCGGACGGGAACTGAAAGCAGCGTCAATATCCACCTGTTCCGCCAGGCCGTTAGCCTTGACAAAACCAACCAGCTCGGAGAGCAGACGCTGACCATGACAATCTTTCTGCTGGGTGCAGATCGTTACGCAAACCGGCAGCTTCTTTTCAGCACTGCCGCAAAGCACGTTCTGACGGGCATCAAAGATCTGACCGCGGTTCTGATAATGCGTATGCAGTTTTTCGTGCGCTTCGTGCGAACCGGGCTTACCGCCAAAACCTTCCTGATAGCACTTTTCGACCAGATAGTTATCCTGCGGTTTCTGCAACTGGCGGGACTTATCCGCCGTGTACAAACCGCTGGCGCGCTGTTTACGGAAACCGGGAGTGGTATTGATCGGCTGACCGCCGCCGGCCACACAGCCGCCGGGGCAGGACATGACTTCCACAAACTGGTAATCAACTTCACCTTTTTTGATCGCTTCGATCAGTTTGCGCGCCGCCGCCAGTGTGTGAACCACGGCAACTTTGATTTCTTTGCCGGCCACATTATAAGTGGCTTCGCGCAGATAATCCATACCGCGGACTTCCTTGAAATCAACCTTTTCCAACGGTTTGCCTTCGAGTTTTTCCACCGCGTAACGCAGCGCAGCTTCCATAACCCCGCCGGTAGCACCGAAGATCACTCCACCGCCGGTCGAAAAGCCCAGCGGCATATCAAACGATTCAACCGGCAGCTGCATCATATTGATACCCATGGATTTGATCATTTGCGCCAAGCCGACGGTGCTGACTACGCAGTCAACATCGGGGCGGCCTTCACGCTTGAATTTATCCAGTTGAGCTTCAAACTTTTTGGCCACACAGGGCATGATCGAAACGATCACCAGATTTTCCGGTTTGATCCCCAGTTTTGCCGGCAGCGTCTGACGGGCTACTGCGCCGAAGATCTGCTGCGGCGAACGGGTACTGGAGAGGTTCGGCAGCAGTTCGGGGTAATAAATTTCGGCAAACTTGACCCATGCCGGACAGCAGCTGGTAAACATCGGCAGCTTGCCGCCGTTCTGGATCCGCTCCAGCAACTCGGTAGCTTCTTCAAAAATGGTCATATCCGCCGAGAAGCAAGTATCATACACATAGTCAAAACCCATCAGCTTGAGCGCCGAAATCATCTGACCTTCCACATTGGTGCCGGTGGGACAGCCGAAGTATTCACCCAGCGCCACGCGCACCGCCGGAGCAATTTGAGCAATGACCACTTTTTCCGGATCATTCAATGCGGCCCACACTTTGTCGTAATCCGGTTTGGGCACGATCGCGCCGGTGGGACAGACCGCCGCGCACTGACCGCAGTTTACACATTCCACTTCGCTGAGATTCTTGTCAAAAGCGGGGGCCACCCGGGCTTTGGCGCCGCGGAACGCAAAGTCGATGGCGCCGACGCTCTGGATTTCAGAGCAGACCCGGACGCAGTCGCCGCACAGCACGCACTTATTGGGATCGCGCACCAGCGAAACGCTGCTTTCATCCACCGGCAGCATTTCTTCGGCCTGTTTGTAGCGGACTTCGCGCACACCCAGACGGCGGGCAATATCCTGCAGATTGCAGTTATTGCTGCGGGCGCAGCTGGGACATTCGCGCTTGTGATTGGCCAGCAGCAGTTCGATATTGATCTTGCGCATGTTGCGCAGCTGGGCAGTTTCGGTCTTGATGACCATGCCCGGCTGGGGCGCCGTGGAACACGCCGCCGTTACGCCCTTGCCTACGATTTCCACCAGACAAAGCCGGCACGCGCCGTAGATCGAAAGCTCCGAGTGATAGCAGAACGTCGGCAGGTCGATCCCCGCCTTGCGGATTACTTCAAGCAAATTGCGTTCGCCTTCGATCGCAACTTCTATGTTATTTATTTTAACAGTATTGGGGTTCATTGACCAGTTCTCCCTTATATACCCTTGATAGCGTCAAATTTGCAAGTCGCTTTGCAAACGCCGCATTTGATACATTTATCTATATCCACCACATGCGGCTGTTTGACCGTGCCGGAAATCGCCCCGACCGGGCATTTGCGGGCGCAAGCAGTACAGCCTTTGCATTTTTCCGGATCGATCTCCACTTTGGCCAGCGCCTTGCACTCGCCGGTGGGGCAGACCTTGCGGATAACGTGATCTTCGTATTCTTTCCGGAAATATTTCAGCGTGGACAACACCGGATTGGGAGCTGTTTTGCCCAGACCGCACAAGCTGCCCAGCTGAACTGCTTCGGCGGTTTGTTCCAGCAGATCCAAAGTTTCCATCGTGGCCCGGCCTTCAATGATGTCATCGAGCATGGAAAGCATCTGTTTGGTGCCTTCGCGGCACGGCACGCACTTGCCGCAGGATTCGTTCTGAATAAACTGCATGAAGAAACGCGCGATCTTGACGATACAAGTCTGGTTATTCATCACCACCAGACCGCCGGAACCGACCATGGCGCCGACTTCGGGCAGACTGTCAAAGTCAATAGGCAGATCCAACATATCCGGAATCAAACATCCGCCGGAAGGTCCGCCGATCTGAACGGCCTTGAAATCTTCATCGGTTATATTGCCGTCGTTATCGGTAACGCCGCCACCGATATTATAGACGATTTCGCGCAAAGTTGTGCCGAACGGCACTTCGATCAAACCGGTATTGGCAACGTGGCCGGAAAGCGCAAAAGTTTTGGTCCCCGGCGACTTGGCCGTACCGACCGAACGGTAAAAATCAGCACCTTCGCGGAAAATGATCGGCAGCGATGCGAGCGTTTCCACGTTATTGATGATCGTCGGCTTGTTCCACAAACCGCATTTGCTGGTACGCGGAGATTTGGGGCGCGGCATACCGCGGCGGCCTTCGATGGAGGCGATCAAAGCCGTGGCTTCGCCGCAAACAAATGCCCCGGCACCTTCCATGATATGCACGCGGAAGCTGAAGTCAGAACCGAAGATATTATCGCCCAGCACCCCGGCGGCCTCGGCATCGGCCACTGCGGTGCGCATTCGCTGCACTGCCAGCGGATACTCCGCACGCACATAAACGTACCCTTCGTCCGCGCCGATACCGCGCGCCCCGATCATCATACCTTCAATGACCGAGTGCGGATTGCCTTCCATGACCGAACGGTCCATAAATGCCCCAGGGTCGCCTTCGTCGCCATTACAGATGATATATTTTTTATCGCTCACGCTGCTTAACGCGGCCTGCCATTTGCGCCCGGTGGGGAACCCGGCACCGCCGCGACCGCGCAAACCGGAGTCGATCGCAGTCTGGCAAACAGTTTCGGGAGTCATTTCCAGAATCGCTTTGCGGGCGCCTTCGTAACCGCCGCGGGCAATGTATTCAGCAATATTTTCCGGCTCGATCATGCAGTTTTTCATGACCATGCGGTGCTGACGGTTCTGGAACGGGATTTCGGCGTTGCCTTTGCAATGTTCGCCGTTGCGGGGATTGGTGTAAAGCAAATCTTCGATGACTTCGCCGTTTTTGATGGTCTTTTCGACGATCGCTGGCACATCGCTGACTTTTACTTTGGTGTACAGAATGTGTTCAGGTTCAATATGCATCAGCGGCCCCTGCTGGCAGAACCCCTGGCAGCCGGATTTGGACACATAAACCGCATTATCGTGATTATGGCCTTCTTCGCTCTTGATTTCGACCACCACATCCATATTTTCGGCCTTGAGCGCGGCAACCAGTGCATCGCGCACTTTCAACGCCCCGTTGGCCACGCAGCCGGTACCACCGCAAAGCACGATCCGCCGGGCAAGTTTTCCGGTAGCATTGCGGTAGTTTTCAGCAATTTTCTTCAGATCAATATTCATATTTTTCTGTAATTCCTATTGTTAAACTGCAACGTTACTCGGCAGCGGCTTCCTGTCTGATGATCTCTTCAACCAATGCCACGGCTTCCTCCGGCACGACCTGACCATGCACATCGCCATCCAGCACCATTACCGGAGCCAGACCACAAGCACCGAGGCAGCTGACAGTTTCCACCGTAAAAGCAAAGTCATCGGTCGTAGTTTTGCCGTCGGCAAGTTTGAGTCTTTCGCGCAAGGCGTTCAGAATACCATGGGATTTCTTGACGTGGCAAGCAGTTCCATCGCACAAACGGATGATATGGCGGCCTTTGGGTTCCAGCGAAAAGTGTGCATAAAATGTCGCAACGCCATAAACTTTGGCCGGCGGCACCCCGATACTGGTGGCCACATAGCTTATCACTTCCTTGGAGAGACACTTGTAGACTTC
Organism: Lentisphaerota bacterium; assembly: GCA_015061695.1. GTDB lineage: Bacteria > Verrucomicrobiota > Lentisphaeria > Victivallales > Victivallaceae > SIG78. The sequence goes on from SUWA01000001.1 coordinate 73,613, forward strand.
CTGCGTTTCCTGAAGGATCGGGATCAGTTTGGAAGCGCTGTAATTGTGCTTCGCAAGGATTCGGTTGACCTCAGCAAAATGCTCGATCATTGCTGTGGTCTTTTCCATGGATTCCTGCATTTTTGTTCCTTTGGTTGAGTTATAAAAAAGTTATTTTTTAAATATCTTCGCTGTTGTTATAGAGTTTGCCGGAAAGTTTCACCGACAATTCGGCCAAATCACCGGCCATATTCACCCGCTGCTGCACAACTTCCGGTGGCAATGCCAGCGGTGTATTGGTAAAATTCCAAATCGCTTTCAGCCCCGACTGCACGATTTTGTCGGCAGCGGCCTGGGCAAATTCACACGGCACACTCAATACTGCAATCCTCACTTGCAGTTCGGCAGCTTTTTCCGCAAGTTCATCTATACTGAACACCGGTTTGCCATGCACTGTAGACCCGACTTTGGCCGGGTCATTATCAAATGCGGCCACGATATTGAATCGATACTCAATAAAACCTTTGTACCCCAGCAAGGCGGTTCCCAGATTTCCGACTCCGATCAGAAAAACCGGAGTTTCATCATTCCAGCCCAAGAAATTTTCAATTCCCTCGATCAGGCTTAAAACGCTGTAACCTACACCGGGGCTGCCGGGACTGCCGGCCAGCTCAAGATCTTTACGGACAATGATCGGCTCCAACCCCAGCCGTTGAGCAAGCTGGGTGGTGGAAACCATCTGCTGCTGATTATCGCGCAACAGTTTAAGCTCATGCAGATACGATGGAAGGCGCTTTACAGACGGCAAACGCGGTAACTTTCGGCTGTCATTCATACTTCCTCCAAATTATTATCATATCTAAAAAACCACACTACATTCCACATAATTCTGTAATATAGCACGTCAAACAGTATAATTCAATATTTTTTTATCCAATAATCAATATTTTTTTATCGGGTTGATTGAGGCAACTGATTACATTGTGTACAGTGTTGATTTCACAGGTCATTACACAAAAAAACTGCCCCGCAAATTCTATTGCAGAGCAGTTCGGTCAAACCAGGTTCGGTCGGATCAATCCAGCCAGCTGTGGACATCAGTGAAGCAGTACCCCCAGTTGCCGGTACGCGTGGAGGGGTCGTAACCGGATTTCTGATTTATGCCGGTTACACTGCCGCCGAACAGCAGAATGTTGAGTTTCTTGGGATGGTTATCGACCGTGCCGGTCTTGCTGCTGATAGCATCGCTCTTATTGAGTTTGTCCATCCAGATCGGAGCGCCGGGATCATCTTTACCGACGATACTGCGGGCACATGCTTTGCCGTCGTGTATAAAACCGAACAGAGCGGCAGAGGCCTCGGTTTCGTGCGCATAAAGGTAACTTGTTACCACATTACCGCTGCCTGAATCCGGAATATCGGAAGGTTTGGCAGCATTCGAAGAGTCCGACGGACAGGTAAAGTAGTTGGTCAGCGCCTGTCTGGCACCCTTATTGGTTTCATCCGAGTTGCCCAGATACGAAACCAGCAAGTTGGAACCGCGATTGGAGCCGCTGATCGGATAATCCATCAAACTGCTGTGCTGATAGCACATGGCACGACTGGAGTCATAGCTCACCGGCAGCGAGTCCTTATTGGCACCGGCATACATGTGCGCCGCCAGACCGATCTGTTTGAGTTTGGATACGCAGTTGGCGCTGCGGGCGCGTTCGCGGGCGGCAGACAAAGCCGGCAGCAGCATGGCCGCCAGAATTGCGATGATGGCAATTACCACAGTAAGTGTCATCAAGTCAAAAACAACAACCCCCGTAAATTATGGAGCAAAAATGAAAAAACAATTCACCCTCATCGAGCTTTTGGTAATAGTATACATGATGATCAAACGCTTGTCAAGAGTTGGTATGAATAAAATACCAAAATTCCTGATTTCACCAGAGTTTTCGCATTATGAAATTACATATTTTTGTTATTTTATAATTGCATACAGCAAAAAAAATGCTACCTTAACAACAATACGGATATTTTTTCTAACCAGGAGAATTGATATATGAGTTTCAGAATCGGTATCTGGGATCACTGCCGCTATGTGGTCAATCGGGAACAGCCCTATGACGAGATCGTCCGCCACATGGAGCGTATGCGCAAAGCCGGCGTAACTTGGTGCAACATCTATCTGCCGGAAGTTCCGTCGCTGGATGCTTACTGTCAGGCCGCGGCCGCCTGCGATATGCGAGTCGAAGCCAGAATCACTCCGGCCTGGGCCAGTAATGAAGTAATCAACCGCACCTTGCCGGAAGAATTGTGGGCCGAAATGGAAAGCGTCTACGGCATCCGGCTATCCGGCCCATGCGGCAATCACTCCGGCAACCGTGCCATGTTTGTTGCCGCTGCTGAAGCATTGGCTGAACAGTATCAGGGCCGGATCGCGGCGATCCATCTGGATTTTATCCGCAACGATAATGCGTTGCTGCTGCAAAATTACCCATGTCAATGCGCAGAATGTCAAAAACTCTACCAGCGTTTTTTCAATACTCCGGTATTGACCAAAGAACTGCTGACCAACCCGGCAATAGCATACAAACTGCTGGCTTTGCGTAACGAAAATGTTACCGCCACGGTCAAAGCAATGCGCCGGATATGTAACAAAAACAATCTGACTCTGACCATTGCCGCCCGTGCCAACTACATTAACAGTGCCGACATAACCGATCCGCCGGTCTGGGGACTCGGCCCGGCAGTGCTGGAAGGTCAGGATTGGGTGCAGTGGCTGGAGAAAAATTACATTGATCAAGCCTACCCGATGAACTACCACACCGATATGACACCTTTCAAATCACTGGTCGGAGATTATCTGCGTTTGCTGGAGCAACAGGCTTTTAAAGCTCTCCACATCGGCATTGGCGTATCCAGTTCCATGGGGGTGAATCCGCCGGCAGAAGTTGCCCAACGGCTGGCCGTGCTGAAAGACGCTCACCTCCCCGGTGCCATGCTTTTCAACAAAACCAATATTTACAGCGACGACTATTGTCAGGTCATCCGCGACTTTGCCTGCTGAAAAATAAACGCAATTTCTTGAGACAAAAAAATGCGGTCGCCGGCTTTTTACAGCCGGTGCCGCATTTTTTTTATATTACTTCAGCGTAAATCTAAACCACCCGGCTAAACCGGTGGTCCGGATGGGCCGGAACGGTTCTCAAAGGTGCTTTATAAAATGGATGATTTCATTTTCCGGCACATTCGGCTGCGGCGCCGGTGAGGTCTTTTCCACTTCAAAACCCATCTTCTTATAAAAAACCGGCGCCTGAAACGTATTGGTGTAGAGTTTTACATATTCAGCTCCGGCAGCTTTAGCCCGGGCAAGGAATTCATTCATAAGTTTTGACCCCATGCCCTGCCCGCGCAGCTGCTCGCCGACCACAAACAAATCGACCCGCACATAGTGTTCCGGGGTCGATTCAGTATGCCAGACCAGTCCGCCGCAAACCTCGCCGGCATCGCTGCAGACGATCAATGCTTCGGTACTTTCGAGTATTTGTGCAGTTACTCCCGCCTGACGGGGTCTGCCGGTATGCCGGAGGTTGTATTCATAAAGTATGTCGTGTACGCAGTTTATTGCATCATGCTCGCGGGTGTAAACAATTTGCCAATCCATAAAAATCACGCTTTCTTTGCTTTGCGGCGTTTCATTTTTTCCAGCCGGTAGAGATTCTGGCCGTGAGTTTCCGGCAATGCAAGTGCCGCCATGATCGCCGCAACGGCAATCAACAATGCCAGAATCATTACTGCTGTATAACTTGAAGCCGGATAAATTATTGCATCACCGACTTTTTCAGCTTTGCCGAAAGAGAATTTATCCATCAATATACCGGAAATATTTCCACAAACCGCCACCGCCAGATAAGCTACAAAATTCAAAATACTGGCGCCCGATCCGGTGTATTGCGGCGGGTTGTATTCGCGCATCAGAGAATTGGTAACGGCCGAGAAACCGGCCGAAGCTGCAATCAGCATCAGCACCGTGGCAAAATACCAGGTCCCGGCATTCAGCTGCAGACCGATCAAACCCATTACCGAACCCAACAACGAAAAACCTAATGTAATCAGCAAAAACGGCTTACGCAAATTGCCGCATTTGGTACTCCAACTGCCGACCAGAAAATTCATTCCGCCGGACACGACCACCATCAGCGACAAGCACCCGCCGGCCACCATGGAAGAAGTTCCGCAGAAATCTTCCAACAGCTTCTTGCCCAGCACCGAAAGCATCAGGTAGTAAACTGCATACCCGACCCCGCCAGCAATCAGCAATATCCGGCTGTTGCGGCTGCGCATTACCACTGCAAACGGAAAAAGCGAGAGTTTTTCGCGCCGGATGGGAACTGATTTGACATGGCTTTTGCAGAAAACAAAAGCCAGATATCCGATCAAAGTCATGATCGCTACCGCCACAAAGGCCCAACGCCACGAAAAAATCCCGTGCTGCGGGTCAACGGCCCAACTCAACGGCAACCCGCCTAAAATACTGCCGCAGTACCCCAACAGGATCACTGTCCCCAGCACCGAAGTAAAGGTATCCGGATAGATCCGGTCGATTTCTTTGACCAGCGCCAGATAAATCATACCGGCCCCGAATCCGACCAGCATCCGCCCCAACAGCAACATACTCAAACTGCTGCCGATGGGGAAGATCAGCGAGCCGATACAGAACACCAGCCCGCCCCAGAAAATCGTTCTTGCCCCACCGAACTTATCCGCTGCCAGCCCCGCCACCAACTGGGTCAGCGCATAAACATACATAAAAACAGCACTGATATTGGTAACTTGAGCCGCAGTAGCGTGAAAGTTATCCTGAAGCTGATCAAAGATCGCGCCGGGGATCGACGAACGCTGAAAGTTAACAAAAAAGTAGATCACAACTCCGGCTGACAACAGCCAGAAGTTCCACTTCCGGAGAGATTGATTTTCTCCGGCAGTCAAAGGGGACATTTTGATTCAACCTCCACTCTGCACGGCCAAGCGCCGGCCATGCAGAATAAATACTCATTTTTTAAGACAACCGGCCACCAGGAACAACACAGCCATACGCACTGCCAGGCCGTTGGTAACCTGTTCAAGGATCACCGAGCGGCTGCCGTCAGCCAACTCACTGGAAAGTTCCACATCGCGGTTGATCGGTCCGGGGTGCATGATCAGCGCATCATCTTTCAGAAACCGCGCCGTATTACTGTTCAAACCGAAAAATCTGGCGTATTCGCCGGTGCTGGGGAAAAATCCCGATTCCTGACGTTCGCGCTGAATACGCAGCATATTCACCACGTCGGCATCGGCAATGGCTTCTTCCAGATTGTGGCAGACGCGCACACCGACTTCTTCAAATTCCCTGGGCGCCAGTGTGGAAGGCCCGACCAGAGTAACTTCGGCACCGAGTTTGAGCAATCCCCACAAGTTACTGCGGGCCACCCGGCTGTGCATAATATCGCCGACGATGGCGACTTTCAAACCTTTGATCCGGCCCTTGTGTTCGCGAATGGTGAACAAATCCAGCAAAGCCTGCGTCGGATGACTGTGAGCGCCATCACCGGCATTGACCACACCGGCCCCGACCCGTTCGGCCACAAAGTTGGCAGCGCCCGGCACCGGATGGCGCATCACCAGCAAGTCAACGTTCAGCGCTTCGATATTGCGTACAGTATCCAAAAGTGATTCGCCTTTGGTCAGGCTGCTGGTACTGGCAGTAACATTGACGATATCAGCACTCAAGCGCTGTTCGGCCAGTTCAAAAGAAACCCGTGTACGGGTACTGGGTTCAAAGAAAAAATTCACCACCGTTTTGCCGCGCAGTGCCGGAACTTTTTTGACTTTGCGTGCCGAAACTTTTTTGAATTCGGCGGCGGTATCAAGAATAAATTCGATTTCCTGCGCCTCAAGATCGTAAAGGCTCAACAAATCCTTGCGTGTCCACTGAAAATTACTGCTCATTATCCAACCAACTCCTTATTCTGCACGGCGCTGCCAGGCGACTTCGTAGACGCCGTCAGAACCATCTTCTTCGCTGAATTCAACCAACACTTTGCGATCACTCTGCACTTGCAGTGTCCAGCCGATATAGTCGGCCCGGATCGGATATTCGACCCCGCCGCGATCCACCAGCACCGCCAGCCGGATCAATGCCGGACGCCCGTAATCAGTTACCGCATCCAGCGCCGCCCGGATCGTCCGCCCGGTGGAAAGCACATCATCGACCAGGATCAACCGGGCATTATCCACTGCAAACGGGATCTCGGTTTCGCGGATGAGCGGCAAAGCGGTGCGCTGCCCGAAGTCATCGCGGTACATAGATATATCCAGCGTGCCGCAAGCCAAATCCACTCCGGTACGCTCTTTGATCACTTCGGCGATCCGGCCGGCCAGCGGTACGCCGGCTTTGAACAAGCCCAGCAGCGCCACATCGGCAAGTCCACTCTGTCCGAATTCACAAATGATGCTGTCGGCAACTTTTTCCACTGCCGCGCGCATTTCATCGGCATTACGCAATAAAACCCGATTATCCACATCAATCTCCCGCGGCAGCTGCCGCTTAATAGTAATGATCCTTAACTCTTTCAGGCATCCCGGAGGCAACTTGCCCAAGTCAATCCCAACCCGATAACAAGCCCGTCCGTAGCGGAAGCAAGGCGTTTTTGTCCGCGTGGCGCCGGAAGCTCTGCCGCGGCAATGACCGCCAACACCGGGAACGCCCCGATAGCGGCACAACTTGTGTCTTTATTGAGTCGGGAGGACTTTTTGATTTACCTCTTTAAATAAAAATAACTCCAAATGGCATATTTTGCCAGTTTTGAATCGTTTTTTCGGAGTGTTTTTTAACTGTTTTCCGTTACAGGCAACAGATTTTCGGCCTCTCCGGAAGCCGGACTGACATCTTCAATGGCCGCATCATCAAGCTGCAAACGCATGGGCAGCGGAAGTTTTTTCTTCATTTTTACGCCCAAAGCCTTGAGTTCTTCGCCTTTTTTGACCACACTGTGTTTGCCGTTGGTACCGCGCAGCCGGTCGGAAGCCTTGTTAAAAACCTCCTGAACGCTGTTCAGTTTAGTACCGATGGCATCAAAGTCCTGATAGAATGCGTACAACCGGTCAAGCAGTGTACTGGCCGTATCAATGATCGCCAGCTGATTGCGCTCCTGATCGTACTTTTTCCACGCCAGATGGATCAACTGCAGCAGCGCCATCAAATTGACCGGGCTGACGATCAACACTTTGCGGCTGAACGCCTCCTGCCAAAGTTTCACATCCTGCCGGAGAGCCAGTTCGTATGCGCCTTCGTTGGGCATGAACATAATGACAAATTCTGCAGCCTCCTGCCGGGAACGTCTGACGTAAGCCGAGTAATTTTTGCGCACCAGCTCATCCACATGACTTTTAACGCTCCGGATATGCCGCTGCAACGCCTCAAAACGCACCTTTTCGTCTTCGGAGTTGACCCAGTCGATGTAGGCGGATAAACTCACTTTGCTGTCGATGATCACCACCTTGCCGTCGGGGTAATTGACCAATACATCCGGGCGCATTATCTGATCGGTATCTTCGTTGCGCAATGCGTTGTTGTCATCGTCCACCAGCGTGGCCTGTTTCTGATAATGCACATTTTCGATCAATCCGGAGGAGGCAAGTATTTCGTCCAGAATCATTTCGCCCCAGTTGCCCTGCAGCTTGTTATCGCTGCGCAAAGCACGGGCCAGCGCATTGGCTTCTTCACTGAGTTCCCTGGAACTTTTCAGCAGCAACTGGATCTGTTCGGCCAATTTGATATTGTTTTCGTCGGACTGTTTGCGGGCCAGTTCAGCATTGGCCTTGAACTCATCAAGTTTGACTTTCAACGGAGTTATGACGGCATCAAGTTGAGTTTTGCCGGATTTTTCAAAATCAGCACTTTTTTCGGCCAGAATTTTTTCGGCCAGCACGGTAAATTCGCTTTTCAGCTGTTCGTACTGCTTTTGCGCAATTTCCTGCTGCATGGCGGTTTGTTTCTGAAGTTTTTCCTCGGCTTCAGCTTTCTGCAAATTCAAATGTTTTTCGGCTTCGAGCTTCTGACTCTGCAGCAGTTTTTCGGAGTCGGTTTTCTGCTCGGCAAGCTGACGGAGCAGGATGACTTTCTGCTCGGAATGTTCTGCCTTGAGCTGTTCGTATTGCTTTTGTGCGGCCTCCTGCTGGATCAATATCTGCTGTTTGAGCTGCTCATCGGCATCGGCTTTTTGCCGGGCCAAACGATTTTCATATTCAGCTTTCTGTTCGGCCAGCTGACCGGTCAGCAGTTTTTTCTGTTCTTCCTGCGCAGCGATTTCGCTTTGCAAAGCCGCTTCGCTGGCAGCCAGACGGCTTGCCAGTTTGCTTTTTGCCGCCAAAAAACCGATCGCACCACCGGCGGCCAGAGCCAGCAAGCCACCAATTATCCACCCAACCGTATCCATAAAAACTCCCTGATATGTTTTTTTATTTTTAATACAATAACCAATAAAATGATTTTTTCAAGGCTCTGATACAAGTTTGGCGGCAAAAAAACAAGGCTGTCAGCAGTTTTGCCGGCAGCCTTGACAGAGCGCTTGTTTTTATGCGTCTATTTCGCCATCACTCAATCCCAGCGGCAGTGCTTTCGGGCGCTGACAAGTGGTGGTCAAGTTGACCTTGCCCCCCTCTGCACTGGATTTATCGAACGCCAGCATGATTTCCAACACATGCAGCGCCAGATCGCCATTGGCCCGGTGCGGGCGCTTATTGGCAATGGCCATAGCCATATCGGCCGCACCGATACTGCGGCTGTTGTTGGCATAGCTGAACGGCATGGGCATTTCCTGAAAATCCCTTTCTGCGGGGTCACGGTATGGCCATTCGCGGCGGAACAACCTGACCGGCCCGCCGAACGTATTGGGGTCAGGAACCAGCAGTGAACCCTCGCTGCCGTAAAGTTCGATCGGGGCATGAGTATGTTTATAAACTTCAAAACTGGCGATCAGAGTTATCACCGCACCGTTGGCAAATTCGATAACCCCGGTCTGATGGGTATTTACATTTACCGGATAAGCATCGTAAGGTTTGTACTTATCCTGATAATTTTCGGCCACCTCCGCACCGAAGATACGGAATTTTTCCGCACAGGCAGTTACCGCAGTAACACTCACCGCCGGCCCCAGCAAGTTGACCAGACTGGTTACATAATACGGCCCCAGATCCAACATCGGCCCGGCCCCCTTATCGTAAAAGAACGGCGCATGGCCCCACTTTTCCGGACCGCGGCCCTGCACTATGGCCGTACCGGAAAGCACCTTGCCGATCCAGCCGTCATCGACCAGTTTGCGGGCGGTCTGCTGACCGCAGCCCAGGAAGGTATCCGGAGCGCAGCCGACTTGCAGATTTTTGGATTTTGCCAGTTCCATAACTGATTTGGCTTCTTCCAGATCGACTCCGAAAGGTTTTTCAGAATAGGTGTGCTTGCCGGCAAGCAGCGCGGCTTTAGCCACCTGACCGTGCGCCTGCGGCACGGTCAGGTTGATCACCAGTTCGATCTCCGGATCATCCAGCAGCGCTTCGCAGCTCAAATTACGGACATTGTGCTGTTGAGCTTTTTCTGCGGCGCGGGCGCTGATCAAGTCAGCACAGGCCACAACTTCGATATTGCGGAAACGCTTGGCGGCATTAAAGTAAGCATCGCTGATCATGCCGCAGCCGATGATACCGACTTTACACTTTTTCATAAGACAGTTCATCCTTTATTTATTGCCGGCGCCATAGCCGTTGGAGGTCATAAAATCGTAGCTTTCCTGCAGCGCGGTGTGCATTTCTTTGCAGCAGAAATCCAACTCCACGATCACCGTTTCCACCTGATCGGGCATTTTTTCGATCAGCTTGCCGATGGGCAGATCGCCCTGCCCCAGCGGAGTAAGTTCCACATGACGTTCCAGAATACCGTTGACCATGTCGTTACCGGATACTTTCTGCGAAGCAAAGCCGTCTTTCATATGAATAAGCACGGTATCGTCCGCAAACAACTCCAGCATTTCCACAGCGTCTTCTTTGCCCAGATTGGTTGACCAGAAGCAATCCAGTTCGTACTTCATTCCCGGGCAGAGTTCGCGGTAAATGTCGTACTTGATCCGGCCGTCCAGACGCGCGAATTCAAAGTCATGGTTGTGCTGAAACATAGTAAAACCGTTGCGTTCAAGAATTTCTTTCATCTTGAGCGTAGTTTCGGCCGTACGCTTGATGGCATCCAAATCTTCAAAATCCTTGGCCGCGTAGCCGCAAACGACCCGGTCAAGACCGGCGGCATAAGCTATATCCATAACTTCGCCCAGATTGCCCGGACGCGCCCAGGGCGAGTGCGAGCTGTACATCTTCAAGCCGAGATCGTCCAACACCTTGCGGAATTCCGACGGACGGATCCCCCAGAAACCGGCCGGCTCAACACCTTTATAACCGACTTTGGCCACAAATTCAAGTTCTTTCCAAAAGTCAACAGCCGCAAAATCCCGCAGACTGTACAACTGAACCGATAAGGGTTTGATCATTTTTTTCTCCTTTTCGAGTGATAAAAATTGACTTTATGTACTCTTGTGTTATAGTAGTTCACGATAATAAATTTAACAGCAAATAATGCTTATTGCAACCGGCTGTAAAATATTTTATTGATGATATGTACTTTTTCTAATGACAATTTATACTTTCAATCAATCCGGTGGAAATATGTTGATCGGTCATGGTCTTGAATCTCTGAAAAAAATCGTATTCTACGCAGCACCGTCAGAATACTCGCCCACGCCCTACACTATTCCGGAAGGAGTCCAGCTGGTGGAAGTCCTTACCGCCGGGGTGGTGTTTTTTGATGTTGACGGCGTACAGAGAACCTGCCGCCGCGGTACGATCTTCTGGCACTTACCGGGCGATAAAACCATTTGCCAGACCACGCGCAAAGAACCTTACCGTTGTATGGTGTTCCACTTCAGGAGTTCAGCCGTCAGCCGCACCCTCCCCCGGGTAAGCACATGGCGGAGCAGCGATCAGAGTCTGGATGAATTTCTCAACACCGCGCACCGGGTGTTTTTCAATTTGGATAAATTTCCGGAACAGCGTCCGATTCTGGAAAACTATTGTGCATCCGAGCTGATAATGCACGCCTTGCAACTCAAAGACCGCAGTCCATACGCGCCGCAGTGCATAGATGGCGATGACACAGAAAAACTGTTGGCTTCCATCATTGCCACGGTCGAAAGAACCCCGGAGCTGCTGCCGAATACCCAGGCTATGTGCGATATACTGAAAATACCGCGCAATAAACTTTTTGCCTTGTTCAAAGAAAAATTGCAAACCACACCGCACCAATGGCTGCGGGAAAAACAACTTCAACATGCCCGCAGTTTGCTGGAAAGCACTCCGCTTGCCATCAAAGAAATTGCCGGAATGTGCGGTTTTGAGCATGTGGAGGTTTTTCACCGGTGCTTTTCCAAACACTTCGGCGAAACACCCAAAAATTACCGGATAAATCACTTTGCCTATCAGGACTTCGGCAAGTGATCGCCGCAGGAGTAATTACCGCAAGTTATATAAGGTATAAAAATCGTTTTGACAACTGTTGACCGGCACCAAACACCAAATCAAACCGGAGCAGATCCTGAAAGTTGCAAAGTTTTTGTAAAAAAAATGGCTTTTTTGCATAAAAATACTTGCATAAATTAAGAATGTGAGTTAAATTTAATACAGTTTTGCTAACTCGTGTCAGTAAATAACAAGCAACTATCGGTTGCAAACATAATAAACTATAAGTAAAGGGACAAAGCTATGAGCAAGCTGGCAATCCTCGGCGGCGAAAAAGTCGCCACCCGTTCTATCGCAGAAAATATCAAATGGCCGATCGTCAACCGTGCCATGGAAGAAGGCGTGCTGTCTGTACTGCGCGACGGCAACATGTCCGGCACGGACATCACCAAAAAGTTTGAAACCGAATTTGCCAAGTGGAACAAGACCAAGTATGCTCTGGCCCACAGCAGCGGTACTTCCAGCTTGCAGGCTGCCATGTTCGGTGTCGGCCTCGGCCACGGCGACGAACTGATCTGCCCCAGCATCACCTACTGGGCCTCCGGTCTGCCGGCCATGAGCCTGGGCGCAACCATCGTCTTTGCCGACATCGATCCCAAGACCCTGTGCCTGGATCCCAAAGATTTTGAAAAGCGCATCACCCCCCGCACCAAGGCCGTGGTGGTCGTACATTACTGCAGCTATCCGGCGCCGATGGATGAAATCATGGCCATCGCCCGCAAGCACAATATCAAGGTTATCGAAGACGTTTCGCACGCACAGGGCGGTTACTACAAAGGCCAGATGCTCGGCAGCATCGGTGATGTGGCGGCCATGAGTTTGATGAGCGGCAAATCCTTTGCTATCGGCGAAGGCGGTATGCTCGTTACCAGCGATCGCGAAATCTACGAACGCGCCATGCTCTGGGGCCACTACGAACGCGGCGGCGACATCACCCTGCCCGGTCTGGCTGAATACGCCGGTCTGCCCTGCGGCGGTTACAAATACCGTATGCACCAGCTTTCCAGTATCGTTGGTCTGGAACAGCTCAAGAAGTACGACAGCGAATGTGCCGTGATCGATGCCGCCATGAAATATTTCTGGGATGGCCTGAAAGATCTGCCGCTGGATCCGCACATGCCGGCCGATGAAGGCAGCACCAAAGCCGGTTGGTACGCCTGTAAGGGGCTTTACAATCCGGAAAACTTCGGCGGTCTGTCGCTCAAATACTTTATCGAAGCTGTGATTGCTGAAGGCGGTCAGGGCTTCGGCGCCGGCTGCAACGCCGCGCTGCACACCCACGGCTTGTTCCACACCATGGATGTCTATGGCGATGGCAAACCCACCAATACGGCCAACCTGCCGGCCGATGCCGACAAGAACATCAATGTTGACGGCAGCTTGCCGGTTGCGGAAACCATCTGCAACTACACCTTCAGCATTCCGTGGTTCAAGCACTTTGACCGCGCTCTGATCGACGAACAGATCGCTGCGGTGCGCAAGGTTGCCGAAAACTACAAAGATCTGCTGGCCAGCGACCCCAAAGAACAGGTCGTCGGCAAATTCTTCCAGACGGCTCGTAAAAACTGATCGGCCGGACAGAAGTAAAATTACAACGGATCACTTGCAAAAGTGATCCGTTTTTTATATTGGGGCTATTGCAAAACTGTTTTGCAACAGCCCCGATTGGTATTATGAACAATATAGCCAGCCAACAGCTCATGCGGCGGAACGCCGCAAAGCCCGGCTTGCCGCGGCGTAGCAATGCGAAGACGGGTCAGGGCCGCGAACGCATGAGAGGGCAGTTTGCCGGATATATTCCGGCAAACC
>SUWA01000061.1 GCA_015061695.1 Lentisphaerota bacterium
CACCAAGGAACTCGGCAAAGCCAAGCGCGTGACCGTTGACAAAGAAAACACCACCATCGTCGAAGGTGCCGGCAAATCCAGTGCCATCCAGGGCCGCGTTGCCCAGATCAAGCGCGAAATCGCCGAAACCACTTCCGACTACGACCGCGAAAAGCTCCAGGAACGTCTGGCCAAGCTCGCCGGCGGTGTGGCTGTCATCAAAATCGGTGCCGCTACCGAAGTGGAAATGAAAGAAAAGAAAGACCGCGTGGACGATGCTTTGCACGCCACCCGCGCTGCGGTCGAAGAAGGTATTGTTGCCGGCGGCGGTGTGGCTCTGATCCGCGCTTCGCAGGCGATCGCCAAACTCAAGCTGGCCGGTGATGAAGCTATCGGTGCTGACATCGTTGCCCGCGCGGTTGCCGAACCCCTGCGTCAGATCGCTGCCAACGGCGGTTACGAAGGTTCGGTCGTGGTGCAGAAAGTTGCCAGCCTGAAAGGCGCTGAAGGTTTCAACGCCGCCACCGGTGAATATGGCGACATGCTCAAGGCCGGTATCATCGACCCGAAGAAGGTGAGCCGTTCCGCGCTGCAGAACGCCGCCAGCATTGCCGGTTTGATGTTGACCACGGAATGCTTGATCACTGACATCAAGGAAGAAAAAGAACCGGCCATGCCTGCCGCAGGCGGCATGGGCGGCATGCCCGGCATGATGTAATATTTTTTCCGAGTCGGGAACGATCACCTGGGGGCGCGCTTTGCGGCGCAAACAGGTGATCTGGAAAAGAGCAAAAATGGCAGTTACTCTACGAGTAGCTGCCATTTTTTACATTTCCATCTCCCGCTGTTTTCGCTCGCAAACTCGCATCCCCCATGCGCTTGCTCCCGACTCTATTGTACAGTCGGTAAACATAGTTTGTTATTGTGCAATATGTTGTGTGTGTGGATTTTGAAAAACGCAGCCATTTTTTTTACATTTCCATCTCCCACTGTTTTCCCTGCCAAATCGCACTGCCCATGTGCCTGCTCCCGGCGCGGGGGGGCTGTCGGTAAGCATAGTTTGTTATTGTGCGATGTGTTGTGTGTGTGGAGTTTGAAAAACGCAGCTGATTTTTACCTTTCCATCTCCCGCTGTTTTCGCTCGCAAATTCGCATCCCCCATGCGCTCGCTCCCGACTCTATTGTGCAGTCGGTAAACATAGTTTGTTATTGTGCGATGTGTTGTGTGTGTGGAGTTTGAAAAACGCAGCCGATTTTTACCTTTCCATCTCCCGCTGTTTTCGCTCGTAAATTCGCATCCCCCATGCGCTCGCTCCCGACTCTATTGTGCTGTCGGTAAACATAGTTTGTTATTGTGCAATGTGTTGTGTGTGGAGTTTGAAAAACGCTGCCATTTTTTACCTTTCCCTCTCCCGCTGTTTTCGCTCGCAAACTCGCATCCCCCATGCGCTCGCTCCCTGCGCTTGTGCGCCGTAAACGATTCTTCGGACGTGCGTTTTTTAACGGTAGATAACGGGAACGACCGGAAGGCAGCATGGCAAATAACAGGCGGCAATGCAATCGTCCTACAAGTCCTACATGTCCTACATGTCCTACGCCGCCATCTATCCTGTTGCCCGCGCATGCGGTATTTGCCGTTAAATACTGTTCGTTGTTTCTTGTGCATACAAAAAAGCCCTCTTGCTTGGGCAAGAGGGCGGCATTTACTCAAGTAATCAATACTGTCTGGCGTTTTCCAGCACTTGGCAATAACTGCATTTGCGGGAGTAGTCATAACTGTCACTGCAACTGCAAGAAATACCTTCGTTTTCCATTACATGCTTTGCCACGTCTTCAACGGTCGTACAATAGCTGGGGACTTGTACAGAGTATACATGACCGCCCAAATAGCACACATTGACAGTGTTTTTGTGATTGCCGGCATAATCCAGAACCACCGGCAAACCGGGATCGTCGCGTCCAATAACAAGTTTTTCGCCGATATATGCGTAGGACTCACTGCGATCCGAAGACGGGCATTTAAATTTAAATGAATTGGGCAGATACCCGTCATCCAACAGCAGATCCAGACTTTCTTTACCTTTGCCGCTGGGCGTATAGCTTTTATTGGAGTCGGCGTACATGGCAATCCCCAGACCGATATGTTTGAGATTACTTATACAGTTCTGTGTTCTGGCGCTTTCTCTGGCGGCATTCAGTGCATCCAGTGCGGGAAGCAGCAGTGCAAATATAATAGCTATCGCCATAATTATATTTATCGCTATACCGATTGCACCGAGGATGATCCCGGTTTTATATTTCTTCTGGCAGCCGATGATCAAACCGACCAGCGAAAGAATGAACCCGATTCCTCCGCAGAACACCAAGCCCAGAATCCCCAACACCAGCGACGCCGTGTTTTTATTCTGCTGTTCCGGAGGCGGAAACTGCATCTGCGGCGGAACCGGAGCCTGCTGCATTTGCGGAGCTTGCGGCGGAACCGGAGCCTGCTGCATTTGAGGAGCGTTAACAGTGAATGCATTGCCGCAGCGGGGGCATTGAATATTCTGACCGATCCAATCCGAATCGACTTCCATCGGGCATTGGCATTGGCTGCATGTGTTGATAAATTTGTAACCCATGATTTGACCTTTCTTTATAAATTTGTATTGAGCATTACTAAATATAACATAAAAAATCTGAAATACAATATGATCATTTACAAATACGGTAAAAAATACTTACAAGTGATTTTAATGAGGCCGTCAAAGATTTTTCAACAGAATAATTTGCAAATCATCTGCGTTATGGTATAGTATTTTTTATTGCAAACAGAATGTTTTTGAGTATGAAGAAATCTATTGATCCCTTAAAAATCATCGAATACTTTTATCCGCAGGATTCCGCACTGCGGCGCTTGCTGATCTTGCACAGTTCGCAGGTTTGCAATAAGGCGTTGGCGATCGCCGAAAGAGCCGATGTGGCGCTTGACCTTGAGGTGGTCAAAAATGGCGCCATGCTGCACGATATTGGTATTGGCCGTTGTTATGCACCCGGGATCTTTTGTGAGGGGGATTCTGATTATATCGAGCATGGTACACTGGGGGCAAAAATGCTCCGTCAGTATGGCGCGGAACATAACCTTGAGCTTGAAGTTTATGCGTTGATTTGCGAACGGCACACCGGATCGGGGATCTCTGCGGAGGAGATCGCTGCTCAAAAACTTCCGCTGGCTGTAAAGGATTATCTGCCGCTTACTAACGAAGAAAAACTCATTGCGCTGGCCGATAAATTTTTCAGCAAATCCGGCGATCAGCAGGAAAAACCTTTCGGAAAGGTGCGTCGCTCGATGGCCAAATTCGGCGAGGCAAGTTTGCAGCGGTTTGATGACCTTTGTGCATTATTCGGGGTGAAAGATGGATAAGATCGCTTTGATCGATGATTTTTTGCAAAACCGTTATTCACTAAAGGAATACCCCGCGCTGGAACATCAGTTCAAGGTCTGGTCGGCGCAGCGGCCGCTGGAAGGTAAAAAAATCCTTGACGGTACGCCGGTTTTTGCCAATACGCTTATAAAGTACAAAAATCTGCTGGCTGCCGGAGCAGATCTGACGGTCGGTTATTGCGACAGTATACCGTTTGATCCGGCAATTATTGAATTTTTGCAGCAAATCGGCATCAAAACAGTTTATCAGAGTACGCAAGTTGATTTTTATGATGTGATTGCAGATTGCAACGCGGCTTACCGCAATTTGCGTCCGCGTTGTGGTTTTGTGGAGCTGACCCGTTCCGGCGCTTATCATTTTGCCGGGAGTAAATCTCCCGTCATCAACGTGGACGACAGCCGGATCAAAGCGATCGAAACGTGTCTTGGCACCGGTGAAAGTTTTTTGCGGGCCATGAAGTACCTTGATTACGATGTAACCGGTAAAAAAATCGTAGTTATGGGCTGCGGCAAGGTCGGGCGCGGAGTGGTGTTTTATGCCGGAAGAGCCGGGGCCGAAGTCGTGGCGGTGGATGATCCGCAGCTGGTGAAAAAGTGCGTGAACGGCACTTTGATCAGCCGGTTTGAGCGCGAACAAGTCAAAGCAGCTTTGCACAGTGCCTGGTGTGTGGTAAGTTGTACCGGTCAGGCCGATGCGCTGGCGGATGCTGAATATATTGAACTGGTACTCAATGGTACGCAGATCATGGTCAATATGGGCGTGGAAGATGAGTGGGGCAAAGCGGTTCCGCCGGAACGGGTGCTGAATAATAAAGAACCGTTGAATTTTATTCTGGAAGAACCCACTTTGCTGCGGTATATTGATCCTACCATGGCGCTGCACAATCATGCGGTGCTGGAACTCGTGCAAACTGAATACCGGCCGGGTATCCGGCGTATAAGTGCAGTTGCACACGATGATTACTGGCGGATCGTGGAACAATATGGAATTATAGCCGGAGAACTTCATGTGGCCGGACTTTAAGGGCGAAAGGTGATTTTATGAGTATAAAAATCGAACAGGTTTTGTGGAACAGACAAATCGTGGATGTGGCGATTCATGGCAACCGGATCACCCGGATCGCGCCGGAGATTTCCGGCGAATTTGATCAGGTCATTAATGGGCGCGATAAACTCCTGACCCCGGCGTTTTACAATACTCACTGCCACGCGGCGATGACGCTGCTGCGGGGTATTGCCGATAATCTGGAACTTTTTGACTGGCTCAATAACTATATCTGGCCGGCCGAAGCCAAGTTGACTTGCGAAGATATTTATCTGGGCAGCAAACTGGCCATTCTGGAAATGATCAAATCCGGCACGGTCTTTTTCAACGACATGTACTTTATGCCGCAGGAAACCGTCCGCGCGGTGGAAGAAATGGGCATCCGCGCTGCGATCGGCATGATCGCCATTGATACAACTACTGCGGACAAACGCGCCCAATACGCTGCCGATTGTCAGGCGCTTTGGGAAATGCGCCACGATCTCTCTGACCGCATAAGTTTGACTCTGGCGCCTCATGCTATCTATACCGTAGGCGAAAAAGCCCTGCGGCAAATCGCCGAACGCTCCCAGGCCGATGCGCTGGGTATACACATACATTTGGCCGAAACCCTCCGCGAGGTCGAAGAGTGTAAAAGTCTGCACGGCGTAACTCCGGTGGAATATCTGGATAAGCTCGGTTTGCTGCATGAGCGTACTTTGGCCGCCCATGCGATCCATCTTACTGACCGCGATATAGAAATTCTGGCCGAACGCAAGGTTACTGCTTCGTACATGCCGTGCAGTAACTGCAAACTTTCCAGCGGGCGTTTCCGGTTCCGCGATTTGACCGATGGCGGAGTCCGGGTAACTTTCGGTACCGACGGATGCGCATCCAACGACAACCTTTCCATGTTTGACGAAATGAAATGCGGCGCGCTGGGCGCAAAAAATCAGCTCAACAGTTCCACGGCATGCAGTGTAAAAGAAATTTATAATGCCGCCACTTGCAACGGCGCCGCAGCGTTCAATATCGACAGCGGAGTCATTGCCGAGGGCAAACTGGCCGATATGCTGTTGATCGATCTGGATTCACCGATGATGGTTGCAGATCATGATCTGACGGCCAATCTGGTCTATGCTGCTGACTCAAGTTGCGTGGATACAGTGATTTGCAATGGCAGGGTTTTGATGCAGAACCGGGTCGTTCCCGGCGAGAAAGAGATCGTCCGGGCGGCCAGAGTTGCGGCCCGGCGTTTGCTGGGGTGAGTTTATCTTGCCGGAATCGCTCCGGTCTGTAAAAAAACTTGAATTGCTATTTGCATAATGCTGTTTTGGGGATTATATTACTCCGATATATTGAATGTAAAGACTTTACTCCAAGATAAAACAGAAACATTAAAAATATGTCTGGCAGCTTACAGAACAAGTGTTTGAAAAAACTGAATCATCCGCTGTGGATGGTTACGGCAGTTTTTGCTGTTTTGCTGGCATTATTGAGTTATCTGGTGCCGGAAGTTCCGCCGGTGGAAAAATATTGTCCGCACTATCCGCCTTGCAGCGAGGTTTCGGCGCTGCGGGCCAATCCGGTGGCGGAACACGAAGAGGAAGCCGCATTGCGGATTGATCCTGTGAATGCCGCTCAAACGTTGATGCGTACCGACGGCCGTCAGGAGTTACGTTATGGTCAGTTGTACCGCAAGAGCGTTACTCCGGCAATGTGCAGTATGGAGGTCAAAACTGGCGGCGAACAGGTCAGGATTTACTTTTTTTCAGAAATAAGACTGCATTTTTACCGTAAACTATGGCAACGGATTTTACCGTGTCGTGCCGGTCCGGTCAGGGCTTGAAAAAGGAGAGAAGCCGGGAATGAATAATGGTTTTCTGGGATGAATCATTTCCGGCTGCCTTGAAATTTTTTAAGCCAATCCTGTTGGGTATGAATTGTATGCCAACGGGTTATTCAACTGGAAAAATAGTTTATGAAAGATTATTTACGGCTCCGGAGCCTGATGGTTCTGGGGGTGATTGCGATTTTTGCCTATGCAATGCACCCGCTCAAGCCTTTGGATTTTTATGATACGTTCCGCGCATCACTGCAAGACGGTGTCGGCAAGTTGCAGGGAGAAAAGTTGATTGCCGAGGCGGAACGCGCACAGGCAGAAAAGAAAGATCTTTATCCGGCCACAGCCCTGCTGCAGGCCGCGGATAAGAATAATATAGAACTGAACGAAATAACCACTTTCAGTACGGCACACGATAACTCCGAAGTGGTAAGTCTGGTTCGCAAAGAAGCATCAAGTTCGATCCGGCTGGGGCTGGATCTTAATGGCGGGGTGGAGTTCATTCTGGGGTTGAATCCGGATGAAGATGCACTGGCGGCCAACGGCATCAGCCGTGAGGAAGCCAACCGCAAGTTGTCTGAAAATTTTAATGAATACCGCGATCTGGCCATGGAAGCCTTGCGCAAACGGCTGGAAAAGCAGAATATTTTTGAGTGCGAGATCACGCCGTTTGCCGAACGGTCGCTGGCATTGCGCGCCCCGATCGTATCCCGCGACGAAAAGGATAAATTGCAGAAACTTATCCAGATGAGCAGCAAATTGGAGTTCCGTCTGGTACACGAAAACAGCCAGCGGATCATCGACAATAAAGAACGTATTCCGCTGGGCTACGAAAAAATGCAGGAAGCCGGCAGCCGCCGCGGCGAAGAAACATCTTACTACATTGTTCAAAAACGCAGTTTGATGAATGGCAACGCTGTGGATAAAGCGCATGTGGCGCAAAATGAATACGGCGCAATTTCCATTGCCTTGAAATTCAATTCGCAGGGCGCGGCCGAATTTGCTGAAATCACCGGCAAAAATCTGCATCGCCAGCTGGCGATCGTACTGGATGGCAAACTCTATTGTGCGCCGGTGATCCAAAGCAGGATTTCCGGCGGTCAGGCCGAAATCACCGGTAAATTTTCCATGGAAGAAGCGCAGAATATTGCCGATGCTCTCAACAGCGGCAGTTTCCCTTTCCGGATCGATGTGCAGGCCGTCTACGATACCGACCCCACGCTGGGCAGCGACAATGTCAAAAACGGTATCTATGCCGGGTTGATCGCGCTGCTGCTGCTGGCAGTGTTTATGATCGTGTATTACCGGCTGGCCGGGGTGATTGCCGTAGCGGCACTGGTGGTAAATGTGGTGCTGATATTGGGTGCAATGGCGACTTTTGATGCTACTTTGACCATGCCGGGGATCGCCGGGATCATCCTGACTTTAGGGATGGCGGTGGATGCCAACGTGCTGGTGTTTGAACGTATGCGAGAAGAGTTCGATCAAGGCAAAAACTCCTTGAGTGTGGTCAATAACGGCTTTAAACAAGCCTATTCGGCAGTGTTGGACGGTAATTTGACTACGCTGGTAGTGGCGTTGATCCTGATGTATTTCGGGACGGGTGCGGTAAAAGGTTTTGCGGTCAGTTTGGCGATCGGGATCGTGGCGAGTTTGTTTACAGCGCTTTTCATGAGCCGGGTATTGTTCGACTGGTTGTTGACCTTCAAACCGGATATAAAACTGGGGATGTTGCGGTTTTTCAGCAATCCGCGGCTACCGTTCCTCAAGCAGTCGCGTTGGGCGGTGGTGCTTTCGCTGGTGCTGATCGTGTTCAGTTTTGTGATGTTTGCCATCAAGGGGCGGAACGCTTTGAGTGTGGATTTTACCGGCGGGACGCTTTTGAGTTATAACTATACGGAACAAGTTCCGGTGTCAGATCTGGAAACGTTTTTGCTGGAAAATAAACTGCCGTGCAAAGTCAGTTATAAATCCAGCGCATCGCAGAACGATAACCGCAAGGTGGAGATACTGCTGCGCGAAGGCTGGGATTCCGAGTTTGCCGCCGGCAGCGAAGGCGCGGGCGAGGCGGTGCGTCAACTGTTGGAAAACCAATACCCGCAGCTGCAGCTGCGCGACGTGTCGGTTACTCAAGTCGGAGCCATGGTCGGCAACACCATGACGCGCAACGCAGTGATTTCGTTGCTGCTGGCATTTGTGGGCATGATCGTCTATGTATCGCTGCGGTACGAGTTCAATTATGCGGTGGCCGGTATTCTGGCGCTGGTGCATGACTGTATTATTTCGCTGGGTATATTTGTGCTGCTGGGGCGCGAAATCAGTTTGCCGGTCGTGGCCGGAGTGCTGACGATCATCGGGTATTCTATCAACGATACGATCGTGATTTTTGACCGTATCCGCGAAGAGAAAAAACTGCATCCGGAGCGCGAGTTTGAAGTGATCGTGGACGAAAGTCTGAACCGGACATTGAGCCGGACGGTCTTAACCAGTCTGACAACATTGCTGGTGGTTATGGTCATGCTGATAACCGGCGGTATTGCCATCAGTGATTTTATGCTGATAATGGCATTGGGTATTGTTGTCGGCAGTTACTCAAGTTTGTACATAGCATCGCCGGTGATCGTGTTTTACCGGCGGTTGAAAAATAAGCGGAAAAGCAAAGCGGTTCCGGAAGTGGAAGTGATTCCGGCCGGTGAAAAATAAGGTGCGGTGAATGCACCGGAAGGATAGATATGAGCAAAAAAATTTATCTGAAGCGTAAAATGTTGAAGTTGTACGCCAAAATCGTGCGCGAAAAAGCGGACTCCAAATATATAGCCCGCGGCTGGGCGATCGGCATGTTTTGCGGCTGCCTGATTCCGTTCGGATTGCAGCTGATAGTTTCGATTCCGGCCTCATTTGTGCTGCGCGGCAGTAAGATCGGCGCGACTGTGGGTACACTTTTGACCAATCATTTTACGGTTTTTATTATCTATCCGGTGCAATGCTATGTGGGTAATTTACTCATGGGCAGTCCATTCAGCTGGGGCGATGTTCAAAATGCCATGGCCAGCGTACTTAAGGAACAAAGTTTTGAATCTTTGTGGGCGCTGGGCTGGCAGCTGGTCTGTGCATTTTTTATCGGCGGAGCGATTCTGACGGCAATAATGACGCCTCTGACGTATGTGGGAGTCAAAAAATTCGTCGAAAAGCGCCGCAACCGCAAGGCATCAAAGGCCCGGCAAGCCGCCGCAAATTAAGTAAAAAAACTCAAAAAGATATTATGAGAGACCTCTTGTGTCTCTCATAATATCTTTTTTTTGTAGTAATTAAGCTCAAATATGTAACATATCCGGTTATTCTGCGTTATATTTTTGCATTTTCTCATAAATTTGCTTTGAGGGGCAGCTGTTGGCATCATTATAAATGCGCCTCAAGACTTGTACGGGTTATTCAGCATTGTAGAGTTTGCGCATCCCAAGAGGGCATTGGCATTGCCCTCCTGGACCTCCCTTGCTCGTTTGGCCGCTATATCCAGCGCGCTGGTTACTTGGCGACTTTACAATAGAGCGGTCGCTGCCGCTCCCTTACCAACTTTTGCGGTTTTACCGCAAAAGTTCCCTCAAACGCCGGGAGCTTCGCTCAACTCCGTTCGGCTTCGCGGAACTTTTCCGCTCGGTTTGCCGGAATATATCCGGCAAACTGCCCTCTCATGCGTTCGCGGCCCTGACCGGGCTTTGCGGCGTTCCGCCGCATGAGCTGTTGGCTGGCCATATTGTTCATAATACCAAGCGGGGCTGCGGCAAAACCTTGTACAGTTAGCCGCAGCACATTTTTTGTTTACGTTCTTCCTGCAGTTTTTACCGGACTTCAAAAAGTCTTATATCACCGACTTGCGCATCAAATTCAAAGCAATTGCCGTTAAGTTCGAGCGTTTGACCGGATATAACATCCTTGACACTGCCGGGCGACTCAACCGGCAGCGTTACAGTGCGTATGCCCGGCTCATCGAGTACAAACACGCCCAGATATTTGCCGTCGAACAGCACACGGTCAGCCTTGTCGATCAACGGCGTTACCCCGGCACTGGTCAGCACCTGCCGGAAAAGCTCACCCCGGGGGTCAAAGGTCGCCAGCCATGCACTCTGGCCGTTGCCGATGTTTTTGATCACGGCGGCCGGTTTGCCGCTGCCCGGATAGGTTGCGATCACTTGGGCTGCGTTATCTTGAGCCGCAAAAACTTCAGTCTTGTTCATGCCCTTTTTGCCGATCAACCGGCCTTCCGGAGTCTGATATTGCAGCGGAGTATCGGAGGGCAGAAGTTCAAATTTTATGCCGGTGAGTTCCTGCATACCTTTCAGGCCGCCGTTCTGACCGTAACCGGGCGCGTAAAGCCAGATACAGGTGATGCCGGCCGGGTAGACCTTTTCCTGCAGAAATTTGGCCAGCCGGGGATTTTTGCGCCACGCGTTCTGGAAATACAGAACTTTGTATTTGCTCAAATCCAGCGTGTAAATATCTTCCAGCTCGTACATATCGTAAGGTATACCGCTTACTGCGATCATCCGCTGGGCTTCGGCAGAAAGCAGCTGCGGGCGGTTATGCCCCCAGCGCCAGTCGCCGAGCGTAATGCCATCCACGGCCTGTTCATCGTAGAAAAACGCTACCGGAGTCTGATAAGTTATATCGCTGGAGTATACTTCTTTGTAAAATTCGCGCATCCAGCGGAACTGTTCCGGGAAGTGCGCGTTGTTGTACCAGTCGCCGCCCAGATCGTAGAACCAGATCGCCTCGCGCTTGATCATGGCATAAACAAATTCCCGCAGATTTTCGCGCAGCGAGTCGGCGGCGTTGAACGTAACCGCATGGTCATCGCGGGCCGTCAGATAGGTGCGGTTGTCCGCTTCCTGGAGCCAGACCACGTTGTTTTTGTGGAAACTGTGTTCCACCGTGCCAATGCCGGAAATATCGCCGGGGCGCCGCCAGACATAGCTGATCGGCGAAACCATCACATCCACCTTGCCGGAGTGCAGCAGCCGCGAAAGGTCATAGTGGCCGGTAACGCCCGGATTGCTGTGGACATGATTCAAGGTCATAAGATAACCGAAGTAGAGTACCCGCAATTTGTCCGGAGCAGCCTTTTTGATAGCATCCATTACTTGCATGATCGTATCGACGTTGGCTTGCTGCAAAGCACGGGTGTAATCCATGGCATTGCGGCGTTTAGCAGGCAGGAAGTAGCCAACTTCGATCTGGCGTTCGCTCTGTTTGGGTATCTGAATATTGTTCAACGAAGCGGTGGGATCCTGCCACGCGGCCTGCAAGGCAGCATCGCTGCCGTATTTGTCGACCAGATAGTTCCGGAAATACTTGCGCATGGGTTCGCTGTAATCCGGGTAGCAGTTGTGCTTGTTGTTGATGACCCACTCCGGCCCGCGCAGATTGCAGGGCATGTAGCCGATAAATGCGCTGCCGTACCAGCTGTTTTCGATATGTTTGATCGCTTCGATGAGTTTTGCGCAGATCTCCTTGCGGTAGATCTCGCTGGCGGGCGAGGCAAAGACCCCATCGGCGCCGCTGGTCATTCCATCAGAAAATTTAATAAGCTCGTTGGGATATTTGCGCTGCCACCAGCCCGGAGGCGATATACGCATGACCAGGATCGCCTTGCCGTCGGGGTGATTCTGCAAAAATTCAGTGATGCTTCTTTCCAGCTCGGTATAATCGATTGAGCCATCCGGCCGCCAGGCTTCAAAACTGAACTCCCACATGAAACGGAAGACCTCAAAACCGCTTTCGCGGGTGAGCTTGTAGGTGTTGCTGCGGTCGCCGCGCCAGCGCAGACCGTAAATCACCGGATCAGCGATCTGACCGTTGACTTCCATACGGGGAAATTTGAGATCAGTATTGATTTTAGCCACGGTTTTGCGATTGGCAAACTGTTTTTTATCGACCGGCGGAAGCTTTTGTACTTCCGGCATGGAATCCAGGAATTTAACATTGCTGCCCCAGGGTGCGACCGGCGGACGGCCCAGACTGCGCGCCTTGCTCCAACCTTTTTGCGTGTTGGCCGGCGGCGTTACCCGCCGCCAGTTATCGCCCGGCGGAGTGGTGCGGCACAGCCAGCTCGAATCAGTGGCAATGATCTGCGGTTTGCGCCCGTTTTTGTAAGTGATTTGCATCTGGCACAGGAAACCGGCCAGCGAACCGCCGTTGTAGCCGGAAGCTGTAATAACGTTTTTGCCTTTCTGGAAATACTTTTTGACTTCGGCGTACTGCGGATTACTCCAGACGTTGTTGTTGAAAATACGGTTATTATTGATTTCCAGCGTAAAAGCATCATCGCAAGTGGCTTGAATAAATGCGTCGTTCACCTGCGCGGGATCGTCAACATAAAACTCTTTGCGGAAATAGCAGTTCTGATTGTCCTGCGTTTTGCCTACCCAGATCCACTGGGCGGTCCACTGCAGTCTGCCGCCGTGATTTTCCACCATGGCATCAGCAAACTTGTAACTGCCGGAGCCTTCGATGACCAGTTCGCCGTGGTGGACGTTAACTGCGGTCTGGTAATCAACGCGGTAAAGCGTCAGACCACCGAGTTTTTTCCCGGTCTTTTTCAGCTTTTTTTCAGTAATTACGTTGTTGTCTTTGTCGTAAATGATCACCCGCGCTTGAGCATTTTTGCCCAGATAGACCGAGGCGGTGTATTTGTGTTCAGGCACCAGCGATTCCAGTTCGGTAACGCTTTTGCCGCCGCTGACACTGCAAACCGGCAGCGGAAAATCCTTTGTCAGTGCGGTTTGCACCGCATTTTCAAACTGCCAGTGCTGCGGCACACCGTTGCGGTCCAGCTGGATCAGCGAACCGTTGAGCAGAGTATCTTTGCCGCGGCGGAACACCATTGCGTAAACAGTCGCGCCGGAGCCTTGCCCGGAGTTGGCAAAAGCGAAGGTAAGGTGCTTTACCTTGCCCTGCTGCCAGCGGGGGATGGAATCCAGATCCCAAAGCGTGCGGTGCAAATAATAGCGTTCGTTTTCGGGCAGCGAACCGTTCAAGCGCCGGGAGGCTTCAAAACCGCTTTCATTGGCCCCGTAGAGGTATAGGCCGCACAGAACCATCTGGCCGCGGTGGTGAACTTCCAGCACCTTAACGTCTTCAGGTGTCAGATTCAGATCGCGTATCCAGATCCGGTTATCGCGTTTGCCGATGTAGAAGGTCATCCCGTCATCGGCAAAAGTTGCCTGTTTGCCGAAATCATGAGTCAAACGCGGCTTGTTGGCCGCTGACCAGGTGGATTTTTTCCCCAGAAACCACGCTTGCGGTTCCACCGCTCCGACCGCAGCCGAAAGCATGAACGCACCAATCAGAAACAATGCGATCCGAATGTTTTTCATCTTTTTGATCCTTGTTTTCAGCTTACTTTACATATTTACGCAGCAGATAACCCGCCAGACAGCTCCACGCATGGCAGGCGCTGTTCATCATCGGGTCGCTGTAACTGGTAAAAAGCGCTTCTTCCGGCCGGTAGACTTCCCAGAACGTATCCGCTCCGCGCTGAACCATGCCGCCCCAGTAGTAGCGCACCAAATCCAATACATCGTCAATCTGACCGAGCTTGCAGCCGGCTTCGGCAATCGTCCCCCAGATGAACGGCGTGCGCCCCTGCCGGATAAGTTTATCCTGCCGGGCACTCTGCCAGATCTGCAAGGCTTGTTCCGCAGTCGGCACACCGGCCATGATCATCCACGCTTGCGTTGCCCACGAAAAACTCTCTTCTCCGCTCTGACCATCGGTACGCATGAGTTTGCGGTCGGCATCCCAGAGGCGGCTGCGCATCTTTCCGCTCAATTCATCGGCTTCGGCCAACATGGCTTCGTAACCGTCAACGGAAAGTTTTTTCATCAATTCGGCAGTTTCGCGCAAGCTGTAGACAAAACTGCACAGCGCGGCGGTCTGCGGCTTGAGCCACGCCTGATCGTGGTCGATAAAAAGCCACCATTCGCGCGGTGCCAGCGTGCCGTCCGGATTGATCGCTTCGCGGAACAACTCCTGCTGACGGAGCGCCAGCGGCAGCATTTCCAGACAGAACTCCCTGCGCTGATAAAAGTTGTAATGGTCGTGCAGGATCGGCCCCACCAGCAGCGCGTAGGTCGGCACCCGGTTGCAGGCGTGGCAGTTGTTGCCGAACAGCACGATCGAACCGGGGATCATGCCGTCTTCGTAAGATTGCGATGCGGCCAGATAAAGCGAGCGTTCCAGCAGTTCGTAGTTACGGAAAGTGCATCCGTTGACCTTGGCCTGCTGCCACATATCGCCGATCCAGAGCCGGCGGTCGCGTTTGGGGCCGTCTTCAAAGACCGACTGCATACAGTCGCGCAAAGTGATGTTGGAAATCCGGTCGATTTCCGCATCCAGCCCGGTCAGTTTTACAGGACTGGGCATACACTCTCCGGCGCTGGTTTCGGCAATGACCCGGATCGACTTCAGCCGGGTGTGGTAGTTCGGCGAACCGAGTTTGAGTTCCAGATAGCGGAACGCATAGCGCCGTTCCAGCTTGACAATGGCGGGTGCTTCGTCAAAAATTTTGGTTTCGAGCTGCATCCAGCTGTGGTCAAGGTGGCTTTGACAAGCCGTAAAGTCGCAGGAAAATTCGTAAGGCGTTTCCGCAAATTTGGCGATCACTCTGACCGGAGCATCGTTGTAACGGTCATACTCCAATTCAAACTCCAGCCGGCCCACCAGATGTTCGCCAAAGTCAAAACTGAAAGTCCGGAACTGGAAAAAGTCGTTGAATGCTTCTTCGGCCGGAGCAGTTTTTTTGATGGCAATACCCTGCCAGACCGAGTCATCTTTGACCCATTCGATCTGACTTTGGGGGTAAACGGTGCGGTAGTTCATTTCCGGAGCCATCGCCAGCGCTTTTTCGGCCCAGAGTGCCTGTTGGGGATAAAATATCTGATTCATAAAGCTATTCTTGTTTTTGTTTGGTCAAAAATGCCGTTCCGGCAGAATGAAAGCCGGAACGGCATCGTACTTGCAAATATCAACTTTGCCGGATTACTTGCCGAGGTAGAGACAGTTTTCCCAGCCCAGATCTTTCCATTCATTTTCGCTCATGCTTCTGGCACTGCCGTCGCCCATGCAAGCGTTACCATTCTTGCCGTGGATCAGGTGAACGCAGTCAGAATTGCCGGTACGGTTGCTGTAGCGGTTGACGTAGTACTGACTGTACTGATACTCGTCATTGCGGAAGCTGTCCATAACGATCGCCGCATCAGAGGGGCTGAGCTTGGTGGTTCCGTCAGCTTTGGTGGGATAGTTGACGGAAC
>SUWA01000062.1 GCA_015061695.1 Lentisphaerota bacterium
CCTTTACGCACTATGGATTCATTGTGGAACACATGCGCTCATTGAACACTCCGGCTGGTGGTTTGAACAACAACAATTATGACTTGCCGCTGTGGCTTGAAGATGACAATATCGACGGCTACATCGGAGCGCCCAGTTATGCATCGCGCTTTTCCGGTAAACCGCATCTGACCTATTTCCCGTGGTCGAGTTTTGCCCTGCACCGCCGGATGTATCTGCCCGACGATGATACGCGTTACTTTCAGTGCGGCACCGGCACTTACGGGCATAATCGCAGTCTGGCAGAAAGCCGCGCCGTGATCCGGCGCAATATCGGTGCGGATATAACCCGCAATTTCGGCAGCTGGTTTGCCGATATGAGTGAGGGTAACGGTCGTGTGGGGATCGCCTGGACCGGCTACCGCGAAATTGCTGAGGAAATCGGTTCCATGCAGAGTTTGTACGAAGAAGCGTTGCAAAACGGTTATGGATCAGCCGCGGAGATCGCAGTTATCGTTTCGCCCGAAAGTATGAAATATCTGGATGTCATGTACGGGGCAACCCTGATGAACAGCCTGATCGCGCAAACCTATTATGAACAGCTCTTTGATATCGGCGCACCATTTGATGTTTATATGCAGTCCGACCTTGCCAAAGAGGATTTTCCGCGTGACCGCTACAAACTTTACTGCATGATGAACAGCTTCCATGTACCGACAAAAGACCGTGCTGCCATCGAAGCTATCCGCCGCGCCAGACCGGATACCACCTGGCTGTGGTTTTATCTGCCCGGTTATGTGGATAGAGTTCAGGGTAACCGCGTGGAAAATATCGAAGCATTGACCGGGATCAAAGTCCGCAAGCTTCCCGGCAAAGCCGTGCCTGCCGCACAGTTCCGTCAGGGCAGCCACCCGCTGCTGGCGGGTAATGTTGCCCGGAAGAAATTCCAAATGCCGCTGATGCCCGGGATCAGTACAAAAATGCACCCCAACGAACTGGCTCCGCAGTTGCGTATCGACGACTCTGCAGCTGAAATTCTGGCAGAATTTGCTGATGGCACCGGCGCGGTGGCAGTCAAAAATTGCGGAGATCACCGCAGTGTTTACACTGCAGTGCCGTATCTGGATAAAGCGTTCCTGCGTAACGTGGCACGCTATGCCGGAGTGCATATTTACACCGATTCTGCAGTGGTGTTTGATGCCAATAAACGCTTTATCGTGCTGAACAACGGCAACGAAGTTGATCAGCAAGTGCCGCTGGCATTGCCGTATCCGGCACACCGGGTCACCGATGCCATGACCGGAGAAGTACTGGGCGAAAATGTTCAGCAGCTGACCGTGCCATTGCCGAAAACCTTTACCCGGATCCTGCGCGTGGAGTGGCAGTAACTTTCTGAAATACCGGATTTATCACATAAACTGCAACGCTCTGCAATATAGTCAAACCGTAATATTGCAGAGCGTTATTTTTTCTTATATTGCTTTTTTTATGCGTTTTTTCAAACGCTTATTCCCATTCGATGGTCCCCGGGGGCTTGGCGGTGATGTCGTAGACCACGCGGTTGACCCCTTCGACTTCGTGGACGATGCGGTCGGACATCTTTTCCAAGAGTTCCCACGGCAGATGCACCACCTGGGCTGTTACAGCATCCACGCTGTTGATGCTGCGGATGGCGATAACATAATCGTAACTGCGGCAGCCGTTGCGGATACCTACGGTCTTGACCGGAACAAAGATGGCAAAAGTCTGCCAGGTTTTGTGATACCAGCCGGAGGCGTAGAGTTCTTCGGTAACGATGGCATCGGCTTCGCGCAGCATCTTCAAGGTTTCGCGCTTGATTTCGCCTACATGACGCACGCCCAGCGACGGACCGGGGAAGGGGTGGCGGTCAAGCATTTCTCCGGGCAGACCCAGCAATTTGCCGACTTTACGGACTTCGTCTTTGAACAGACGTTCCACCGGTTCGACCAGCTGGAACTTGAGGTCTTCGGGCAAACCGCCCACATTGTGGTGGCTTTTGATCACGCCGGCCGGATTGCCGTCAAAAGAGATACTTTCGAGAATATCCGGATAGATCGTTCCCTGTCCGAGAAACGGTGCATTGACTTTTTTGGCCGCTTCGGCAAAGACATCAATAAATTCTTTGCCGATGATCTTGCGTTTCTGTTCCGGTTCGCTCACCCCGGCAAGTTTATCCAGGAAACGGTCGGAAGCATCCACATAAACAAGATTCATCTTGAAGTTGCGCTGGAAAACTTCCTGCACCTGTTCCGGTTCGCCCTTGCGCAGCAGACCGTGATTGACAAAAACGCAGGTCAGGCGATCGCCGATGGCTTTATGGATCAGTGCGGCTACCACCGAGGAATCGACCCCGCCGGAAAGTCCCAGTACCACCGTGCCGTCGCCCACCTGGGCTTGAATATCAGCCACTGCTTCGTCGATAAAAGTTTCCAGCTTCCACAACCCCTGGCATTTACAGGTGTTTTTGCAGAAATCCACAGCTTCAGTTACTGCGGCGGCAATATCACCGTCTTTGACTTCCAAAATCATCAACGGAATGCCGGTTTCCTGAAAGCGCTTGAGGTCGTCAGACCGATCCGGAGCGCCGCTGTCGCGGCAAACGATCAGGCCGGCCGGTGCTTCTTCGAGCAGACGGGGGACGGGGACGGTACGGGGCATCACCATAGTATAAATGGAGTTATCCCGGATTCCGCGGGCAAGCTTCTGGCTGACCGAACAGCCGAAGTCCAACAGAACTACCGTTTCAGGAGTGTGTTTCATTGTATCTTTCCTTTATTTGGAAAATTAAAAAAATGTCTGCATATAAAATACACCGATCTGCAGAAAATTTCAAACGGCTGTAAAAAAAATTAAGCAAAAAAAATTGACATACCCCACCAATAAACGGTATTGTATTGGGGCTGGATCACTTTATGGAAATATCGCATTGCCAGCAGGGAATGAGCAAAGTTTTTGCAAAAAAGTTGGTTTGCCGCCCGATTTGCAATTTGCAAAAAATAAAAGATGTTATATATTACTTTAACTCGTAAAGTATTTTTTATCAAAAACATTAAATAATATATAAATAAAAGAAGGATGCAAAGCTGATGAAAAAAAATCATTTGCGTTGGTTGCCGGCATTTCTGTGTGGCGGATTGCTGGCAGTGTCGGCCGCAGGCTGCCAAAAGCCTTACACACCTCCGGCCGGAGATTTTAACTACGATACTTTTACAGAACGCGATCGTACGGAAGCTGACGCGATCTTGAGTTCGGTAACTACGTTGACGCTGGAAGATGCGCAGAAAATCGCGTTGCTGAACAACCCGGATTACACTTCGGCCTATCATGCGGTTACGGCGGCCAAGATGCGCTATTATCAGTCGTTCGCCGGTTATTCGCCGACTTTTACGCTGAAAGCCGGTTTGCAGGGATCGATCTCTGACGTGATGACCCAGCATAACTATACCGGTCCGCAGACGGACTATTTTCATGGCGGCAACTTCGGCGTTTCGGCCAATTGGCTGTTGTTTGACGGTTTGAGCCGTGAATTCGGCGTAATGGCTGCCAAGCACAATTACTCCAATGCAATTGCGCTTAACGATAACGCCCGCCGTCAGCTGCTGCTGGCTGTGGCCCAGGCGTATTACGATATTCTGCTGGCTAAAGAAAACCGCCGGATCGCGTTGGAAGATATGAGCTTCCAGCTCAAAAACCTGCGCGAAACTGAAATCAAACACCAGTATGGTGCGGTTCCGCTCAGCGATGTGCTGAACTTCCAGATCCAGGTGAATCAGGCCGACTCCAACCGCCTGACGGCAGAATACAACTACTCGGCAGCGCTTTTTACGCTGGCGGCTTTGATGGGGTACCCGGACGGTACGATCCCGGAAACTGTAACGTTCCCGGAAATCAAAGCGGACAGCAATGCGCTGCTTTTGAGCGTGGATGCTTATCTGGATATGGCGTTGGCCAACCGTCCCGACCTTAAGGCTTACCGTGAACAGCTCAAGATCAGCGAGTATCAGCTTTATCAGAGCTACAGTGCGTATTCTCCGACTGTCCGGGCCTATGCAGAATACACCATTAATGCCAATGAAGATATTTACAACGGCTACAATCGTACCCCCAACCGTCAATACGATAATCAGGTGTTCAACTATGGTTTGACGGCTGAATGGGTGATTTTTAACGGATTCCAGCGTTACAATGCCACCCGCGAAGCTCAAGCCAATCTGGCGATAGCGGAATTTGGCGTGGCCAGAACATGGCTGGCGGTAGTCAACGATGTCCGCACAGCTTACGCCAACTATGATTTGAACAACAAGCAGGCCAATTTGTATTCGGCGATCCTCAAGCTGGTGGTCAAGCAGCGCGAACTCGTGCAGGCAGAATACGATGCCGGTCAGGCTGAAATCGTCCGTCTGAACGAAGCCCAGCGCAACCTGGTTTCGGCTGAAGGTACTCACGTTCAGGCCATGGCCAATATGCAAAAGGCCCGCGCCCAGCTGGAAGCTGCAGCCAATATCAACAATCTGGGTCGCGGCTATGAAGAATTCAGCGGCGCAACGATCACGATGAAGGTGCTGAAAGATAACAGCATGAAAAGCAATATCAATGGTACTGCCGATCCGGCCGAAGTTGCTGCTTACACGGCCATCGCCACACCGGGCGAAACTGCTGAAAAGGCCGGAGAAACTCAAGAAGAAATCGTTGGCCCGGTAAAGCCGGCCAAATAATTGACCGTTAAAAATCCCCCCGGAAAAAGGGATTTTTAACAGGAAAGAATTGCTCTCTGTATCACCGGATAACCTCCGGAATGCGGAGGGCAGTTCTGCATAGTAAAAAACAAGCAAAATCCGGTATGCCGGTAGTCAGGAATATGATGTTTAAAAAGCACCCCAGATATATGCTCCAAACTTATGGCGGCGAAACTTTGAAAAAAATCTCGGAACCGGTATGTGTGTTCGATCGGGAATTGGGCGATCTGGCCCGCTTCATGATCAAAGCAACGCACGCACTCAACGGCATCGGGCTGGCGGCGGTTCAGATCGGCGTACATAAACGCCTTATTGTTCTGGATATACCGCAAAGTTCGATGGGCAATCCACCCACACCCGGTGAATTGCAGCTGCTGCCGCAGATGCCGCTGGCACTGGTCAATCCCCGGATCGTGGAGTTTGGCGGGGCTGTAACTGCTTGTGACGAAGGGTGTCTCTCGGTGCCGGAGATATATGCGGAAGTCATGCGTCCGCAATTGATCAAAGTTCAGGCGCAAGACCTGAACGGCAATGAACTTGAGTTTGAATGTGGTGGATTGCTGGCCCGCTGTATTCAGCACGAAGTAGATCATCTGGATGGACTTACATTCATTGACCGCTTGACGCCGGAAGTTCGCAGCAGCGTTGATCGTGAACTCAAAGATCTTGATCGGCGGGGTAAGAAATTCAACTATCAGCGGAATATAAAAATATGAAGACCAACTTCATCAAGGCCCTTATCGGTACCTGTTCCGGAGTTGATATTTTTGAACAACTCCGAACGCAGCATGGCTTCAGAACTTTCTGGCACCTGTTGCTGATGAATTTTATTTGCAGTATTATCATTGGACTGGGGCTTTATCCGGAGTGGAAAAAACAAGCCTCCGGCTCGATTGAACGCGTAATAGAGCATTGCGGCGATTTGCGGCTCGACAAAAACGGCATTACGCCGGAAAAAGAACCTGAAAAAGCCAAGAATTTTTTGATAGCCGGCCCGGTTTCCGTAACCTATCTGCCCCCGGAATGTGATGTTTTGCCGGAAAAGTTCGATCAGGGGTGCGATATGGGGATATTGTGGTCAGGCGCTCATGTGGCAGTATGGCGCAAAAATGCTGAAGACCGCTACACGCTCTCGGTTATGGGGAATATTGCACCTCAAAGCAACGGTAAAAGCATAGCCCCGGAAGATATGATAAAGCAGCTGCGCGATGCTCCGCCGGTCAAACTGCCCGAAGGTGATTCACAGGTTCTTACCTATAATAAACTTACAGCATTAAGCAAGCTGGTGCAAGTTATGGCTGTATTGATGATAGCGCTGTTTAATCTGACGCAGATTTTTATTTATATAGCCATGTTTGCCGGAGTTTTTGCTTTGATGGGCATGGGGCGGCCGCGCCGGATCAAAGTCGGCGAAATGGTAAAACTGGCGATTTATGCCGGATTCCCTGCAATGCTGATCGGCAGCGTGGCAACTGCTTTACGGCTGCCGCTGTTGGATTTTGATATGGTCTATGTATTGGGCATGACCATTTATCTGATGATTGCAATGAACCGCCTTGAGCGGCGCCGACAGGAACAGGAATGGCAGAATAACGAACCGCCGGCCAATGACCGGATGGGTTGAACAAAAAGGACTTGGAAAGTGA
Organism: Lentisphaerota bacterium; assembly: GCA_015061695.1. Classification (GTDB taxonomy): domain Bacteria; phylum Verrucomicrobiota; class Lentisphaeria; order Victivallales; family Victivallaceae; genus SIG78. The sequence continues at coordinate 6,383 of SUWA01000062.1, forward strand.
TGAACGAAAACGATTTTTGCCGGATCGTCAACTGGTATCCCGTATTGGGCGAACACAGTTTGCTGACTGGTTTTTTGAAACTTGATGATTCTGAAATTCAACTGCTGGCCAATGGCGTCGGCGATGGCGAACAGGTTCGCGGCGTGGTCGAACGGTTGAAAAAGATCATGCGCGGCAGATCGCTGGGCAATTGTTTTGTTTCCGGCGATCTTTGCTCACCTACTGATACTGAACGATTTGCCGGTAAGCGCGGGGCAGTTTTCTCGCCCGAAAGTGCGTGGTTTTATCTGGCATCTTCGCAAAAGATCCGTCAGGCGGCCCGCAATGGTGAATTGAAATATCTGGCGGTACGTCCGTTTGTCAAGATCGACCGCACCCGCGAGTTCCGGCTTTTTATTTATGACGGCGAGCTTAAAGCGGCCAGCCAGTACAATCTGGTACGGCACTTCCGCCGTTTGGAAGGTATCAAAAACGAGCTGTGGGAAACTCTTGCCGGTTGGTTTGAAGAAGTGAAAAAACAGCTGCCGGTCAAGAATGTTACCATGGATGTTTTTCTGGAAAATGATGACCGGAATGTAAAAATACTCGACCTGAACTGCTGGGGCGAACCGACTGATCCGCTGCTGTTGCGCTCGTTTGACCGGGATTGGAGCAAGGTTGAGGGGCTGAAACTGATGCTGCCGCCGACTAAAATTTCCGGCGATGTAGCGGTAAGTTTCTGATAAAACCATATAAAAACAACAACGCGGGATTACTTTATTTATGCGTATATTGTTATTTTTTTACAACTTGATATTGCCGTTGGGGTTTATCTTTTTTCTGCCTGGTTTGCTGTGGAAATTGTGGCGGCGTCCGGGGTGGAAAAAGACTTTCAGCGAGCGTTTCGGGTGTTTTTCGCGCCAACGCAAAAAAGAGTTGACTGCGTATCAGAACGGTATTTGGATCCATGCCGTAAGCGTGGGCGAGAGCGTTATAGCTTTGGCCTTGAGCCGTAAGCTGCGCCAGCGTTATCCCAACTTGCCCATTGTTATTTCGACCGGCACAACTACCGGGCAGGATTTGGTGCGCAAGCAGCTGCCGGAAGGCGTGGCGGCCATCTTCTGCCCCATGGATTTCCTGTGGATGGTCTGCCGCACATTGCGATTGATCAAACCGCGTATGCTGGTGATTTTTGAAACCGAAATCTGGCCGAACTTGATCGTTCAGGCCCAAAAGCTCCAAATCAAAACCGCGTTGGTCAATGCCCGGCTTTCCGACCATTCGGCTAAAGGGTATATGCGGTTCAAATTTTTCTTCGGCCCGCTGCTGGCCAAGTTCGATCTGATCGCGGCCCAGGGAGCAGGGGATCAGGAGCGTTTTCAAAAAGTTTCTCCTCAAGCCAATGTGGTGAATTGCGGTAATCTCAAGTTTGATCAGAGTGTGCCAGGCGATCTGCAAGCAGTGGATTTGAGCGAAGTATTCGGTACAACAGCATCTCCGGTTTTGCTCGGTGCCAGCACGCACCCCGGCGAAGAGGCGGTGATCGCGGCCAGTTTTCTTGAATTGCGCAAAAGCATTGAGTCGCTGCGACTGGTGTTGATCCCGCGCCACGCCGAGCGCGGCGGCGAAGTAGCCGAAATGCTGAAAAAACTCAATATTCCGCTGTTGCGCCGCAGTTCCGGGGAACAGATCGGCGAGGGGAATACACTCTGTTTACTGGCCGATACCACCGGCGAAATGCTTAAATTCATGAAGAGCGCTGACGTGGTCATCATGGGCAAGAGTTTGGCCGGACACGATGAGGGGCACAATTTGATCGAACCGGCGCTGCTGAAAAAAGCGATCGTAACCGGGCATAAATTGCGCAATTTCCGCTTTTTGCTGCAGGTTTTGACACAGAAGAATGCGGTCAAAACTGTGGCAGATGACAGTGAATTGACTCCGGCATTACTGGAACTGCTGCAAAATGAACAGTTGCGTTCCAATTTGGGTAATGCCGCTTACGAAGCGATCAACGAACATGCCGGAGCTTCGGCAAAAACGATCGAAGCTTTGGATAAATTGCTGCAATGAGCGCGCCAAATTGGGATAAATTAAGGATCCACCCGGTTTGTGAGGTGATCGGTCAGGTCAGGCAATGTTTATTGGAGCAGAAACGGGCGGTTTTAAGTTCGCCGACCGGCTCCGGTAAAAGTACGGTGCTGCCGCTGGCGTTGCTGGATGAACCTTATTTGCAAGGCCGTAAGATCATAATTCTTGAACCCCGCCGGATCGCCGCCTATGCTGTGGCCGGCCAGTTGGCCCGCAATCTGGGGTGTCAGTTGGGGGATACGGTCGGCTACCGGATGCGTCTGGAGCGTAAAGTTTCCGCCGCCACCCGGATCGAAGTGCTGACCGAGGGTATGTTGACCGGCAAAATACAGCGTGATCCGGAACTTTCGGATGTGGGGCTGGTTATTTTTGACGAATTTCACGAGCGCAGTTTGCAATCCGATCTGGCACTGGCATTGACGCTGGATATTGCCGGATCGCTGCGCGATGACTTGCGTATCATGCTTATGTCTGCAACATTGGATAGTTCCAGAGCGGCCGCGCTGTTGGATGATGCACCGCAAATCACCAGTTCGGGACGCGCATATCCGGTAACGGGCAAGTTTTTTCCCCGCCGCAGCGAACTTACTTTAAGCGAAAATATTGCCTTGTTGACTGCCGAGGCCTATCATTGCGAAAGCGGAAGTATATTGGTTTTTCTGCCCGGCGAAAGCGATATACGCGCAGTTGAAAAGCTGCTGCAGGAGCGCATTAAAGACCCGTTCTGCAATATTATTCCACTGTACGGCCGTTTGGACTCCGATAGTCAGAAACAAGCCATTGAACCGCCGCCGGCTGGATTCCGCAAGATCGTTTTGGCTACGTCGATCGCTGAAAGCAGTTTGACGATCGACGGCGTGCGGGTGGTCATCGACAGCGGCTTGACCAAGATCGCGGTGTATCATCCGGCTACCCGGCTGGAGCGTTTGGAAACGGTTCCGATTTCGCAATCCGCCGCCACGCAGCGGGCCGGTCGGGCAGGGCGCACCGAACCCGGCACTGCATGGAAACTCTGGAGTGAACACGAAGACGCCCGGCGGAGTGCCGCGCATCCGAGTCAAATGAGTTATTGCGATTTAAGCGGTATGCGCCTTGAATTGGCGCAGTGGGGTGTGCGCGATCCGGCGAGTTTGAAGTTCATGGAACCGGTTCCGGAGGCAGCGTGGAAATCCGCCGGAGAATATTTGCAAAGTCTGGGTGCATTGGATGTTGACGGAGCAATTACGCCTCACGGCAAACGGATTGCGGCCAGCGGCTTGAGTGTGCGCGCCGGGCATTTAGTTGCCGTGGCCGAAAGTCAGAAAGTACCCGCTATGGGGATCAGGATGGCCGCATTGCTGGACGGTGTTGATTTGCGGCGCAGCAATTGCTGCGATATAAGTGTTATGCTTAACAATATAAACAGTGATAAATCCTTGCATAATGCCCGCCGCTTGAGCGAAGAACTCTTCCGGCGCTTGCATTGCAAAGATAAAGATGATCCAACTGCGGCACTTTCGCCCGGGGCGCTGCTGGCACGGACTTTTCCTGACCGGATCGCCCGGCGGCGTGGAGCTTTAGGTGAGCTGCGCTACCTGACAAGCGAGGGGCGCGAAGTGGTATGGCAGGAGTTGAACAATACGGCCCGGAGTGAATTCATTGTTGCATTGAATCTGGATGACCGACCCGGCAACGCCCGCATATTATTGGCTTGTCCTCTTGAAGCATGGGAGATCGAACAAGCTGTCAGTGAACGGTTTTCTACGGAAGTAAGTTTGAAGATCACCAGTGCCGATTTAAGCATTGAAGCGCTGGAAGAGCGCAAGTTGGGCGCGATTATCTGGGAGCGCCGCCGGGCCGAGTCGCCGGATCGGATGCTGTTGATCAGAGCATTGGCGCAAACGTTGCGCAAGCATGGTTTGGCCATACTGGAGCTGCCGGAAAGTGTAAAAAAACTGCAAGCCAAACTGGCGTTTATTCACCAATATGACCCGACGACATCATTGCCGGATTTGAGCGACAGTTGCATATTGGAACATATTGAAGAACTTTTGATGGCTTTTCTGCCGGAAAAGTTTTCTAAAAATATGCTCAAAAAGATCGACTGGCATCAGGCGGTAAGCAGTCTGCTGGATTATAACAATCAGCGGGAACTCACCCGGGTGTTGCCGGAAAAAATCAAGCTGGAAAATAACCGTGAATTCAAAATTGATTATAATTCCGTGCCTCCGGTCGTAGAAGGCAAACTGCAGTGGTTTTTCGGAGTGCGGAAACAGCCGGCATTGTTCAATGGCCGGTTGTTGCTGGCAATACGTTTGTTGAGTCCGGCGGGGCGTCCGGTGCAGACAACTTCCGACATCGGGAGCTTTTGGAGTGGTTCGTATAAATTAGTGCGCAATGATCTGCGCGGCCGTTACCCCAAACATGACTGGCCGGAAAATCCATGATTCCGGAGTCTGGAATATCCGGATGACTTCAGCTGACAGAAAAGGTATTTTTTTGTGAAAATATCCTTCAAAGCCGGTGTAGGGAACTTGAAAAATCAAAAAAGGTGATGTATCTTAATGAAACTTGAGCTTTTTGATGATTTATCTATGTAACCATTGAAAAAATCAATGGTCTTAAATAAGTATCGAACAGTTGTTCCGGTAATAATATTTAGAGAGACGAGAGGTTGAGCAGTATGAAACAAATCACTTTTTTGAGCGCTGCAGCCGTTATGGCTGTCGTTTTACTTTGCGGTTGCGACAACACCCCGGTCGGTTGGCTTAAAACCGACGGAGGATATATCAATTTAAGTCAGGTTTGCAATATTGAATCGTATTGCGTGGTCAAATCCGGCGATAAAACGCTGCTCAACGGTGCCATGTCAGAAGAGAATATCAAAGAAGTTCGCAGCGCGCTGAAAAAGATGGATAAATCCAGTCAGATCGAGTTGCAGGGCTTTATTAAATTCGACAAAGACTATGTAATGACTCTGACTGAATCTAAAACTGTTCCGCGCGACGAGGCGATGAAGATAATTGACGCGTGGGAAGATGTTATGGATCGAATTGCCGAACAGTTGCCGTAAGTAACGGAAGAAAAAGAGCCGGGAGCGCATAAAAAGGTGTATTCCGGCTTTTTGCTGAATAAAATCATAAAAAGACTGGAGTTGGGGTATGCAGAAGAATTTTTATTGGCTCTTGGTATTATTTCTGGCGTTCGGAATCTGCGGCGCCGATCTTGCGGCATCTGAATTTACCAAAGGGAAAATGTGGTCGTGCCGTAAATGCAGAATGATTTCGGTCAACGAAAAACAGCCCAAGGTGGCAAATTGCAAACGCAAAGGCAATCACCAGTGGTTTTTGCTGGGAGAAGTCGGCGAAAAAATTTTCCGCTGCCGCAAATGTAAAATGATGCTTGCCACTAAAAAGCAGCCCAATGTGATCAACTGTTTCCCCAGCGGCAATCACCAATGGTACGAAATGGCTAAATACGGCAATAAGCATTTCCGTTGCCGCAAGTGCGAGTTGGAAGTGTATGCCAACAAGCAACCCAAAGTGGAATATTGCGACAAAAAAGGCAATCATCAGTGGGATATGCTGTAAAAGCATAAGTTCAATCAAAACGGCGGCAGGCTGGAGCAGTTTTGTCGCCGTTTTTGCATAAATCAACTAATTGGAAGCAACTTTGCGTATATAAATCTGTTTTTTATAACGTTTGGTGGGATAGCTGCAAATAATATTTTAAGGGATGGCTGATGCTTTTTTGTTCTTATATTTTTGTATTGGCATTTTTGCCATTGACTGTATTGGGCTATTTTTTGCTTAACAAGTTCAATACAACAGCCGGACGCTGCTATCTGCTGGCGGCATCGCTCTTCTTTTACGGCTATTTTAATGTATCATATTTGTTTTTGCTTTTGGGGTCTTTGCTGATCAACTACTGTATCGGCGCTGTATTGACCCACTGGCGCAAGCGGTGGCTGTTGTTGACCGGGTATTTGATCAACTTACTGATTTTAGGATATTGCAAATATTATGATTTCTTTGTGGGCAATATCAACGATTTATTCGGAACCGATTGGGTGTTGCTGAATATGATGTTGCCGCTGGGGATAAGTTTCTTTACTTTCCAGCAGATTTCTTACTTGTCGGACGTGTATTATCAGGTTTTGGAAGAAAAATACTCTCCTTTGACTTATTCGCTTTTTGTAACATTTTTTCCGCAGCTGGTGGCCGGACCGATCGTGCTGGCCAACGAAATGATGCCGCAGTTTGCCAAAAAAGAAAATCACAGTGTCAATTATCACAATTTAAGTTGCGGGATTTTTATTTTTGCGCTGGGATTGGCTAAAAAAATGCTGCTCGCAGATAATACAGCTCCCATAGCAGATGCCGTATTTTATATGTCAGATCCGGGCGTGGCAGACTCGCTTATCGGCAGTCTGGCTTACTGCTTGCAAATCTACTTTGACTTCAGCGGCTACTGCGATATGGCGATCGGCATCGGTTTGATGTTCAATATTGTTTTGCCGGTGAACTTTCTGGCACCGTACCGCTCCGGCAATATTCAGGAGTTCTGGCGTACCTGGCATATTACGCTGGGGCGGTTTCTCGGTCAATTTGTTTACCGTCCGCTGGGCGGCAGCCGCAACGGGAAAGTGCGTACTTATTTGAATTTGGGAATCACTTTTCTGGTGAGCGGACTTTGGCACGGAGCTAACTGGATGATGATCCTGTGGGGGGCATTGCACGGTGTTGCGATCATCCTCCACCGGATTTGGAGCAAGGAGTTGAAATTTCAGATGCCCAAGTGGCTTGGAGTAAGCGTTACATTTATTTTTGTCTGGCTGGCATGGATCTTTTTCCGGGCGGAAAACATGGCCCAGGCACTGAAAGTTTTCCGGGGATTCGGCGATTTTTCGGCTGAAAAATTTGCCGCGACCCGCGAAAACCTGGATACAGACTCATTGATAATTATGGCAGTTGCGCTGGGAATCATCTTTTTTCTGCCGCCGGCGAACTCATTCAAAGATAAATTCAAGCCGCAATTGTGGCATTTGGTTACGGCGCTGGTGCTGATCGTGTGCAGTGTGTTTTGCTTCAACAGAATATCGCCGTTTATTTACTTTAACTTCTGATGATCGGGTGCGTATTTATGAATTTACGGAAAAAACTTTTGGCTCCGATTGAAAAAATCAAAAAAGTTGCCCAACGCCCCATGCCGGCCCAAAAATTTGCGATGTGGTTTATGGGACTGCTGGTCGGATTTTTTCTTGTTTGGACTTTGTTGGTATTTGTTTTGGATCCTTACATTTATTACCATCGGGCGTGGGGATTGAAAAATGTATTCAACAACTCGCGGGCAAGAGTTCCGGGGGTTATGCGTAATTTTGAATATGATACAGTATTGTTCGGTACTTCCATGTGTCAGAACTTCAAATGTTCGGAAATTGATTCCATCTGGCAGGCAAAGAGTATAAAAGCCACTTCCGCCGGGTTGACTTCTACAGAATTCAGTAAGTATTTCAATACCGCATTGCGCTACCGCAAAGATAAATTCAAACTTTGTATTATGGGGGTGGATATTTGGAGTTTTTCCAAAAAAGAAACGCCCGGCAAAGGGTCGTATCAATATCTTTATGAGGATCGGATATTTCCGGTAGAATATTTTTACTCTGCCGACACCGCTTCGGCCATGCTGGATATGATCGTAACTAACATAGAAGCCAGTTACGACCATATTGCGCAACACGAACTTAACGAAGATGTTATGTTCAGCAATAAGCCCCGTTATAAATTTAATCGGGCCAATCTGGAAAAAGACGTGCGTAAGATAAAACAAACGCCGGCCAATCCCAATGCTGATACAATAAAACACTTTGATGAACATCTTTTTACGCATGTGCGTAACAATCCGGATATTCAATTTGAGATATTTTTGCCGCCGTACAGTATATATTTCTGGTGTTTTTTGCGTGAATCCGGTGTATTGGAAGATCACTTGGCGGCCCGGGATAAATTTGCTTGCATGGCCGCGCAATACCCTAATGTAACGCTGCATGATTTTCAAGCTGACTTTGATATAGCTTGCGGACTGGATCATTACAAAGATATAACCCACTATTCTCCGGCAGTAAATACGCGTATTCTTCAGGATATGAAAGCCGGCAAAAATGTCTTTTCGCTCGAAGAGTTTCAGCAGCGTACAAATTTGATCCGGCAGCGCAGTGCAGAATATCAAGCTGAATTTGACAAGTTGCGTCAATCCGGAAAAAAGTAAACAGATTCGGCGAACAGCAGATTATATCAAATATATTTTTGTAAAAAAACAGATTTCTGATTTGCAAAGTTGCATTAAGAGCTGTATAGTATAAGAATTCAATGAAGGGCGATTAGCTCAGTTGGTTAGAGCGTTTGCTTTACACGCAAAATGTCGGCGGTTCGAGTCCGTCATCGCCCACCAGTCTTCATCTCGGCAAAGCCGAGATTTCGCCTCGGCAAGCCAGTTGCGCAGCAAATGGATTGACGAGCGAACCCGCTTGGCGTGGCGAAGTGCGAAGCACGAAGACGGCAACGGGGAAGACTGCCGCGGCGTAATCTGCAAAGCAGATGAAGCCGGGCCTCGGCAAGCTTGATATAATACAAGTTAAGGCAACAAACTCTCAAAATCTGTTTGTTCAAGATTTTTTCCAATGTCTAACTTTCATTACGTTTACATACTCGTTGATGAAGCCACCGGAACGCATTTCTACATTGGCTGTACCGAAGATTTGAGATCCCGTCTGGAAAAACACAACAAAGGTGATGTTCCTCACACATCCAAATACAAACCGTGGAAAATCAAAAACGCAATAGCATTCGAAAACAGAGAAAAAGCCTACGCCTTTGAAGCCTACTTGAAAACCCATTGCGGCAGAGCATTCATCAAGCGGCATTTTTGATTTCGCCTCGGCAAGCCAGTTGCGCAGCAAATGGATTGACGAGCGAACCCGCTTGGCGCGGCGAAGTGCGAAGCACGAAGACGGCAACGGGGAAGACTGCCGCGGCGTAATCTGCGAAGCAGATG
>SUWA01000063.1 GCA_015061695.1 Lentisphaerota bacterium
GCATAAATTTTTCGGGCATATCGCTCTTCCAATAGCGGTAGATATCTGTATCGCCCGAATAGAGGAAATAATCCCGTACCAGAATCGGCGTAAACAAGCGGTATTCAATCGCCGGGATCGGGTAGAAAGAGATCATAAAATCCAGCGTGCGACGCGCCACTTCGTAACCGCCGCCGGTACAATAAGCGCCCAGAGCATTGATGTAGCAGTCGCCTTCAAACGCCTGACGTTCGCGGTCGCCATCCACATAAATACCGAAACAGCTGGTGGCTTTCATGGAGTATTTGCAAAACTCCCAAACCTTGTTGAGCCGTTCATCGGAGCAGTTGAACTGTGCGGCATCGTCATCGAACGGCGCAAAAAGCGCGTGCCGGGTGAATTTGACCGACTTGATCTTGCCCTTGACTTCCGCATAACGGAACGGAGCGATTTCGCCGCCCGCATTTTCAGGAGTCAGCACCTTGCTGCGCTGATAATCGTCCTGATAAGGCGAACGGTGTTTTTTGATGAACATAAAGCCGCGATTGACACCCTTCTGCAGCTCAACTTCAGCCACCTTGATGCAGCGGTAGCCGCCGGGTTCACGTTCGATCTTACCGGGTGCAGCCAGCACTTCGCCGATCGCCATTTCCACTTTGCAAGGTTCATCGACCTCGATTTCGTAAAACAGACGGCCGAATGCCGCCAGTGCAAAATCCGCAAAAAAACCATCCGCAGTTTTTTCCAGAATCGCAGGAGATTGCTTTTCAATATTTATCTGCATCATAATATCACCTCTCGGGTTTCGTTTTATAAAAAATATTTCTTGGGATTGAAAATATAAGTAAATTCTTTCAAGCAAAATAGGAGTTATTTTATTGACAAATCAACTCCGACGGGTAAATAAGCTGTTCGGGTTCGCCGCCATTCAGCAGCCGCCCCGCCAGGGCAATAATATCGCTTGCCATACGGGAAATCGGCTGATCAAAAGCGATCGTATGCCCGGGGATCTGTTCAGCTGCATCCAGCTTATTGAACGAAGCCAAAACAAAATCTTCCGGCGATTTGCCGCATTCAACCAGCGCCTCTTTCAGCGTAGGCCAAATCTTCCCCTGACTGCATACGATCGCCTGAATGGAAGAATCGGAACTCAAACGTTCTTTCAGCGCCTGTTTCAAAACCGTTCTCGTATCAAGCGGGTCAACCGATTCGCCTTCCGCAAAAATGCGGTTCCGCAGTGTGTAGCCATCCAGCGAATCAAACTTTCCGCCGCCGGCAATAATCTCTTCGCGCAGCCCCATACCGCGTTTGCGGGCAAACATCATACGTTCATCCAAAGTCAGATAAAGCACATTGCGAATATCTTTTTCCAGCATCACTTTTGCCATACGCCGTCCGTCTCCGATAAAATCACCGGATATATAACTGATGGACGAATGATTGTATTCGCGGTTGAACAATATGACGTGCTGCGGCATGGTCAAAAGTTTCAGCAGCGCTTTTTCGTGCATAAAAATCGACGGCGCCAACCAGATGACCACCTGCGGTGCAAAGCGGTTCAGCTCGTAAAACATCGTTTCCGCATTACCGTCGAAGTGATAAAAAATCGTGTGATAGCCTGTAACTTGAGTAGCATAGACCAATGACGAAATAAATTCGTTATCCAGCGAAAACTTACTGGAGATAATCAGGAACAACCGCGTAGTAACACCGTGATTCTGGGGGCGGCGGATAAAACACCCCTTTCCCTGATGACGGTAAATCACCCCCTGCTCTTCGAGTTTTTCCAACGCCTTGCGCACAGTCACGGTACTGACGTTGAACTGGCGGCGCAATTCGTTCTGACTGGGGAGCATATCACCATGCTGCCCTTGCTCGATCAAAGACATCAGATGGTTTGCTATTTCTGTTTGCAGTATTGCCATTTTTATTTTCTGTTTCTTATCTCACTTGCGTGAGTATATTATAGCCCTGAAAACTCAAAGTTTCAAATTTAATTATGACTTTTCCGCTATTTTCACGCTGTTTTTCTGCAGCAATCCCCCGTATCGGAACGCACACTCATTTTATATTTTTAAGCTCCATTGCTTTCAGCACCGCCGGGGCGTTGCCCAGCACAGTCAACTGAATACTGGCGATCGTATCGGTATCACCATTGGCTGTACAGATACATTGGCCGTTTACCAACAATTGATAATCAGCCTTGCGGCGGATTATTTCCAGCTTGCATTGTTTTTGCTCAAGCACGGCCTTTTGGTTGCTCAACAGCTTGCAGGTAAAACCGTTCACGCCCTGAACCACCCAGGGTTGGTTTTTATCTTTGATGACCTTGACTCCCAACTGGGTTTCGCCGTTATCGCTCTGCAGACGCCAGGTGTAACTGCCGCTGCCCGCGGCAGCGGGATCAAGCTCCAGAACCAAACTCCAGATTATATCGCCATCGGTAAAACAGGCGTCGCGCTCCAAAGCAGCACTGGCTTTTTTTCCCGGCTGCGGCGCCAGCAAACCGTTGATCGCCAGTTTGCCGTCCAACGGTTTCCGGTAGTCGATCCCCTGACAGTGTTCGGCCAGAGTAAGCATCCAACTCTGCGGCGAGAGGTCTTTATCGCTGAAATTTTCGCTGAAGCCGCTGCCGAACAGCGGCCCGGCAAACATGCCCGACAAAAGTAAGATAATGTACTTTTTCACAATCAAAAAAACCTTATTTTTCCAACCGCAACAGCACTCCGCTGCCCGGAGCCACAACCAGTTCGGCCCGATTGCTGTTGACCTTGCTCCAGGTACGTTTGACCGCATCAAACTTTTCCAGTTTACCGGGAGCGCACAAGGTGGTCTTTGCCGTCTGCTTGTAATCCAGATTTACCACCAGCACATGAGTCGCCCGGTCATTCTGCCCGAAAGTGCTGACGATCCAGCCGCTGACCGGCGGACGCATGGCAAAAACGTTATCTGCAGTTTCTTTGGATTCAGTGGGTTCCACCAGGCCCTGTGAAAAATTCTTGAGTTAAGGTAAATCTTTTTTTCATGCTCACTCCTTTTGTTTTTTTAATTTTATCTTCTGGTTTGAACTTTTTCTGCCAACGACACGCAGCCTTCGACCTGCCCATTGTCCAATTCGTTGATTTCACGATTTTTCAGGTCATGGAACAAATGGCGCAAATCGACAATGCCGCCAATCATAAACCATACCATGCTGATCAGAGTCATCAAGCCGGGGATCAGCAGCATGGTGATCAGGAAGTAATGCCCCCAGTACTCCAGTTTCCACGGAGCAATGCTGTTCCAGATCACCACCATTATAAAGCAAATCAAAAACTGATAGACAAAACTGTAGATGAAAAATCCCCATGCAATGCACTTATCGCCTTTAGTATAGTCAGGCGTAATGCCGATAAGTTTGTTGTAGAACCATTTCAGCGAGCAGACTCTCGGTGCATCGGTGCTGACCGATGCCGCCAGATTTTCAATTGCATACTCTTTGCGGTGCAGCATCCGGTCAAGATTGAACGGCTCTTTGCAGGTGAGTTTGGACACCACACAGTAAAGTACCAGCGTTATCATCATAATAATAAAGTAGAACTCGTAGGAGTTGATGGGGCATTTCACCGGATTCATTTCCCAGTTGATATAGGGATTGAAGGGTTTGGAAATTGCCTGCAGCACATTGCCCACACTTTCCACTGCATTATGTTTCTGCAAAAACGGGTAAACCGCATCCGCCCAGTTGCGCTGGATCAATATGCTGCCGATCGACAGTACAAAGCTACTGGTAAGCGCGGTAAACGCCCCCTCGGTTGTACCGAATCGGCTGTAAAGACCGCCGATTATCACCGGCCCGCATCCGCCCAGCCAGATCGAACAAACGATCGTTACAAACAAATTTATGTAGTCCAGCTGTTTCATAAAATATGATCCGAAGAAAAATACCACCCCCACGCCGATCGCCACCAGCTTGACCATCCGTATATGCTGTTTGGGAGTGGGCGGCTTTTCCATCAGCGGCAGGATCACATCCTGCGAAATGGTCAGCGCCGACGAAAAGATCCGGGTATCGTCGGTGGAAAGCATTGCCAATACCATCAGCAAAACAAAAAGCGCCAGCATAAATCCGGGCATCACATTGCGCAGCGTCACCGGCAGCGACAGCTGATAGTACAAGGTGGTAAACTCCTGCAGCTTGGCATTGCCCGCTTCGCCGGGCATTTTTTCCTGCAAAACGTCATTCACTTTGTCCAGATAGATCGTATCCATATTATCCCGGGTGGAAAGAGGAGCGTCCTGTCCGATATTATGTACAGGTACTTCCATATTCTGCACCCGATCGGTGATCGCCTGCTGCAGCGCTTTATCCGACGGATCCAGCGCGTATGCCGCTTTGCTGCTGAGATCCACCCGGATCGTATGAGCCTGCGGCGCAAAACCTTTGGCATTAAGGATCACCACCAGCACGATACCCAGCACCACATAGAGCAGATTGGTAAAAGTATTGCGCCATGCGCCCAACACGCCCGCCATTTTCTGTTCGTGCGCCGATTTAGCGGTGGAAGTTACCATCCAGCTGCCCTGGTGCATAAAGATCACCACTACCGTTACGATCAGCGAAAAGATGTTAAAGTCGCGCAATGCCTTTATATCGTAAGGATTAAGGAAACTCTGTTCGGCAACCCGATCCGCCATTACCGGCACCACCGTTCCACCCCACGGATAATTCCAGAGCAAGTAAATTATAAAGAGTGCCAGCAGCGGATAACAAACCAATCCCTGCAGCGTATCGGTAATGATCAGCGAAAGCATCCCGCCAAAGCAGATCAGCGAGATCGCCAGCACCAGCATCACAAACATCAGCACCATAAAAGTCGAAAAAGTTATTCCGCAAAATACAAAATCCTGCGGCAGATCCAACAGATAGATGAAAAATCTTGCCCCCACCGCGGGCATGATCATATTGGCAATAACTTCCGCCGTTGACCGCAAGCCCGAAGCAAAAATACGCAAACTGCGGTCGTAACGCATTTCGATAAACTGCCCCAGACTCATGGCGCGGGTTTCGCGGAAACGGTAATAGCAATACCCCGTAAGACTCAACAGCGTACCCAGCGGCAGAATGATCGACTGCCAGAAGTTCAGCGCCAAACCTGATTTATACTGCATTTCCACATAGGCGATCAATCCCGTAACCGACAGTGCATTAGCCACATTGCTCACGCACAGCACATAGCGCCGCGCCACCCGGCCCACCGAAAGAAAATCAGCAACCGAGTGGATATATTTTCTGGAGTTCCACCCCGCATACATCACCAATGCCAGTGGAATGAACACGATCAAATAACCATACCAACTCATAACTTTTGTCCCGTAATACCTTTCAGCAACGCAAGTTACCCGTTCATGTCCGGCGACTCAACGGGTAAATATCAACCTTTAATCCAATTTTTTGATTTCAATACTCTTTACTACCAGCGAACTGTTGGCGCCCTTCAGCCTCATGGCAATGACCGCGACCGGCGACGTATCGCCCGTACAGGAAAGCACGCCGTGCAGCTTGCCGCCGGTAACAGTGTAAGTATCGCCCCGGCGGGTAATGACAATGGTTTTGTCGGTAAAATACTTGATATCAAAGCCTTGTTTGCGGTGGCTCATGACCTTGCCGTTCCAGCCGACCACCCCGTGCAGTTCTTTGCTGCCGACCAGCGAGGCGGTAATCAATGTTTCGCCATTGGCTACTTGCAGACTGAAATCAATGCGATTGCCTGCCGCCCGGACATCGGGCAGCTGATCGAACTCGATCCGGCAGATAAAGTCGCCTTCCACCGGTTGGATACTGCGCGCAAGAGTAGCTTCAGCATCCTGACTGGCAGCATTTTCCAAACCGCGGATCACCAGACCGGCTTGAGTGGATTCGTATTGGATGCCGCTGCAGCTTCTGTTGTAGTTATTGCGCCATTTTGCAGCAGCTTTGCCGCCGGTAAAATCTTCCCGGAAAGCCTTGCCCAGCACGTTATCCAGTTTTTCGACCCGGGGTTCGCCCACCTTGACGATCGCTTCGGCAGCGTTGTCCGCCAGCAGACCGCAGCTGCGGTTATCTGCCAAACGCAGCAATGCGCCGCTGCCCGGAGCTATATTCAGCTTGACTTGTGCGCTGTCAAGTTTTTTCCACAACCCGGTTTGCTGATCAAAAAGTTCCAGTTCGGCCGGAGATTTGAAAACCGGTTCGGCCGATTTTTTGTAATCCAGATTCACCACCAGGATATGAGTTACCTTGCCATCTTTGCCGAAACAGCCCAGCAGATACCCTTTGACCGCCGGTTTGCTGTTGAAAAAGTTGTTGCCCTGGGCATAATGCAGCTGGGCATCTTCAAAGCCCTGACTGTAATTTTCCAGCTTGGGCAGGATTTCGAAGGCGGCATTTTCGGGCATGGCATCGACTCCGAAAGGTATTTCGCCAACGTGCCACGCCGCCAGACTCTTAAGCGGCTGCAGCTCGCTTGCCACGGCCACAAATTCGCGGTTGATGACCTTTAATGCGTCATAAAGCGGAGTAGTTTTGTTGGTGGCAACATCCAGCACACTGCCCCAATGCCCCGGGTGCCCGTAAACATAGTTACCGATTCCCTGCGAGCCGTAAGCCAGACTGGTATATGCCAGATAGCGATACTCATTGCCGTTGGGTACCCGCAGCGTGGGCGCCCAGCTGCAGCCCTGAATAATATTCATGCTGGGCACATTGTAGCGCAGCGCCGCCTTGCGGATCATGGCCTGATTGATAAAATAGCTGCCTTCGTCGCCATTGTACATATAGTGATATTTATCGTAACTCAACAGCTGGGGTTTGAGTTTTTGGAAATATTCTTCGATATGCGCCGAGTAAGCCTCCACGGCTGTACCTTTATGCCCCAGCTGCTTGTTGCTGGCGTTGATGGGGAACATATTGTTGAAATGCAGCAGTTCAGGCGCCGCTCCGATAAAGAAATCCACCGCTTTGGCACAACTGTCCATCTTGGCGCCGCCGGGTTCATCACCGCAATGCACCGCGTAAGCGGCGGGGTGATTGCGGAAACTGTCCAGCCACCACTTGAGCCGCTGGTGATTGGCTTCGTTCTGCGGCGGAATCGTTACCCACATAATCCCGCGCAAGCCGTATTTGTGCATGATATCCAGATCTGCCACGGTTACGCCCCACGCCATATTCCAGCCGCCTTCCGCCAACTGTTTTGCCATTGCTTCGCTCATCGGCGGTCCGGCCCAGAAGGTAACGATCGGTTTGCCGATTTCCCACTTGGCCGGGCGTTTAACGGGTTTGACCCGCGGTTCGGGCAGCGGCAGAGCTTTATCGGCCACTTCGATCCGTTTGAGCTGGAAGTTGCCGAAATCACTCAACAGCGTGCGGTTATCTTTGTCAAAAGCCAGATTCTGGCGCACTACCAGCCGGATCATCGTTACAGGCACAATGGCCGGAACAGTCTGTTCGTCGATCTTCCAATGACCGCAATGTACAGTTATGATATTGCCTTTGCGGGTAATGACAAAGCGTTCATCGCCTTGAGCCGGCAGCCAGAACGCCGCGCCCTTGCGGCCGGGTCCGACCCAGCCGGCCACCCGCGGGCTGCCGGTCAGCCAGCCGTCGATCACACCACTTTCAGCCACCAGTTCATTTTTGCTGTTGAAAAGCTGGATATAAACTTCGCCCATGCCGTTGGCGGGCGATTGCCAGCGCAAATCCATCGATGCGGTAAAATCGCCGCCGAGTTCACCCAGCTGGCGGTCAAGCATATAGTTGCAGTAACGGGCTTTGGCATCTGCACCGGTAAATCCTTTGAACCCGAGTGAATCGGACAGTGTTTCGGTTTCCAAAGTCTTGAATCCGCTCTTAACGCTGACCACCCAATCCGGCGCCATACCGATGCGGGGTTCTTCGATAAAGGTTTTGGCGACAATTTGCGGCGGTTGGGAGTTCAGCGCGCCGATGGCAAGATCTTTGAATTCCAATCGGCCGAAGTGACCGGCACCGCCCTTGTAGGTATCAAAGAAAAGCCGCAGTTTGGTTACTTTTAAAGTCGAAACTTTGCCTTCCATGATCTTCATGCTGTTGCCGTAGATCGTGCAGTTTCCGCCCTGCCGGTCGATGCGTATATCCAATTCGCCCTTGAAAGGCAGCGCCACTTTGACCGCGGCGGGAGTTTTTTCCGCCTGGGCAAAAATAATGCCGCCGGCGCCGACCCAATGATCCCGCAGACCGCATTGCGCCATAACCTGATTATTTTCGTCGATCAGCTGCAAGATACCGTTGCCGATAAAATTACCGTCGCGCAGATCAAAAACCAGCTTGCATTGTGCTGTAAAATCACCTTCAAACGGCACATCCAGCAGCCGTTCCGCAGCATAGGTCTGGTGCTTGCCGTATTGGGGCAGATATTTGAAATCGACCACCGCATTGCCCTCGGCAACCATACCGCTTACCCCGTGAGCGTAAGCGTGTTTCCAGTTTCCTTCAAACGGCAGCGCGCCGGCGGCATGAGCATTAAATGCCGCCGCACCGCAAAGCACGGCTGTCAGCAAGATACTTTTTTTCATAAACATTCTCCTGTTATTGATTATTTTCAAAAATGACTTTCAATTCAAGATTCCGCGCTTTATCATCGTCCAGCAAATACAAATCACTTACCGGATGCAGCGCATTACCGGAGTCGGCGCCGTACATTACCGCTCCGCGATATAAGGTAAAATTTTTTCCATCACCGGAAAAGTGTTTTTTCAATTCAAATTCGCTGCGGCTGCCCGAAGATTCCAAATAGCCGCAGCCGTAAATAAAGCAGCGCACAGCCTTGATGCTGCTGTCGGAACCGCTCAAAAAATCCACGCTCCAGATATCGCCGTTGGGGTAGTTGGTTTTGACTTCCACACTCAAGCCGTCGGCAAAGGTGAATACGCCCGGCAGCGGCAGCGTTATAAAAAGAATTCCGTCCTGACGGTACATTCCGCGCAGGGCTGCTTCGTAAAAGCCTTCCGCCGAACGCATATTGCAGCAGTTTACGGCTTCGTAAAATTTCATATAAAGTTTATCTTCACCGGCACGCGGGCAGTTGTCGCCGCCGAAGCCGCCGTTGGGGCGCTGGGCGCGGCTGAATGCCGAAAACCATATCTTGTGAGCATCGGCCAGATAGAGTTCGTTTCCGCTGCGGCGGTAAAGCTCCATTGCCACCATAAAGCTGTCCACCACCGCGCAGGGTTCGGTCCATTCCGGGCGGCAGAACCAGTTGTAATTGGCGCCGTTGGCACTCATGGCGTGATTGCGGTAAAGTGTGTAGATATTTTGCGCCAGCATTGCAGCTGATTCATCGTTATACAGCGTGCTGTAACGCAAAAGTGCGCGGGCAAGAGTCAGCGAAGCATGGGTTTGATATTTGGATTTCAAAAACTCCACTTTATGCGCCAGCGCGGTAAATTCTGCCAGCAAATCAGCGGCGGGCAGTTGAAAAACTTCCGTGGCATGAACCAGCCCCGCAAAAAAGATGAACACCGCCCCCACATCGGTACTCAGCTGCCATACTCCCACCCGGCGGTCGGCAGAGCCATCGACTGCGCCGTTGGCATTGCGCAGTCCGTCGTTAAGCGGATAAGTTGACAGATGTTTTTCCAGCGGCAGCGCCAGATTTTCAAATATCTTCCAAGCCCGTCGGCGGTAAATCACCTGCGGAGAAGCTGTATACATTTCCGCCAACGCCCGCAGCATCCAGCCGTGACCTGCCAGCTGTTGTTCGTCGATCAGATCAGCAGGATAAATCTGCCCGAAAAATCCGCCTTCATTGCACTCGGCGTCATAAATCGCCGAGGCTTTTACCAAATCTGCATCTGTTTGCTGAGTAATCAAACTGTACTTGTGCCATGCCAGCATCAGCCGCCCGGGGAAATCCCCCGGCCACGCACCGGCATTGCGCCGGAACATCGTATCCGGCGCATAAAGCTCAGGATCGTGCAAACGCCCGACAGCCAGCTTGACCCGACCGGCGCACCCGCCGGTAAGGTTACACGACACCGGAAACATCTTCTCAGCCGAATCCAACAGCATATCACCCACCACTTAATATAAGTTAATATAAGTCCGACAGCAAAAAGGCCGCTGCCGGAAATCATCTGAATTTCAGCAGCGGCAAAAATGTATCAGTTATCAGTTACCGGAGTAAGCGCCTTGGTTCCATTCATGTGATAGTTGGGGAACCCGAGGTTGTTCAACTCGTTAAGGCCGATACTGCGGGCCGAACCATCCAGAAACGCACTGTTGGCCATTTTGCCGTGCCGCAGGTCGATGTACCCGGCTTCGTTCTGATTGCCGCGGCACATGTTGTAGGTCTGATTGCCGTTACCGTCGTTGGAGTCGCAGATGAGCGAAAAGTCGGTCGGAATTTTCGGCGCGGAAACCAGGAAGAAGCACGCCTGATTCTGGCGGCATCCGGCAGACTGATAATCGGTGGTGTAAGGTCCGACGGTCTTCCAGTAATACACGCACTTGTTGCTGCCGGCGTTGCCGTAGTAGGCATCGTGGTCGCTGTTGCGGGTGCCGTAAGTGTAGGAACCGCTGTCGGGGCTGTCCAGACTGGGGCATACCACCGGAGTATTTTTAACGCTGGGTTCAGTTTTATCGTTGTTGCCCACATAGCCCAGACGCACCAGCCAGCGGCCGACAGTTACGCCGCGGTCGATTTCGCCGAGCGCCATAATTTCTTTGTTATCGTTGGCATACATGAGCATACCCAACCCGCACTGTTTGAGGTTGGACATACAAGATGCACTGCGGGCGCGTTCGCGCGCGGCGCTCAAAGCCGGCAGCAGCATGGCCGCCAGAATGGCGATGATGGCGATAACCACCAGCAACTCGATCAAAGTAAACCGTTTCTTCATGATTTTATTCCTTCTGAAAAATTAAACATTTATGCTTCAATTTTTTATCTGCCAACACACCAAACTGCCCCATTCCGCAGCAAGCGCCTGTTTATAGTATAACATAAAATAAGTTCAGTGTCAAGGATCGATTGCAAAAAAATATATTTTTTTATTTAAAATTCCGGAAAATGCCTGATTTTTCCCCGGAGCCTGCCGCCATAAAACTGTGCCCGGAGTGATCCATGATCCGCTGTTCTGCGACAGATAGACAAATTTTTGTACTGTGGAAAGTTTGTAAAAATCATAAACGGTGCTATATTCTTATCCGGATGGGAATATTGTCCGGCAAAAACCGGCGGTCGGGATGCTGCGGGATTTTCCGGATATATAAGAGTTTAATCACTATTGATCAGGTATTTTGTGCTGTATGGATTACCCCACAACACAACCGACACTTTTGAATCGTTTGCGTCAGGGCGATGAAATCTCGTGGGCAGATTTTTATCATCTGTATTCTCCACTGATAATTTGCGCCGGTAAATATTATCATTTGAGCGACAGCGAGTGCGAAGACCTCGTGCAGCAGGTGATGGCCAAGTTCTTTGCCAACTCGCAATCTTTTGTCTACCGGGCCGGTCAGGTCAAGTTCAGGAGCTATTTCTCCAAGATCGTTCATAACCAGATCATCGACACTATCCGCAGCAACCATGTTCAGATGCGCCTGAAAATCAATGCTCACATCCTGTATGATGAGTTCCACGAAGTTTTTATGAACGAGTGGCGCAAGGCCGCACTGGCCGAAGCCAAGGCCGAGCTGAAAAGACGGGTCGATGAAAAGACCTTTCAGGCGTTTGAAATGTACGGTTTGCAGAACCACCCCGCCGAACAGGTCGCGGAAATACTGGATATGCCGCTTTCGTCACTTTATACCGCCAAGAGCCGCTGCATAAAAATGCTTCAGGAGATCATTGAGCGCTACAACCGCACCGATGGGGAGCTGAACCTTGAGTTATAAAGCCGGCGATATAATTGACGAATACAAACTTTTGAGCGAGTGCGGGTCCGGGGCGTATGGAACAGTTTTTCTGGCCGAAAATCAGATAACCACCCGCCGCCTGGCGCTTAAGATCGTCTACAAAAACAACTGTACTTCGGAGCGGGAACTCAAAGGTTTGCAGCAATACCAGATCATTTCCGAAAACACCAATCTGCTGCAGATCTATCGGGTCAAAGAGTACGATGATTTCTTTTATTACACCATGGATGCGGCCGATAATCTGATCACGCCCGATGAATATATACCCGATACGCTGGGCAACCGGCTCAAAAACGGCCCGCTGCCGCCGGAATCGGTCAGAAAAATGGCCGCCGATTTACAGGAAAATTTGCAGGAACTTCATAACAAAGGGCTTTTTCACCGCGATATAAAGCCGGATAATATTTTGTTTATCAACAACCGGGCGATCCTGGGCGACATCGGGCTGGTTACAGACAGCGCCATGACCATTCTGGCCGGCACGCCCGGTTTTATGCCCTCCGAAGTGCTGGCGGGGATCCGCAGTTACGAAGCCGCCGATGATTATTACGCGCTGGGCAAAGTCATCTATTGCGCATTGACCGGCGCGCCGGTCAACAATTACCCCTCGCTCCCGGATACTTGCAACATCAACAACAGCGGGGATTTGATCAAACTTTACAACAAATATTGTTCGGGCCTCAAGCCGCAGCCGGTACAAGCGGCACAACCGGCGGCAGTTCCGGCCAAACGCTGGCACCGGGCCGTACCGTATGCCGCAATGCTGGCGCTGATCATAGCTTTTGTAGTAATAGAAGTTGACTTGCCGGGGACTTTCAATTCCGCTCCGGCCACCCCGGCCGAAGCCCGGCCGCTGCCGGAAAAAAATCAGAAAACGCTCCGCAAAACCAATGCCCAAGCTCCGGCCCGACCGGCGGCCCAACCGGAAGTCAAACCGGTTCAATCGGCAGCCCAACCGGAAGTCAAGCCGGCGCCCCAACCGGCAGCCAAGCCCACCGCGCAACTGCCCGACCGGGTCACGGAGAAAAAATTTCTTCCGCCGGGCCCGCCGGAAGCCCGGAAACAATCCATGGACCGGAAACTGGTCATCCGGCAGCAAAAATGCAACGAGCGGCTTCAGGAGCTGCTGTTGGAAGATGCACCATCCCCGGTCATGGTCAAAATTTATCCGGAACTGCAAAAAATTTATTACGAAAAGGTGGCCGTAAAACTCCAGCGCGGAATCAAATTGAGTAAAGATGAAGAGCTGTTGGCCAGCTATTTTGCCAAAGAGATCCAACTGACTGAATTGTTTGAAAATATCAAACTTTCCATTGAAAATCAGGGGCGCTTTCCCAACAAAACCCAGCAGCAGCTGACCGAACTTCAGCGCGAACGGCGCAATCTGGAAAAATTTTTAACAAAAAAATACACCAGATGAGCTTTTTGGTGTAAGATTCCGTTTCTTGCTTCGTTAAAAATGGGTGTAAGTTCAATAATTCGCAGGGGCGGAGGCAGGGAACAGGCACACAGTTGACCGGTTCCGATATGAACTGTTCACCTCCGGCGCGATTGGTACCGCGTTGGAGTGTGCCTGGTTTTATTGAGCTTGACAGTAACAATATTACAAAACCAATTACACCCAAAAAGGAGAGTCCGCCATGCGTTATTCGCAAATCGTCAAACGTTTTACTCTGGCAGCATTGATCGCATTTTCCGGAGCCATGCTCACCGGCTGCGGCGAAGATATAGCCGCCAAAGAAGCTAAAGAAGCCGCCGAAAAAAAGGCCAAAGGCGATGCTATGATAGCCAAGGTCAAAAAATCGGCTTATCCGATTGACAAAAGCCGCACTTTGGAGCAAGCTGTAAACTCAAAGCTCAAAGATGTACAATGGACAACCTCGGATATTTATGGCAGCTGGTTTGTAACTGTTACCGGCACTTGGAACAATAAGACCGTGAAAACCAGCAAAAGAGAAGATGGCTATGATAGACGAATTGGATACACTATCACGGAAAACACTTTTTGCAATCCGGGTAATAAAATTACAATAAAATTCGAAGTTAAAGATGAACAGACTGTGAATTTTTACGAACTTAAAGTTGAAAGCGATAAGCAAGATCTCGGTGGCGCTTATGAATATGAGGTAAGAGGAAAAAAGGTTCGGGAAACGAGTAATCTGGTAAACTCTCTTTCATATGGTGACGAAAGAATTCTTGCGTTGTTCGAATAACAATCAGAATATAAAATACCACTCCAGACGCAATGTTGAAATTGCTCAAAAAATTCTTATCCGTTCTGCTGCTGACGGCAACGCTGCTGCCGGCGGGCTATGCCGCGCCGGAAAACAGTACCGGTGCGGATAAGAGTTCAGAAGCCAATAATAAAGCATTGCCGCATTATACGGTAGAACTGGCTCCGGAAGTAACGCTGGAGCTGGTTTTACTCAAAGGCGGCACTTTCATCATGGGCAGTCCGGAGTCGGAAATCGGCCGCTGGAAAGGTCAGGGCGAGGATCAGCGCAAAGTCGTTATCACCCGCCCTTTCTATATAGCGGTTTTTGAAACTACTCAAGCCCAGTACGAAGCGGTGATGAAACGCAATCCGTCGGTCCGCAGCCGGGGCCCTCACCTGCCGGTTACTGACGTAAGCTGGCAGGACGCAATGGATTTTTGCGCCAGACTCAATCTGCTTACCGAAAAAACCCGTCCCGCCAACTATAAATTCACGCTTCCGACCGAAGCCCAATGGGAATATGCCTGTCGGGCCGGAACCCGAACTGCGTTGAACAACCGCAAAAATCTGACCCATAATGAACGTTGCGCCAATCTTGACGAAGTCGGCTGGTATATGGGCAACAGCAATGGCCGGGTGCAGATCGTGGGCCAGAAAAAACCCAACGCCTGGGGGCTTTATGATATGCACGGCAATGCCTGGGAGTTTTGTCTGGACTACTGGTGCAAAAACCCGGCTCAATACAGCTGTATAAATCCGCAAGGGCCGCCGCCCAACGAATCCAATGGCGACCATGTCAAAAAAGGCGGCGGCTTTTATCTTAAAGCCGAACGCAGCCGTTCCGGCGCCAGAAGCGGTCAAAACGAAGCCAAATACTATATGTCGTTCCGGGTGGCACTGGTCTACGCGCCGGATAAATAAAGCGCCTGTACGGAGAGATGGCGGCAAGCATTATGTCCTACATGTCCTACATGTCTTACCCGTCCTACGCCGCCATCTATCCGGTTGCCCGCGCATCGCGGAGTACGCCGCACCAGCGGCGAACACACAACCCTGCCTTACTGAACCAGGGCGGCAAGCAAACTCTCGAACCTGTCCGACCTGTCCGACCTGTCCGACCTGTCTGACCTGTCCGACTGGTC
>SUWA01000064.1 GCA_015061695.1 Lentisphaerota bacterium
TCTGGAGATCGAGTCGCTTTCGCCGATGCTCAAACTTGCCGAAGGTGCCAGCGCCACACACACCGAAGTCTGGACTCTCACCAAAGGTTGCTGAAGCAGTAAATACCATATGGGACTGTTGCAAAACTGTTTTGTGGGGAAAAAACCTTTTTGAAAAAAGGTTCTTTTCCCCACACCCCATTTTCCAAAAACTTTCACCGGAATTACTTTTATTACAGGTAATAAAAGTAATTCCAACTTATTTTATATAATATAGATACAATATTTTGACTGTAATAATTTTTATTGCTGTTATATGAATTCAAGCTTACTGATTTTTTCGACAGCCAATAAAAATTCATGTAAAAAAAGCAGGGCATTGCAACCTTTGGTGAGGTTTTGCAACACCCTCTGTTTTTGCTGTACGCGGATATCGCGGAACCGGAATGACTCAACAAATTATCGAGAAAAAGTTATACCAAACCCCTTTTTATGGGGAGCTTTTTTGTAAGCCTCTTCAGCAAGGTACATGTGATTATGGAAGTTCTGTATCCGGTCGGCATCGCATGGATGGGTGGATGTAACTGTGCCTACCCATGTGGCAGTTTTGCCTTTGCTGAACCGGGTCCAGAAATGAATGGCTGCCTTCGGATTGTATCCGGCTTTTGCCATTAAGATCAAACCGATCAAATCCGCTTCATACTCATTGCTGCGGCTGAATGGCAGCATGACTCCCAGTTGCGTTCCCGTGCCATAGATATTGTTCAAAGTCTCATTATTAAAACCAAGTGCCACGCCGATTGCGCCGAGCTTCTGCAAATAGCCCCAACTCATGCGTTCGCCGCCGTGCCGGGCGATAGCATGGGCGGCTTCGTGCGCAACGATACACGCCAGTTCCGCCTCGTTGTTCATAACATCCATCAAACCGGAATAAACAGCGACTTTACCGCCAGGCAGACAGAAAGCATTTTGAATATTGGTGTCAAGCACAATGAACTCCCAATCAAAATCGTCCTGTTCTGCCGCTTGCGAAATTGCTTTGCCGCAACGCACCAATGCCTGATTATATTCAGCATTGCTTGAACGGCGATATTTTGCTTTATATTCACCATAAGCCGTAACCCCCAGTTCGTTTTCGTAGTCGGAAGTCGTCAGCATCAACTGCGTCCGGTCAGTGATCGGCACCGACCGGCAGCCCGTGATGATGCCGAGCCAAAAAAGCGGCAGGAGGCGTCCGCACCATTTCATGATTTGTTTTCGAGTTTTCAATTTGCCTCACCTCGTTTGTTTTTTCTGCAGCGTCATGGCATCGATCCCGACGAGGATGCTGTGATAAGTCGGGGCGTCCAGTTTCGCCCGCAACTCGTTCTGCTCGCCCGCCGCCATGAAGGAGCGTTTGAGCTGACAGCTTTTGCCGTGAAAGACGCCCGTATTGACGCGGTCGTAGATATCCTCGCCCCACTTGGCGCGCAGGCAGGCGTCGAGCTTCCGGGTCTGCTCCGGACCGGGATTTTCGAGATACTCGTTCAGGAGAAGCATGTAATTACCGTCCTGATAGATTGCCGAAATCTTCGCCAGCTCCTCGGCGGAAAAGTGCTCCGCGAAAAGTTTGCCCATCTTTTCGCAATACTCCTCGCCC
Source organism: Lentisphaerota bacterium (assembly GCA_015061695.1). Lineage (GTDB taxonomy): Bacteria > Verrucomicrobiota > Lentisphaeria > Victivallales > Victivallaceae > SIG78. The sequence goes on from SUWA01000064.1 coordinate 1,619, forward strand.
GACCGGTCGGTGAAGTCGATCAGCGACAGCCCTCCGACCACCGGTGCATCCGAGGAAACGTCAAAAACACAGCCGGTGAGAAAAATTCCGAGCGCGAAAGCAATTAAAATTTGACGCATTTTAATTCTCCCTCAAACACTCGTTCATTACCTAGTGGCTCCGCATTTTGAACATTGGACTTTTGCGTTTTTATGCGCATCCTTCCAGCTTTTTAGCCCTTTAGATATATCATTCCCATTACTGTCCAGAACAATATCCTGATCAATCATATAATGCTTGCCGCCGTCATACGGCGATATAACACTTATGTCAATGCCGTTTCCCCAAGATGCCATATATATATCGGTGTCTGAAAAGTCGACAGTCTTACCTGCTTTTGTTACATGCAAATGATGAAATGCCAATGGAACACCCCCTTCTGGAACTTTACTCAAATCATATTTCACCGCCGATGAACCGATCGGATCTTCTTTATAATAATATGTTTTTAGAAAACCTTTTTCGTGGTTTTCATTTTCGTAAGAGCCCCATGGAGAATGAATGGGTTCCTTTACATTTCCTTCTGCATTATATACATCATAAACTTTTCCATTTTCTGTTTCTCTTACAACAATCCTCTCAACTACCTGACGCCCCCCCCAAAAAGAGTGTTCTATAATGTTATAGTAATCATCGCCCTCGTAAACTTCTGTGGATTCTATCGCATTTGTTTCAGGATTGTAATATATTATGGCACCTCTTTCTAAGCCATTTGGATTTTTTTTGTAATCATTGACAAGCAATTTATCCAATTCCTTTTTTTTCGCCATAATTGCATCTTTGTAATCTGCTCGCAGTTTTCTTGCTCTGTCGTTCCAAACAGGAAGATGTACTCCACCATTTTGAACGGCGTGCCATGCATGTGGTGGACACTCTTTACTTTGGTCTGCCACATCTACTTTATTCGGAATGCCTCCGGTTACCCGTTGGCGTTGACTGGTGTTGGCGGTAGCAAAGAAAGTCAAGCCTTGTGATTTTGCCCCGCTGCCGACCTGCCCGACGTAATCTGCAGGGTAAAAAATAAACTCTTTGTTAGTAGTGTTTGCAATTTTTGCGGTATACTGTAAACTTCCGCTGCCCCGTACATCAGTGTAGATCCCCGGCTGCAATTCGCCGTAGTTGAAGCCGCTGCGTTCCACCGGGAGAGAATTGCCCATAGTAATAAGTTGGTTCAGATGTTCATTGATTTTTTTATTGCCTATATCCGGATCAAGCAAATCGCTGGCTTTATAGGTAACTCCGCCGATTTTTATATTCAGAAATGAATCAGCCGCCCCAAGCAAATCTTTCATCATTTGGCTGTTGGCTTTGGCATTGGCATTGAATTCTTCAAACTGTCCGGAGTATTCTGAACATCTGTCCAAAATACGCTTTTGTTCTGCAGTCAGATTGTTGGCGTATGCCGCATCCGTTCCGGCGGTACGCAATGCCCAAACCAAATGCTGCATATTGCGTTTGACATTTTCATCCCCGGCAGAAGCTTTTTGCACCAGCTTTTTATAGGTTCCCTGCAAATCTTCCGGAATCAGTTGGGTCATTGGTACAAGTTGATACTCTTCACCGGCTTTAGGTGCCGGCAAATGCGGGTCCATGCAATACCCTTTGTTGGTAAAAGAAATCGTTACTCCGGGAGGAATAAGAATACCGCCATTTTTTACAAAACGTACCCCGCTTTTACCGGAGCTATCGTCAAAGCGGCTCACGGTTTCAATCGGCTGATCGCTATTGACGGAAAGTTTCGCAAAATATTTGCGGGAATTTTCACTGGGCTGCAAACCGTTTATATAATCTTTGCCGGCAATTGCCCCTCCCCCGGTGATGGCTTTGCCGCCGCTTGCCTGCCAGTCATCATAAATGCTCAAACCACATCCGGAGAGCAGCAGAGAAAACAGGCAGGAAGCTGTTGTCTTCAAAAACATTTTTTTCATATGATTTTATGCTCCTGATTTTTTTAAATTTTTCAGTTTTTTGCTCAAAAATCCATTTCAGAACTGTTGAGCAAAGGACTGAAAACAGCTCTCCCCGCGCTGCGGGGAGAGCATCAATTATACAAAAAAGATCACTTGCCGGTATTGATCTTCATAGTCCAGATATCCCAAACCAGTCCGCGGTTGGAACGGAAGAACACTGTCTGACCATCCGGGCCGAACACCGGCTTGTCATCATGCGAACCATTGGTGGTCAGCTGGGTAAGATTGCCGCCTTCAGCATCCATGATATAAATATCATAGTTATTTTTGCCTTTGAGCAGAGAACGGTTGCTGGAAAAGATGATTTTTTTGCCATCAACTGACCAGCGGGCATCAATGTCATTGAAATCACCGCTGCCAACCGACAATTGAGTCTGATTGCCGCCATCAGCATCGCAAATCCAAATGCGGGCTTTGTTCTTTTTGGTATCACCTTTTATGTACAGCAGTTTTTTACCATCGGGGCTCCACTGGGGAGAAGCACCTTCGGTCAACTGTTCCGGCATACCGCCATTAGAGGGTTTATTCCAAATATAGGCAGCTGCAGTGCTTCCGGGAAGAACTGCAGCATAATAAATGTGTTCTGTATTGGGCTTGAGAGCAGGAGAATAGTCCGCTGTATTACCCATAGTAACAGTGCGGAGACCACCTTTGCCATTCAGTTTGAGATTCCAGATACCCAAACGGCCATTGCGGGTGGTGGAGAAATAAAGCGTGTTGCCGTCAATAGACGGATTGGGGTGGATATCGAAATAATCTCCCTGGGTAACTGCCTTACGCGGCGCACCGGCAATGCTGGTATTGAGCTGCCAGATATTCGCCCGATACTCGGTTTTGTTTTTGACAGTAAGCTCCTCCAGAATGCTCGTAACCAATGTTTTACCATCGGGCAACAGGCTGAAACTCAAAATAAATTCCGTCTGCGACTGGTTGGTAAGTTTTTTGCAGGAAGATACATTGGGGGAATGTTCACCAATATCTGTATCAGAATAAATAGGTTCGCTGGTTACCGTAACCCCGTCAGTGGTTGGAACAAGATCAAGGATCCGGCGTCCGGAACCATCCTGTTCCATAGTCAACGTTACATCGACCGGAGTGTCTGTTTTGACGGTCATTTTAGCCGGAAGCCAACCTTTTTTACGAACTTCCAGAATTGTTGCCCCCGAATCATCCATTGCAATGGCTTCTGCCGGGGTTTTACCAACAAATTCGCCATTCACATACACATCGGCGCCACTCGGATTGGATTTGACATTAAATTCTCTATCCAATGAAACATTAATCAGGTTGGGAGAATCGAATGTTACATTTATAGTTTTACTTGCATAACCATCTTTAGAAATTGAAACCTTTTGAGATTTAAAGAGATTGACCTCTACTGTGGCCGGGGTTATCCCAAGGGATTGGCCCTCGCTTCGCGCGTTTGCGCCTGCCGGGGTACTGCTTACAGAAACACTCTTACAGCCGGTAATGCCGACAAGCAATGCAAGAGTTGCTGCGCCGATGATTTCTTTTCTCATCTTTTTACCTTTCTATTTATTTTTTGTTAATGTCGGCAACTGCCGATGGTTTGTTTTTAAGACAAAACAGCCGCGATAATCCATTACTGGATTTCGCGGCTGTAAAAGTGGATTGATACTGTTTTCCAAGACACAAAAAATCTGAGTTTTGAAAATCAGAAAAAAAGTGGATTGGCCGACCGGAAAAATTTCGCCCGGATTGAAGCAAGCCTTTATTTAAAAATAAAGGCTTGCTTGCTTGCTTGCTTGCTTGCTTGCTTGCTTGCTTGCTTGCTTGCACTCACTATCGTTCGTGCAAGGCAGTTTTTCAGTGCTCCGAAAAACTGCGAGGGATGCCGGATATGCGGACAGCGGAAGAGTGATACCGTAAAACGGCATCTTAAATACTGTCATTGCAGTTGTTGTTCTCATGACCGGAATCCCCATAAAAATAAAACTCTGCTGCCTGATAACGTTCCCCCAAAAAAAGGAACGCTCCACAACTCAATCAGTAACCGGCAACATCACTCCAGAGAACGCTGGTAAGGAGTACAGCACAATCCCACCGGATACGCTTCATTTATGATGCTGCAACCTGATCGGGTTCAGGCACATTTGCTGAAATATAGCGGCTGTCAATTAGCCCTGTGGCAAAATGGAAACAACTCTCCATACTGTCACGACATCTCTAATATATCACCGAAATATTTAAGTTACAAGTTGAAAAATAACAATATTTCCGATTTTATGCAGTTAAAAAATCCCATCCGCCGGTTTATCTGGAGTTTTTTATATTTTAAAACTAAAAAAGTGTTATTACAAAATTCTACGGGTTTTACAACAGATTTTTCGATTAATCAAGCCCCCCGCACACAACCGGCGGGTGGGCCTGCCGTAACTGTCCCGAACTTATTTTTTAAGCTGGATTCTGGCTTCGAGGAAAGTTTTGAGCATTTCGCCCGGCACAGTTACGGTTATGCCGGAAGCGGATTTTTGCCATTGCAGCGATTTTTCGCCGGCAAAGTCCGGCGATACAGCGTAAACTTTGGCTACTTTTCCGGCAGCAACATTGAGCGTAAATGTTATATTGCCTTCCACCTTGCCGCGATCGGCATCCATTTTGTTCGGGATCATCTGCCCGACTTCGACTGTCCGGGTGCAGTTAAGCATATTTACGCACAAAAGCTCGCCGTCAGCATGGTCGTTACCGGTCAGCGAAATCAATATCTTTCCGGGCGAAGCGTTGACTTTCAGCAACGGTTTTTCGGGCTGAAGCAACTGCATTACATTCCGGGCCAGCGCCAGATTTTCCGGCGGAGGATTCCAGCTGTAGGGTTTGCCGGGGCCGCACTCAAGTTCCACCACACTGGCGCCCAGTGCCGCGCTGCACAGGAAGATCTGCCCCTGTCCGTAGGTTGTATTCAGCACACACGGAACCGAGGATTTGCCGATTTCGGCGCGGTACAGCACCTGAACATCCGGCCGAACCTTGCCGTTAAAGCGCACCATGGTCAGGTCGGAAACATGGTATTTATGCTGTTTGTCGACTTTGACCGTACTGATTTTAGCCAGTTTGGAGGGGTGCGGGCTGATGCCGAATATTTCCCGGAACGGCCAGACTTTGCGCGGATTGCCCAACTCGTCGGCCGTAGCACAGTTAAAGCTCAAATAGACCGTGCCGCCGTTGCGGGCAAAGCGTTTGACTGCTTCGATCTCCTCATCGCTCATGCAGCGGGCATTGGCCAATACCAGCGTTTTAAACCGCTGCATGGTCTTGTGGTCGGTCAGGGCGGCATTAATGATAAAATCGTGCATAATACCCTGATCGGAAAGAAGTTCGGATAAACCGAGAATTTCGTTGATATAACGTATCTGGGCGGGGAAGATGACTGTCGGCAGCGAGTAAACCACAGCCGTATCGGAAATGGGTTTGCTCAAACTGTGATCCAGTCTGGCCGGATAGTTTTTGTAATCGACAGCTCCGGGCGGCAGAACCGTGCATTTATCCCAGGTGGTCTGGCGGTTCATATAGTTCAGCGCCCAACCGAAGTAAGCAATGTTGTGGCAGTTGCCGCCCGGGTAGACCAGACCGTAAATCGGCGCATGATAGAAGTCGCCCAGACCGCTTTTCATCTTGCGGAACGCGTTGACCGAGCGGGCCGAAGCGATGACGTTGCGGCTCATGATTTCAGTACCCAATATATCCACGCCGCGGGCGGTTTCAAAATACGGTCCGGCGTGGCGGTTGGAAAATCCGCCGTGGGTGGTGTAGACCAGCATGGAGAAGTCCGGTTTGACTTCGGCAATGGCCTGACGGAACGCCACCCACCAGTCGCCGATGCTTTTACTGCGCCACTGCAGCCATACTTTCCAGACCAAATGATCGCTTTTGCCCATTGCCGGATGGGTTTCGTCCATCGGCAGGATCAATCCGGTGTCGCGGGTGAAGGCTTCGCGGCAGTAGCGGCAGCCGCAGAAACTTTCGGTAAAGAACACGACTTCATCGACCATCATGCCGTCGATATTGCTCTGTTTGACCAGATTTTTGGCCCATGCAAAAAACGTTTTGTTCAAATGCGGGTTATTCAAGCAGTAGGAGCGGTTGACGCTCCAGGTGTTCACATTGCGCTGCAAAGCGTTGGTGGTCTGGCACATAACGCGGAACCCGGCTTCGGTGTTCCACAGCAAAGTCAAATCCACATGGTCAAGCACTTTCATATTGCGCTGATGGGCAAGGCGGGTAAAGTCGCACAAATACTGATCGGCGCGCGCCATGTGATCGGGGAAGGTGTGGCGCGAGAGCAAGCCCGAAACCAGCACGATTTTGCCGCCGGAACGGCTGATCAAATCCAATTCCCGGTTTTTCAGTTCGTCGGTAACAAAGTCGGTAAAACGTGAACTGTTGTTGCCGCTGGAAATGTAAAGTTCGTTGTAGCGCCACGCATTTTTCGCCGTGGATTCCGGCAGCAAAACTTTTTTGGGCATTTTATGCACATAGCTTGCCGGATAATCCGGGCGGTGCGGAGCCAGTTTTACGCTGTAAAGATCGCACTGCATGGCCGGCGGCCGGGCAAAATAGCTGTTTTTGAGCATCACGCTGGGTTCATAATCATTGCTGAGCCAGTATCCGCGCCGGAATTTGCGGTCTTCTTCGCTGGTTTGCAGCAGTTGGAACTGCAGAGTGCTGATCTGCCACGCGCCATCCAAAGTTACTTCCGCCGTGCCGTCTTCGATCCAGAGCGGCATGGCGGCCGTAAGCATGGAGCCGGCTTTGATCTGCTGATCGCTGAACATGGTTTGATCTTCGACCTGCAGCGAAAAGAGTCCGGAATCTTTGTGCATGGCGCTGCCGCAATAGGTTACATAGTAGACGCCTTTTTTGAGATTTTTGACCTTGAACACGGCCTTGCCTTCGCCCTGCAGTGCCGAATAGAGTGCGCCGGAGGGAGCAAATTCAACTTTTTTTGCGTTTATTTTACCTGCCCAGCCGTAATTACTTTTGTCGCTGTCAGTTTTGTCATCGGCGTGAACATATTGTTTGCCGGTAACTTTGGCGCCGAAACTGAACGCGCGAGCCACCGGAAAATCTTCCGAATAGCCGTATTTCTGCTGGGTGTGGCGGGCAACGTTGTCTTTTTCGTCCCCGGAATAGATGACGACTTTGCCGTTGAAGATCCCGCCCCGGTAGTCGCTGTTCAGGCCGGTGGCGATTTTCAGATGGCCATCGCTGGAGGTTACTGTCCAGCGGCTGGTGGAGTAGTTGGTGATCCCCTCGCAGTTAAAGTCCAGCGCCAGTGCTTTTTCGCCTTTTTTCAAGGCCAGAAAACGCACCCCGTTAAAATGGACTCCCGAAGTTGCGGTGAATTCCCCCTGGTTGATGACCGGGCGGAACGGCCGGCCGGTAATAACATAGTAACTGCCGCCGAGATAATCACTTACATCCAGCAAAGCGTTGTAGCCGTAGAATTGTGATTTGCCGTTTTCGTTAATCACAAACGCCGGCACACTGCCTTGAAAAGTCAGTTCGATTTGATTATCCGACACACCGAGTTCGCGCCGGAAGGCAAAAGCATCTTTTTTGCTGAAAGCATTATGCACCTTGGCCTGCGGCAGTTCGTGGGTTGTTTTTTCCGGTGCGGCCTCCGGCAAAGCTGCGGATTTATTTTGTTCCACAACATTTTCACCGATGATCAGTTTTTTGCCGCCGAACAGCACGTTGCCCTGGGCATCGAACTCAAACAGATCTGCCCCGGCCGCGGAAAACACCATTAAAATCAGCATTAAAAATACGTTCAATATCTTCATAACTTACTCCATGTGTTATGTTTGCGGCCAGAAGCCGGAATATTTGATCAAAAAATTCAACCGATCGAGGCGCCGGAGGGCATGTCGCCTTCCACCGTGACCAGCGCCAGACGCTTGCCGGCTTTGGCCGCCAGCAGCATACCGCAGGATTCCACACCGCGGATCACGGCGGGTTTCAAATTGGCTACGATCACGATAGTTTTGCCCACCATCTCTTCGGGGGTATAATATTGAGCCACTCCGGCGACCAGCGGACGCTTTTCGGCACCGACTTCGATGGAAAGTTTCAGCAGTTTATCCGCGCCTTCCACGCGTTCAGCGGTCAGGACTCTGGCGGTCTTGAGCTTGACTTTGGCAAATTCACTTATATCAATAAGTTCTTCAGGAGCAACTACATTGACCGGCTTTTCGGCTTTCTTTCCGGCTTTTTTGCCTTTTTCGGCGGCAGCATCTTCAAGCTGAATACGCATAAAGAGTCCGCCGCGGTCGATCACGCTGCGGCCGGAAAGCACATTTTCTTTGCTGTGCAGCGATTCCATCGTCGCGGGCAATTCCGGATCCATGCCCAGCATATCGCGCAGTTCTTTCATCTTGCCGGGCATCACCGGATCGAGCAAGACTGCCACGCGCCGCATGGCTTCGGCTACAGTGTAAATAACTGTATTCAGCCGTTCAGTTTCGCCATTTTTGGCCAGAGTCCACGGAGCAGCGGCGTCAAAGTAGCGGTTGCCCGCGCGGACAACATCCAGCACGGCGGCAATACCTTTATCCAACGCCAGATTGGCCAGACTTTCTTCCATCTTGACCAGCGCGGCATCGGCCATGGCCAGCAGTGCGGTGTCCTCTGATTGCATATTGCCCGGCCGGGGAATGACGCCGTTACAGTTGCGCACGGCCATTTTCAGCGCGCGGCTGGCCAGATTGCCGAGGTCGTTGGCCAGATCGGTGTTGTAGCGGTTGATAAACGCTTCTTCGGTAAAACTGGCATCCGAGCCGGGACTCATTTCCGCCAGCAGGAAGTAGCGGAACGCATCCACGCCGCAGCGCTGGATCATATCCATGGGGTTGACCACATTGCCCAGACTCTTGCTCATCTTGGTCTTGCCGGTGAGCCACCAGCCGTGGGCAAAGATGGTTTTGGGCAGCGGCAGATCCATGGCTTTGAGCATGGTCGGCCAGTAGACAGTGTGAGTGGTCAGAATATCTTTGCCGATCAGCTGGCAGGAAGCCGGCCACCATTTTTTGAAATCTTCCTCGTTCTGCAGATAGCCGACGCCGGAAACGTAGTTCAAAAGCGCATCGAACCACACATAGCAAACATAATCTTTATCGAACGGCAGCTCGATCCCCCACGCCAGACGCGATTTGGGGCGCGATATGCACAAATCTTCCAGCGGGCGGCGCAAAAATCCCAGCGTTTCGTTGGCGCGGAACTTCGGCAGAATAAAATCGGGGTGTTCTTCGATATACTTTATCAGCCAATCCTGATATTTGCTCATGCGGAAAAAGTAGTTGCTTTCCACGATTTCGTTCACATCGCGGCCGCAATCGGGGCATTTGCCGTCCACGAGGTCTTTTTCGGTAAAAAAGCGTTCGCAGCCCACGCAGTACCAGCCGGTGTATTCGGCTTTGTAGATCAGATCGCGGTCAAAAAGATCCTGCAACACTTTCTGCACCACTTCTTTATGGAATGCGTCCGTAGTGCGGATAAAGCGGTCGTGGGTCATGCCCAGCGTCTTCCAGAGTTCCTGAAAACGCACCACCGTTTCGTCGCAATGCTGCTGACAACCGAGGTTATTTTTTTCGGCTGCGCGCTGGACTTTCTGCCCGTGTTCATCAGTGCCGGTCAAAAAGAAAGTCTTATCGCCGGCCGAACGGTGAAAACGCGCCAGTACATCGGCTAAAATCGTGGTGTAAGCGTGGCCGATATGCGGCTTGTCGTTGACATAATATATAGGGGTGGTAACGTAAAATTTTTTATCCATAAAGCAGATCCTCTGTTTTTGATGATTTTTCATAACCTCTTTTATATGTATAATCATATACAATATAATCCAATTTTGGATTATTGCAACCTTCCTTCCGGCAGTTGATTGCTCAAAACGCATATTTTTTTGCCGGTTGCAATCCGCACCGTCGCTGTACGTCCCTGTATTGATCAATACTCAAACCCGTATCCGGGCTGTACTCTCCGCCGGAGAAAAAAGTTTCTGAAAAAGGTTTTTCCGTCACTTTTCACTGTTTTTCTTACTCAAAACAGGTTTTTGACGGACAAATGACGAAATAAGTGACGGAATAACTGACGGATCAAACAGCAGGATTTTCCGGCCCGAAAATGCTTATAAATTCGCGGTGCAGCGCTTTATCGCCATATTTATCCGGTGCGTTGGGTTCCAATTCTCCGGCGGAGTAATTGCCGGCAATTTTCAGGATCGAGATTTGCTGATCAGCTTCGGAAATTTCAAAGAAAAGTTTCCAGGTACGGCAATGCAGCACCCATATATTCTGCCGGGCAATAAAATCCAGCCGTTTGCGGCTGTCATCCAAAGGCCGGTAAGTCAGCTGCACCCGGGCAAAATTCATCAGGTCTAAAGCGCCGCGTTCCCGGATAAAATCAGCCTGTTCCCGGGCAGATGCTTGCCACAGAATATGGTATTTCCGCTGGTCGATCCGGTCGCGCCAACCGGCTTTGCTGTCCGGAAAAGCGTCAACTTCCGGTATATACGGCTTTACATCCAGTACCGCAGTGCCGTCCAGCAGATCGCAAGGCCCCAGCAGCAATCCCTCCGGGCGGATCTCCATAAGCTCCACTGCGCTGATGCCGATCGGGTTGGGCCGGTAGGGCGAGCGGGTGGCAAAAACCGAATATTTGTCGCGCTCCGCCGGCACCGGCACCCGTACTTTGGGATGCCAGGACTCGTGCTTGTTGAGGTTGAACACCCATACCAGCCAAATCCGGTCAAAGCCTTGCAAGTCTTCGGCCGCCAATTGGTAAATTGGATCGTTCCACAATAAAAAAGCGCCAGATGCGGCATAAACCGACTGGCGCGGAGCTTCGTAATGATATTTGGCACAACTTTTGATCACACCGACAGCGCGGAAAGTAAACTCACCACAGCTGCCGGAGCGATCTTCAGGCTTATTCACCGGCATTTTTACCGTCGATCACCTGACCGTTGTCAGCATAGTTACGTTCATCAGTAGCAAGCGTTTTGAACAAACGGCCGATGTCGCGGAACCCGGCGATGAGGAACCAGATCGTAGTACCGATACCCAGGAAGAAGGCGAACATGACGTAGAAACGCCAGATCTTCAGCCAGACCATAGCATCCCAGTGCAGCACATAGTGCCCGACCAGACCGGTACAGAACACCGCGGTCCAAGTCAGAGTCCAGATGATCGAAGCAAAGAACAGGATACGGTCAAAGAGCGTAAATTCGTTGGTCAAACCGAGAATACGCCAGATTCTGCCGGCACTCCAGGCTTCGACGTGTTCGTTCGAAGTGTCGTACTCGCCGCGGTGGAGCATCCGGTCGAGGTTGAACGGCTTGATGCGATTGATCTTGCGGTCGAGCCAGGAAACTATAAAGTAGCTGAAGAAACCGAAAATTGAAACCACAAATGCCAGAATCTGACCATCGAACGGGAAGTCTTTACCGAACCAGATCGGCCAGAGCTTCTGGAAAACAATACTCGCCAAAGCCAAACCGGAACCGAGGATCATGGCCACCCAGGCACCCAGCGTGGTACCGGTGCGGCTGTAAAGACCGCCGATGATGACAGCGCCGGCACCACCGGTGAAGATAGCCCCGGTGATCTGGAAGTAAAGCAGAATGTATTCGGTTTCTTTCCACAACCAGCTGAAGAAGAACGCAAACACCCCGACAAAGATAATGGAACCGCGCAGCAGCCAGATGTGCTGTTTTTCGGTAAAGGGCGTTTTGCGGAAGGGCAGGATTACGTCCTGAATGAAAATCGACCCCCAGCTGTGCATGTAAGTATCGTCAGTCGAAAGCATTGCCGCAAACATTACCGCAGCAAAAATACCAATGAACCCGACCGGCAGAATGTAGTTGAGGAAAAGCGGTACACGCGCCTGACTGGCGGACTGTTCATCCATAGTGCTGAGTACATCGTTGAGGCCGCGGGCGGCATCAGCGGTATCGGGGTTGTTGAAAAATACCACCGCACAGATCGGAATAAAGATCAAAAGTGCGGTCTGCACCAGACTGCGCCAGGTGCCGAGGAAGCCGGACATCTTGGCTTCGTGAGCGCTCTTGGCGGCGGCGGCATAGCCCGAAGACCCCTGCCACGAACCGGAGTGCATGATGGTCATGGCAAAACCCATCAGGAAGAACCAGATATTGAAGGATTTGATACTGGTAGTTTCAAACGGGTTGAAAAGCGACTGATTGGGGTTGGCCTGATTGTGCTGAAGCAGAGTTTCAAAAATGCTGTTCCAGTCGTACTGAACAACCAGGAAGATCATCAGCAGCAGGAACGCCACGTTACAGAAGATTCCCTGCAGGAAGTCAGTAAGCATAATAGCGATCTGACCGCCGAAGATAGCAAAGATAACGCCCATGGAAATAGCGAACAGCAGCAGACAGACATAGGTGCTGAAAGTCAAACCGAGGAACTGGAAAGTTTCCGGCAAACGGCAGAAGTAAATGAAGAATTTAACAGAAACGGCAGGGAAAATACCATAGTTGAGAATACCGGAAAGCCAACCGAGAATACCGGTAAAAATACGGAACTTGCGGCTGTAGCGGACTTCAAAGAACTGGGCCTTGGTCAAACAGCGGGTTTCGCGGAAACGGTAACTGACCCAGCCGGTAATGGCGATGATCAACCCCAGCGGACCGGAAAGGAACGTCCACCAGATCGGAGAGAAACCGGCCACATAATACTGCTGGAAGTTTGCTACAATACTGATTGCACCGATCGAGGCGATACCACCGGTGATCGAAAGCAAATAACGCCCGGCACAGCGGTTGGCAGCCAGAAAGTCGGCCGTACTTTTCACAAACCGCTGACAGAAAACAAGCGTACAGACCAAAACGAGGAAAAGCCCGCCGACAATGGCCCAGTCGACAGCCCCCATTTCGGTCAGGCCGTTAAAGCCGCGCATTCCTTGCAGTTTAGCAAAGAGTCCCTGTAATAATTCTCGCATTGTAGAATCCCTTCCGTAAAAATTATTTAGTTGTTAAAAAATATTATTGGGGGTATTATAGCACATCTTTTGCAAAATAGCAATACCCGGCAGTCAGTTTATTTGAGTTTTTTTGCAGAAAAAAAAGATATTTTTTGCCAAAATTGTAATTTTGAACAAAAACAAACGTCAAAACAACAACTTTGCGCTGCATAAACCCGCGTAAAACAGAATTAAAAGCGTGGGCGGCGTGGGCGGCGTGGGTGGTAGGGGCGGTGTGGGTGGTAGGGGCGGTGGGCGTTAGCCGCGATGCGCGGGCAACAGGATAGATGGCGGCAGTAGGACGAGTAGGACCTGTAGGACGT
>SUWA01000065.1 GCA_015061695.1 Lentisphaerota bacterium
GTCCGCCGCGACCCCTTCGCCATGCTGCCCTTCTGCGGCTACCACATGGCTGACTACTTTGCCCACTGGCTGGAAATCGGCAAAAAAGAAGGCGCCCAGCTGCCGAAGATCTTCTGCGTGAACTGGTTCCGCAAGACCGCCGATGGCCGCTGGCTGTGGCCGGGCTTTGGCGATAACAGCCGCGTGCTGAAGTGGATCTTCGAACGCTGCGACGGCGAAGGCAAAGCCAACGAAACCGCTATCGGTTACATGCCGACCGAAGATGCCATCGACCGTACCGGTCTGGAAAGCGTCAGCGATGCGGATATGAAGGAACTGCTGGCCCTCGATGTCGAAGGCTGGAAGAAAGAAGTTGCCTCCATCCGCGAACACTACGCTAAATTCGGCGACAAGATGCCGAAAGAACTGGTTGCCCAGCTCGACGCGTTGGAAGCCCGTCTGGCCAAGTGCTGACGGTATAACTCCGCAAAACAAACACCTCCGTTGCAAAACGGGGGTGTTTTTTTTATGCGGGAAAATCCCGGAAAACCAGTCCTTCCTCTCGTTACCTGCACATTGTTACTTATCCCGGAAAAGCTCCGGCAGTACCTGCTGTACACCCCGGTGTTATTTTCCTGAAAAAAAACTTTTATATTGCGTTTTTAAGCTTGCAAAAATCTTTTGCGGGTGTATTCTTTACCAATGACAATCAAAACTTTTTACAAGAGGGCTTTTTTATGAAAAAACATCTGCGGATCGCCGCACTCCAATGCAATTTTCAGACCGAAGAACAAACTCTGGCCATGCCTGAATTCTGGCAGGATTTCGGCTTCAATACCGAACAGCTGCTTCATACTCACGCCGATATGTACAGCGCTGTCTACGAAGAACCCGTCCACGGCAAGCTGCTCGAAAAATATATGAAAAACTCTGCCGACAACGGTCTGGGTACGATCATCTATATGAATTGCCACATTCTCGGACCTTCGATTGCCGACCGCAAAGAAGAATGGGGCGTGCGCGATGCTCAAGGCAACTATCCCCTTTCCTACGGAACTTATCCGGCCTGCTGCTTGAATTCCAGTTGGGTGGATTACTTTTTTGACTGCGTGGAATCACTGAAAAAGTTTGATATTTACGGATTTTTCTTTGATGGTCCTCCATATCACACCTGCTACTGCCCCCGCTGTCAGGCCAAATTTGAAAAAATTTACGGCAAAAAACACTCCGAAGCCACCGCCGAAGAGCTGGAAAAATTCACCTACGAAACCGTGATCGGATTCAAAGACGCGCTTTACCGCAAAGTCAAATCGGTCAATCCCCAGTGGATAATGTACTTCAATGAAGGTTTGTTCGTGGGTCGCGCCGACAGCAAGAACTTTGCGCGTCAGCTCGCCAGCGATGATATTATCGGCACTGAAGGCGGATTTTTCTACTACATTCCGCCCAAAGACCATGATATCTGGTATTGCTCCAGCTCGGCCAAGGTGGCCGAAGCGGTGGCCGGAGGAAAACCGACTGTAATCTTCTTTGCCGGCGACCACAAACCCTGGGGCTGGTATCTGCACACTCCGGCTGAAACCGCACTCTGTTACATTTCGGCACTCGGCAATGGTGCCAGCATCTGGTACGGCATCCACTGCAACCCGGATAATCTGTTGAGTTCGACCGGCGCCATGGCCAAACGGCTGGTACAGTTCGATAAGCAGCACGATGCACTCTATCAGGATACCCGCAGTCTGGCCGATGTGGCGGTCTTCTACAGCTACGATACCGCGGCCAATTACAACCAGAGCAGTTTGGAATCCGACTTGTACGGTGAATCCAACAGCGCCAATAAGTGTCTGGGCGACTACCGCCTTGCCACTCAAGGCGCATTCGGCCTTTGCACACATTTGAGCCTGCCCTATGATGCAGTAACCGAACTGAATCTGGGTGATCTCAAACGCTACAAAGTTCTTATTGCCCCCAATCTGGCTATGGTCAGCGACAAAACAGTTCAGGCGCTGCTGGATTTTGCGGCCGCCGGCGGCACGATCATTGCCGATACCGAGTTCGGCATGTATGACGAAAATGGCAAAAAACGCCTCCGCGGAGCATTTGCTGAAGCGGCCGGATTTGACTTTACCGGTCAATATCTGGATCACAACACGTTCAACTACTGTGCTTTCCCCGGCTTCTACGAAGCGGATAACACCCACCGCTGGCTGCCGGCCCCCCAGTGGAGCGCTGAAATCACCGTGCAGACTCCCGCGACGGTTTTCGGCAAAGCCAGCCAACCCATGCGCGGCTGTTACGAAATGATGCCGCCGGATCCGACTCTGCCTTACGCAGTGAACACCGCTTACGGCCGGGGGCGTATCTGCTACATTGCGGGAGCGGCATTTGAATACTACTACCAGTTCACCAACACCGCATGGCGGGAGTTTTTCGCCAAACTTATCGGACAATATTCCGGAAATGAGTTTGTGCTGCACAACGCTACCAGCGGCGTGGCCATGTCGGTTCGCCGGAGTCAGGAAAACTGTACCCTGGTGCATTTGACCAACTACACCAGCCAGACCCGCCCGATCGACAAAAGCGCCGTATTGCACGATCTGGTGCTGGAAGTACCAAGTATATACCAAAGTGCTGTTGATTTGTGGAGCGAACGGGAACTCAAACCGCTTGAACCCGGCAAATTCCTGCTGGAAACGCTCGAAGAAGTTGCAGTCATTAAATTGGTGTAAAATCAAAGCAGCAGCGGTATGAAATCCGGTTCTGAAAAATCAGCCTCCGCTTCGCCATGGCAGTCGGTTTGGCAACGGTTCAAAAAAGATCCGCTGGCCGTGGGTGCTTTGTGCGCATTGGTGCTGTTGATGCTGCTGGCTTTACTGGCTCCATTGCTGGCCAATCCCCGGGCGCTGCTTGCCTACACGCCCGGAGATGGCTTGAGTATGCCGTTTTTGCGCAGTTTTTTTGCGCCGGAAAGTACCGAGTTTTTCATAGAAAAACTATTCAACTTTGCCCTGCTGGCACTGCTGCCGTCGGCAATCATTCTGCTGGCGGTCAAAAAACGCCTTGTCCGCAATCTGCTGCTGGCCGGACTGCTGCTGCTGTTGCTGCTGCCGTTTGTACTTGTAAAGCCCAAACTGGAGCGGGTCGACCGGAGCGTGGAACCGCCCGCCGGCTCGTGGCAGATAAATGCTCTGCTGCCCTATGGACCATTTGAACAGATCAGCAAGCCTTACACGCCGCCGGGTAAAAAACACCCGCTGGGGTGTGATGAACTGGGGCGGGATCTGGCAGTAAGATTGATTTACGGCAGCCGTATATCGCTGGCGGTGGGCTTGCTGGCCACGACTCTGGCTATGATCATCGGCATTGCAGTGGGTGTATCGACCGGCTACCTCGGCGGCTGGATCGATATGATCACCATGCGGCTGGTGGAAATACTGATGTGTTTTCCGGTATTTTTGCTGCTGTTGATCGTCATGTCCTATTTTCAGGAATACAAATTTGAACAGTCGATCCTGGCGGTTACCGGTATTCTGGCACTGACCGGCTGGATCGGCACGGCCCAGCTCACCCGCGGCGAAGTCCTGAAGCAGCGCGAAATGGTCTATGTAAAAGCGGCTCAAGCGCTGGGCGTTTCCCGGATCGGAATCATTTTCAAACATATCCTGCCGAATATTGCCGGAACGGTAATGATCGCATTTTCATTTGGAGTGGCCGGAGCGATCCTGTCGGAAAGCGCATTAAGCTTTCTTTCGTTCGGGGTCCAGCCGCCGACCGCCAGCTGGGGCGGAATGCTGCGTACAGCTTACGGCGATCCGTTGAGTGCCTGGCACATGACCGTTTTTCCCGGCTTGATGCTCTTCTGGGCCGTAGCCGGATTCAATCTGCTGGGCGAAGGTCTGCGCAAAGCACTTGATCCTAATTCCAGCCGCTGAACAATGTTTTGATTCAAATTTTCCGGCCGTTTTTTTATTTTTTCATCGTGGATGAATAAATCATTTTTCCGGGGTGTTTTTTTGCTTTTTTATTTGTAAACGCTTGATAATTCGTGTATATTTATTTTTGATGAAACCAAATTCATCATTGATGAATAAACATACAACAAAGGAATGTACATTATGGCGATTATGACCCGTGATTTCAACGCTGTGGATCTTTCTGATCCTAAAGCGGCGGCCCTGGCAGTCAAGCGCAAAGCACTGGAACTGGGTGCTGACGCAGTTGGTATCGGCAATATCGAACGCTGGAAAAATTCCCCGATCCAGATGGACCCCAAACAGATCATGCCGGAGTGCAAAAGTATCATCGGGATGGTTTTCCGGGTGGAACGCGGCAGTTTGCGCGGCGTGGAAGAAGGTACTTATTTGAGCAATTATTCGGCCATGGGTTACGGCGGCATCACCTATTTGTACATGCCGATGACTGTGATCAACTTGAGCAAATTCATCGAAGATCAGGGTTACGAAGCGATCCCGATGGGCCATCAGAGCGACTGGCGCGGTATTGACAACGAAGGGTACATCCGTCCGGAATACAGCCGCCCTGCCCGTCCGGGTCAGGCCGCGCCCGACGTAATGCTGCATTTGCGTATCGCCGCCTACCTCTGCGGCTTGGGCGAAATCGGTTTCAGCAAAATGTTTTTGAGTCCCCAGTTCGGCCCGCGCTGCCGCGTTGGCGTGATCATGACCGATGTGGAACTGGAACCCGACCCGATCTATGACGGTCCGCAGCTCTGCAACCGCTGCATGGCCTGTGTCAAGGCTTGTCCCGGTCAGGCTTTTTCGACCGAAAAGACGGTCAAAGTCAATCTGGCAGGCAAAGAAGTCGAATGGTCCGATTTGGATATGACCAAATGCGGTTTTGCGTTCCGCGGTGCCAAACACAGCGGCGTGAATCAGGAAAATCCCTACATGCCGCCGGATAAGGGCGAAGCCCCACACCCGGATTCAGTTCCCGGCGAGTGGTCCCCCTTTTATCATAAGCCTGGCAATCTTTACAACACCGGGCAAGCGGTCTGCGGTTCGCGCGGATGTACCCGTGCGTGCATGATCAGTTTGGAAGCGCGCGGCGTACTGCAGAATACGTTCAAAGAAAAATTCCGCCGCCGTCCCCAGTGGAGCGTGGATTGGTCGACTCAACCGGAATACCCGGCCGACGCCAAGTTCCGCAATTCTGACGACGAAGGCATTGATTGATTTGAAGATTTGAGGAGTAAAACTCATGGCACAATCCGACTTGGTTCAATCGCTGCTGCGCGGCATGGATTTGCTGCGTCTGGCGGCTTCTGCCCCGGAAGGAATGCGTTTGAGTGAACTCGCAGAAAAAAGCGGTTTGCAGAAAACTACGGCCTTCAATCTTTTGCGCACATTGTGTGCCAGAGATTTTCTGGTCAAAGATCAGCATAACCGCTTTCAGCTTGGTCCGGCGGTCTTCGAAATGGCCGCCGCCAGCCATACTACCAGTATGATGACTCTGGCCGGTCAGGCCATGAGGCAGCTGCACGAAAAATTTCCGCTGGATGTATTGACCTTTTCCACGCTGGAAGGTACCGAGGCCCGCTGCAAACTGCGTTTTTCGCCGGATCGCCCGGGTGAATTGCAAATGCCGGCCAACCGGACTTTTCCGCCTTACCTGTCGGTTACTTCGCTGGCCCTGCAGGCGGCAGCTCCACATAAGGCCGAAAATATCGAGCGGCAATATCCGTTTGAAGATTACGGCGAAGGCTTGTGGGGATCGATTTTCAACTTCAACCGGGCCAAAGCCAATACGCTGAAGCTGGGATATTGCTGGCGTCAGAGCGAAGAACGTTTTTCGGCAGCGTTCATCATGCCGGATGGTTTTGTGCTTGGCTTCGGCGGCGAAGGCATTGCCGAAACCGAAGGCATCAGACGACATAAGGCAGCATTGGAGTTCAGGCGCAAAGTCTGGAAAAATTGAGGTAAAAAATGAAATTTGCAGTGGGTTTTCAATATCGTCAGCAAGGTGAACTTTTTTCGGAAATGCTCACTGACTATGCGGACAGGATCGCTGAAGTTTATTTTGCCTATCCGGAGTTTGCTTCCGGGCGCCCCGACCATGGAGCCAACTCCAGTTGCGCCGTTGAACAGATCGAGTACGAGTTGGAGCAAATCCGCGCTATGCACATCAAGCTGGATTTGCTGCTCAATGGGAATTGTTACGGTCAATGGGCGATTTCGGAACGCTTTTACCGCGATATTGCCCGCTTGCTGGAACGCTTGAGCGACAACGGGTTGCTGCCGGAAATCATTACGACGACTTCGCCGTTTGCGGCCGCTGCCATCCGCAAGCTGGCTCCGGCAATGGAGATCCGCGCTTCGGTGAATATGCGGCTCGACTCGATAACGGCACTGGAGTATTTGCTTGAAAAGTTTGACAGCTTTTATCTGCGGCGCGATTTACAGCGCGATCTCAACATTGTGGCACAATTCAGCGAGTGGAGCAAAAAACACGATAAAAAGCTCTGTCTGTTGGCCAACAGCGGTTGTTTGCGCAACTGCCCATATCAGACTTTTCACGATAACCTTGTAGCCCACGACAGTGATGTGCGCGAAATCCGCAACCATGCCGGTTTTATGCCTCACCTTTGCTGGGAGCGTTATAAAGATGGTACAAATCTGGCTGATTTTTTACGCTCCAGCTGGATACGACCCGAAGATGTTCATAAATACGAACCCTATTGCAGTACAGTCAAACTGGCCACGCGCCAGCACAGCAATCCACGCAGCGTGATCGCCGCTTATTGCGCAGAACGCTTTGACGGCAACGTATTGGATTTGACCGAACCGTGCTATGCGCAAGCCTTTGCGCCGAAAATCATCGACAACCGCTTGCTGGATGGAGTTGAACTCCCCGGCAGCTGCGCTCAAAATTGCACCCATTGCGGGCGCTGTCAAAAAATCCTCGAACAAGCCGTGCGGACCATCGGAATGTAAGCATCTTACGCTTTATTTGGAGCGCAATTTGACCGGCAGGGTATTTTCCCACTGCTGAAAATCACATTGACTTTCCACTCTGGATTCAATATCGTCATCCAGCTGGCTGAAAAAATCCAATCCGGTGATCGCTTCCACCGCATCCACAGTAACGACAAAATCGGCCAGTTTGCCTTTGCTGTTCCGATGGTTCAGCAAAAAACCGATCGCCTTGGGTTCGGAGCCGCTGGCATCCAGTATCACTTTGTAGTAATGATCCGGCACTGCTATTTTATTGCTGCTGCCGATGGTAATTACCTCCTGCGTACCGAACACCGGGCCGGTAACTACATAAATTTCTTTATTGTACACGGCATAATCGCGCACTTTGCTTTCCAGATCTTTCCAGATACCGCGATTGAAGTTGGCATACTGCGGCGACATGTTGGACATATAAAAACTTTCGCTCATAGCCTGTAATGAAAAACTCATGTCGGCGGCCGGCGCCAGATGCCCACGGTCAAAACCACTGTTTTTGTAATCTTCCGGCGTGGCCGACCCGGAGGGTATATCCGGATCGCTGCGGAAATCATCGGAGCGCTTGGCTTTTTTGCTTTTCACCTCATCAGCCGTAAGTTTATAAGTTACCCACCATGGCTGTTCGTAAAGCTCCGAATAGCCTAAAGCATAGCCGACCCGGTCAAGGATAACATCACATTCACGCCCGGAGGGTATACCCATTTTCAGGTTGTCATAACGCAATTCAGTGGTGTTGGCACTGATCGTTATCGTGGGTTCCGGTTTCAGATTTTCCGCGCCCTGACTTAAAGCCGAGCGCAAACGATTGAACTGCTTATCGACAAAAGTTTTGTACGCAGGATTAAACTGGGCAGCCAGCGAATGCAGTCCCCAGAAAAACAACACTGTTACCAGACTGCTGCAAAAATATTTCCAGAACGATTTTACGTTTTTGCCGCCTTTGCGCTTGCTGCTGCCGCCGGCCGGTTTGATCTTGCTCCGGGCCGCTGCAGTTGCGGCCGCCGGACTTTTTGAACTTTTTTTAACCATTGGATATATAACCTCTTCCTCGTTTATTCCGCCGCGGAGCCTGACGCCGGCGTCGTTGGCGGTGGTAAACGGCTGAATAGCCGTAGTTTACATTTTCTGAATCCATATCAGTTTTTTCGGCAGCACCGGCATTTTCTCCGCCCGCAGCAGCAGTGTCGCCTTCATCGCTTTCTCCTGAATCAATGCACGCGGATTTATTTTCGCGCAACAGCAGTTTGCCGCATAAAAGCATCAGTTCAAACAAGAGATAGGTCGGCACGCCCAACATCAACTGGCTGACCACATCCGGCGGCGTGAGCAAAGCCGCCAGAAATAGTATCACGATCACCACCACCGGCCGTTGTTTGCGCAATGTTTCAAGTTTGATGATCCCGGCTGCCGCCAGCACCAGCAGCAGCAGCGGAAACTCAAACATCACCCCGAACGCCAGCGCCACGCTTGCAGTCATGCTGATAAAATTGCCCAGCCCAATCACCGGAGTAAGTCCTTCGCGGGCAAAGCTCAACGAAAACTTTACCAGCATCGGCATCACGCCGAACAGCCCCAGAGCAAAGCCGGCGCTGAACAAGCCCCACACCGCCAGCGAACCGAACAATATCACCCGTTTTTCGCGCCGGTAAAGTGCCGGAGCAACAAACACCCAAATCCGCCAGAAATAGAGCGGCAGCCCCGCGGCCAGAGCTAATACCGCAGCGCATTTCAGCTCGATCAAAAATGGCTCCATCAGCGCAAAGTAACTCAAATCAAAGTCAGCCCCGCCCTGTGCAGCCACCCGCAGCGCGGCTTGCTGCATCCACTGGAGGATCTTCGGTGCCAACAGCCAGCAGGGGATCAACAATATTACGAAGATCACCAGTATTTCGATTATCATCCGCCGGAAAGCTTCGATGTGCGCAAGGATCGACTCTGATTTCATAACCGAAAAATCACCCGGCTTCAGGCATCCTGCCCATCATTTTCCTTGCGATCGGCCTTATCTTCGGCGGCGGCGCGTTCTTCGGCAGCGCGGGTCAATTCTTCCGACTCGCGGCGCAGCTCTTCTTTGGCTTTTTTGAACTCATAAGAAGCTCTTCCCAGCGAGCGGGCCAGATCCGGGATCCGTTTGGCTCCGAAAAGCAATATCACAACAATGATGATCAATATCCACTCGGTCATGCCAATACCCATAAAAAACTCCTTTTTTTAATAAAAAAACGGTTATAAATTTGAAAAAATCATTTTCACACGTTAACTTTATCACCAAACTTACAAATTGCAAATTTCAAGCACGGAGTATTGTGATGAATCGACGTGATTTTTTAAAAACGACCTTTCTTGGAATCCTGGCCTCCGGTGCCGCAGGACGCGTTTTGCAAGCCGCCGACCCGACCGCCCTGCCCGATCTGGTAGCGTTGCATAATTCCACGCCGGAAGCAATGTTTGCCCGCGGGATGCAGGCCATCGGCGGCATGGAACGTTTTGTCAAAAAAGGTTCCACGGTAGTAGTAAAACCCAACATTGCCTGGGATCAGCCGCCGGAATTTGCGGCCAACACCAACCCGGAACTGGTCGCTGCCATCGTCAAATCAGTCTATCAGGCCGGAGCTGCCAGCGTGATCGTATTTGACCACAGTTGCGACAACGGTCCGGCTTGCTACCGCAAAAGCGGTATTGCCGAGGCCGCCGAAAATGCCGGTGCCAAAGTGCTGCATGCCACCAATAAAAAACATTACCGCAAAGTTACCATCCCCAATGCCAAAGTAATGAGCGAAGCCGAAATTTTTGAGGCCATACTTGATTGCGATACTTTTATCAATGTGCCGATCCTCAAACATCACGGCGGCGCCCGCATGAGTGCGGCCATGAAAAACCTTATGGGGATCGTGTGGGATCGCCGCAAGATGCACCGCGCCGGGTTGGGTGATTCCATACCCGATCTGTTGAGTTTCCGCAAACCGGATCTGAATATCCTTGATGCTTACCGCATGATCATGGATCACGGGCCCCGCGGTGGAACGCTCAAAGATGTGGCACTGGGGAAATTCATGCTGATTTCGCCAGACGCCGTGGCAACCGATGCCGTGGCGGTCAAACTGATGAAGTACAAGGCTTCCGAAGTGCAATACCTGATACGGGCTGCAGAACGGAAGCTCGGCGAAAGAAAACTCTCCCAACTGAAAATCGCCAGCATAGAAATGTAACTTTTATACTATGAAAATATTTTCTCTTAAAAATCTTGGCCGGCTGCGGCTGGTATTTTCCGGAGTGTTCCTGCTGACATTTACCGCCCTTTTCAGCGGCTTTATCGTCTTTAAATCTGATGCGTTTCTTATAACTCACTGGCAGGTGATGCCGCGGGTACTGACCGCCGTGGCGCTCAGCGGCCTCTCCACGATCAGTGCCATGCTGGTGATCGCCATGGTTACGGCGTTCTGTGGACGTATTTACTGCTCGTGGATATGCCCGCTGGGACTGCTGCAAGATCTTATTGAACGCTTGAGCCATAAGATAAGCGGCAAAAAACGCCGTTACCGCAAAGCAAATCTGCCATTGCGGCTGGCGGTTTTTATTGCGGTAGCGATCCTGCTGTTTAACGGGTTCATTCTGGTGATGGCTTATCTGGAACCGTACTCACTGTTCGGCAAAATCGCTTCCGGAGTAATCCATGCCGTGTTGGTATTGTTCAACCAATCGACGCTGGAACTGGAACAAAATGGCAGTAATTTTATTTATAACGCCACGTTCTTTCTGGCCATATCCGGCGGCATACTGCTGGCACTGGCGGTCATTTCCGCCTGGTTCGGGCGCATTTTCTGCAACACGCTCTGCCCGGCCGGAACCCTGCTTTCGGCCATTGCAGCCAAGTCGGGCCGCCGCTTGAATATCGATCCGGAACTGTGCGTGAACTGCGGCAAATGCGAACAACTCTGCAATGCCAACTGTATCAACGCGGCCGAACATAAAATAGATTTTCTCAACTGTTTTATGTGCCTTGAGTGTGTAAGTGCATGTCCAAAAAATGCCATCAAGATGTACCGCCGCCGTAAAAGCGATTTGCAAAATATCGACATGCCGGATCAGCAGGATCGCCGGAAAATCCTCATTGCCGCCGGAGTTGCCGGCGTGAGCGCCTGGGGCGTAAGCAAACTGGTAAACAAGGCCGGTAAAGTTCCGGATGATGCCATTGCACCACCCGGAGCCGGTTCGGTTGAAAAATTCCTCGCCACTTGCACCGGTTGCGGCTTGTGCGTAAGCAACTGCCCCGGCGGATGTCTGCAGCCGGCATCCGGCGAATACGGCTGGAAGGGTTTTATGCTGCCGACTATGAAATTTTCCGGCAAAACCGCCGGTAAATGCGAGTACGAATGTGCCAAATGCTCCAACCTCTGTCCGACCGGAGCATTGCAGAAACTTACCCGGCCGGAAAAAAAGCGCTGCCGGATCGGCATGGCATATTTTTATCCTGATAACTGTCTGGCGTATGTTCAGGGCAAAAGCTGCGGAGCCTGTCAGGAACACTGCCCGACCGCAGCGTTGACCATGATCCCCGGCCCCAAGGGAGCAACCATCCCCAGTGTGAATCAGGATCTGTGTATCGGTTGCGGCAATTGCGAATACGCCTGCCCGGTAACGCCCAAAGCGATCCGCGTCAAGGGCTTGAAGAAACATACTCAAGCGGCGGATAAAAATCAATATGCCGAACAGCAAACGGCAAAAACCCCGCAGGAAGGATTGGACTTTCTGCAAAATTTAACGGATGAAGAATAAATAAAATGGACATCAAACGCCTCGAAGAATATGCCCGTCTGATCGTAAAAATGGGTATCCGGCCGCAAGTCGGCCAACAGGTTATAATTGTGGCCGGATTGGATCAAATCGAATTTGTCCGGCTGGTGGCTGAACTGTGCTATAAAGAAGGTGCATCGCGGGTTCGCGTGGAATGGCAGGATATGCCTTTGAATAAACTTGATCAGCTTTATCAGACCGAAGAAATGCTCTCGCGCGTGGAAGACTGGGAACTGGCCAAGCTCCAATACCGTTGCGACACGCTGCCGGCCTACCTCTGGCTGGATTCCGATGATCCCGATGGCATGGACGGCATCGATCAAGGCAAACGCGCCCGCTCGCAGATGGCCAGATTCCCCAGGATCAAACCTTACCGCGATGCTATGGAAAATAAATTCCAGTGGTGTATTGCCGGTGTGCCGGGAGTAAAATGGGCGCAGAAAGTTTTCCCCGGCGAAACCGCCGAAGCTGCCGTGGAAAAACTCTGGGAAGCGATCCTGACCGCCGCCCGCGCCAACGGTAATGCCATAGAAAACTGGCAAAAACACAACTGCCGCATCCACGAACTGACCGGCAAACTGAATTCATTGCATCTTGCCGCGTTGGAGTACAAATCGGCCAACGGTACTGATTTCAGAGTGGGTTTGATGCCCGACGGGATCTTTGCCGGAGCGGAAGAAAGCGATCTTTCCGGACGTAAATTCAATCCTAATATACCCTCCGAAGAAATTTTCACCACCCCGCTGAAAGGTCAGGCCGAAGGCGTGCTGGTTGCCACCAAACCGCTCTCCTGGCAGGGCAGTTTGATCGAAGATTTCAGCATCCGGTTTGAAAATGGTAAAGCGGTCGAAGTCAAAGCCGCCAAAGGTCAGGAGGCGCTCGAACGCATGATCGCCATGGACGAAAATGCGCCCTATCTGGGGGAATGTGCGCTGATCGATTACGATTCGCCGATCAACCGGATGAACATGCTGTTTTACAGTACACTCTACGACGAAAATGCCAGCTGCCACATGGCGTTGGGGCGCGGTTTTGACGTGTGCGTAAAAGATTACGAAAAATACTCTCACGAAGAGCTGAAAGCCAAAGGTGTAAACGACAGCATGATCCATGTGGATTTTATGATCGGCAGCGCCGATCTTGCCATTACCGGTATAACCGACAGCGGCGAAAAAATCAAAATTTTTGAAAACGGCCGCTGGGCGATCTGAAAAAATCCGGCAGCCGGCAACATCTTACAGCCTCACACATTTTTTTATGTTGGAGGCTGTTTTTTTGTACCAGTACCATTAAAAAAACAGATCCCCCGGCCGGAGAATACGAGATATTGACGAAATCACGCCGCAAAGTTGGAAAAAACAATTATATGGTGTACATTATAAAGATGTGTATTTGTCAAAACATAATATAAGGATAGTGCAATGAGCTTTTCATGTGGTCTGGTCGGATTGCCCAATGTGGGTAAATCCACACTTTTCAACGCTTTGAGCCGCGGTGGGGCTGAAGCCGCAAACTTCCCGTTTTGTACGATCGAACCCAATACCGGGATCGTGGCCGTACCGGATAAACGCCTGCAGGTATTGTCGGATATGGAAAAATCCGGCCGTATCGTGCCTTCCAGCCTTAAATTTATTGATATTGCCGGTCTGGTGCGCGGTGCAAGTCAGGGTCAGGGATTGGGCAACCAGTTTCTGGGACATATCCGCAGCGTGGATGCGATCGCCCATGTGGTGCGCGTGTTTGAAAATTCCGATGTGGTACATGTGGCCGGACGGGTAGATCCGGCAGAAGACCTGGAAGTCATCTCCACGGAATTGATGCTTGCCGACTTGGAAATGGTCGAAAAGCGGCGCGATAAAGCCAGCAAGCTGGCCCGATCCAATGATCCGGATGCCAAATTGGAATTTGAATTGCTCAAAGATATTGCCGCGCAGTTGAGCGAAGGCCGCCGTCCGGAATATGATGTAAACAATCCCAAAGTGGTGGATCTGGTCAAATCGTTCGGTTTGCTTTCCACCATGCCGGCTTTTATCTGCGCCAATACCGATGAAAGCGGAGTTGCGGATTTCAAAAATCTGCCGCTGGCACAGAAACTGCTGGATAAAGCCGCCGAAATGAATCTGGAAGTGATCCCGGTCTGCGCCAAGATCGAAGAAGAACTCGGACAGCTTTCTGCCGAAGAAGCCCAAATGTTTATGGAAGAATTGGGCATAAAGGAAACCGGTCTGGATCAGGTGATCCAAACCGGATACCGCTTGCTGGATTATATCACCTTCTTTACCGCCGGCCCGATGGAGTCAAGAGCCTGGACCGTTACCAAAGGCACGCTGGCTCCGGATGCCGCCGGCAAGATCCACACCGATATGTGCCGCGGATTTATCCGTATGGAAACTGTGTCGTATGAAGACATGGTCGAATGCGGCGGCTGGAACGCGGCTCAAACCGCCGGCAAACTGCGCATTGAAGGGAAAGACTATGTGGTGCAGGATGGCGATGTGATTCACGTCAGATTTTCAGTCTGAAGTTCACCCGATAAACTCAAAAAGCCGTTGTCCAATTCGCATGATTGGCAACGGCTTTTTTGTGTAACGCAAAAAATACAGTCAAGCGCGCGAGCGTGGCGACGAGCGCAGCAATGCCGCCGCCCGGCACCAGCCGGTGGCCCATCCCCCTGCTCCCGGAGCGCGAGCGCGGAGCGAAGCAATCGCGCGAGCGTGGCGGCGAGCGCAGCAATGCCGCCGCCCGGCACCAGCCGGTGGCCCATCCCCCTGCTCCCGGAGCGCGAGCGCGGAGCGAAGCAATCGCGCGAGCGTGGCGTGGCTTCGCCGCGCCGGGCGACACCAGTCGCCGGTCTGCAATCCCCGCACTCGGAGCGCAAGCGGTCTGGCCGGAGGCCGCCCGCGAGCGTGGCGCGGCGTTCCGCCGCGCCGGTCGGCCGCCCCAGCGGCCGACACACCCCGTC
>SUWA01000066.1 GCA_015061695.1 Lentisphaerota bacterium
CAAGGTCGTTGAGTTCGAAAAGGCTGCCGCTGCTTATTGCCAGACTCCCGACAGCATCGGTGTTACCAGCGGTTCGGATGCCCTGATCATTGCGTTGATGGAAGCCAATATCGGTGCCGGCGACGAAGTTATTACCTCCACATTCACCTTTTTTGCCACCGCCGGCGCCATCGCCCGCGTGGGTGCCACCCCGGTCTTCTGCGATATCGACCCGGTAACGTTCAATATCGACGCGGATTCCGCCGCCAAAAAAGTTACCGCCAAAACCAAGGCGATCATTCCGGTACACCTCTTCGGTCAGGCCGCCGATATGGGCAAAATCATGGCGTTGGCCGAAAAACACAATCTGATCGTTATCGAAGATGCCTGTCAGGCTATCGGTGCCGAATACGAAGGCAAGCGGGTCGGTTCGATCGGTAACTTCGGCTGCTTCTCGTTCTTCCCGAGCAAGAACCTCGGCTGTTTCGGCGACGGCGGATTGGTTTCGGTGCGCTGCCCGGAACGGGCCAAGCGTCTGCGGATGCTGCGCAACCACGGTCAGGGTGCCACTTATGTACACGATATGGTCGGCGGCAATTTCCGGCTCGATGCGCTGCAGGCGGCCGTGCTTTCGATCAAGCTGCCCTATCTGGATGGCTGGAGCGAAGCACGTCAGAAGAACGCTGCTGAATACGAAAAACTCTTTGCAGAAGCCGGTTTGTCCGACAAGATCGTTACGCCCAAAGCTGCGCCTTATGCCACGCGCCACATCTACAACCAGTACAGTATTCTGGTCAAGGGCGGCAAGCGCGATGAATTGAAGAGCTATCTGCAGGCCAACGGCATCGGCTGTGCGGTCTACTATCCGTTGTGTCTGCACTTGCAGGAATGTTTCAAGTACCTCGGCGGCAAAGCCGGCGACTGCCCGGTGGCCGAAGCGGTTTCCGGCGAGATCCTGGCGCTGCCGATCTATCCGGAATCCACGCCGGAAATGCGCGAATATGTGGTCAACACCATCAAAGCGTTCTTTCAGGCTTAATCAGGTCAGCAGGGAGTTTTGAGCGTGGGGCATCACCACCATCATCGCGGGGACGTACCCGAACACTTCAACCGTCAGAGCTACTGGCGGCTCATCGGTTACACCCGTAAATACTGGAAACGCCTGACGATCGGTCTGATCGCAGGTTTTCTGGTCGGCGGTTCGCTGCTGGCCGGTCTGCTGGTATTGCCGGATATGGTCGAGGCGGTCAACCCCACAGCTCCCGATGCCAAGATCAAGATCTCCAAAGATGCCGAACAGGTCATTGCCGCGATCGAAGAAGATCCGCAATGGCAGCAGTACAGCCGCGAAGATCAGCTTAAAGCCATTGAATTGGCGCTGAATCCCGAAAAAGGCACCAACGATCCGCAACTGCTCAAGATGATCGACCAGCTGCGGGAATATTCAGATAAATTCAATCTGCCGCTGGAAGTCGGTGAGTATGATCTTACGATCACTTACCCCAAACCGGTGGTGGTGCCGCTGATCCGGCCCGACGGCAAGCTGGCGTGGCAGATCTTTGCGATCTATGCGGTGTTTTTTATCGGCGCGTGGACGCTGAAAAATATTGCCGCATATATCAACCACTACTGTATGCGCTGGATCGGTTCCAAAGTGGTTTCCGACATGCGCGAAGAAGTCTTTACTTCGCTGACTCGCCAGTCGTTGGCGTTTTACGGCGCCAACGATGTGGGCAAACTTATTTCGCGCTGCACGACCGATACAGCCGCCATCGAGAGCGCCGTGGCCGACTCCATAGCTGACGCCACCCGCTGCCCGGTGGAGATCGCCGCCTGTGTAACAGCCATGATCATTATCAGTCTGGAATACGGCAACTACATGCTTTTAGCGGTGCTGCTGTGCGGTCTGCCGCTGCTGATCCTGCCGCTGATGATCATCAGCCGCCGTATCCGTAAGACTTACCGGGCGAGTTTCAAGAAAATCGCCGATGTTACCAGCCGGATGCACGAAGTATTTACCGGTATCATGGTGGTGAAGGCTTACAATATGGAAGAAGCCGAACAGAAGAAATTCCATAACGAAAACCGCAGATATGTGCGTACCGTGATCAAAGCAATGCGCCTGCAGCTGCTGACAGAACCTTTGATGGAGATCTTTTCGGTGGGCGGTTCGCTTTTCTTTCTGGTCTACGCTTACAGCAACGGCGTTACCATCACCCAGCTTTCGGCGCTGATGGCGCCGGCGATTTTAGCCTATCAGCCGATCAAGAAAATGGCCAAACTGGTTACGTCGCTGCAAAAAAGTATGGCGGCGGCCGACCGTTACTTTGCTTTGATCGACACTCATTCGGAGCTGCCGGAAAAGGCCGACGGGGTCAAACTTGAGAAGTTTGAAAAGTCCATTGAGTTCAAGGATGTGGTTTTCGGTTACGATGAACGCAATATTCTTGACGGCATAAGTTTTTCGATCCCCAAGGGTTCACTGGTGGCAGTGGTCGGCTCGACCGGGTCGGGCAAAACCACGATCGCCAATCTGATCGCGCGTTTCTACGATGTGCGTTCCGGCTCGGTAACGATCGACGGGGTGGATGTGCGTGACTGCGAAGTCAAACATTTGCGCAAACTCATCGGTATAGTCAATCAGGATCCGCTGCTGTTCAATACTTCGATTGCCGAAAATATTGCTTACGGCTGTCCGGATGCCTCGCGCGAAGATATTATCCACGCTGCGCAGGAAGCCAATGCCGAAGCGTTTATCGTCGATGGCCGCCACAAGGAAGGCTTTGATACAATAGTCGGCGAAAAGGGATTCCGTCTTTCCGGCGGCGAAAAACAGCGCGTGGCCATCGCCCGTGCCATCTTGAAAAACCCGCCGATACTGATTCTGGACGAAGCGACCAGTGCGCTCGATACCGTAACCGAGCGGCTGGTGCAGAATGCACTCAACCGGGTGATGAGCAACCGTACCGTGTTTGCCATTGCACACCGGTTGAGTACGATCCAAAATGCTGACTTGATCATTGTGCTGGATAAGGGGCATATTGTTGAACGCGGCACCCATGAGGAACTTTTGCAGCTCAACGGAGTCTACAAAAAACTTCATGACACCCAGTTTGACAACCGTAAAAGCGATTGTTAAGTCGCTTTTATCTGCCGCCCCGGTCCAATTATCGGCAATATATCAGCAAGAGCGTTGTAAAAGATGAGCAAGAGCAAAATTTTATCCGGATTACCCCTCAAACACCCTTCGGTGCATTGTATCGGCATCGGCGGGGTGGGCGTATCTGCCATTGCTGAACTTTTGCTGGAATGCGGCTGTAAAGTAAGCGGCAGCGACCGCGAGATCAACGACAGCTGCCGTCATTTATCCGGCCTGGGGGCCGTCATTGCCCCCGCCGGCCACCGCGAAGAAAACCTGCCGTCAGAACCGTGCGGCGGAGTGATCATGACCGCCGCCGCCAATTTCAATAATCCCGAAGCTGCCGCCATGCTGCGGCGCGGCGTCATGTTGTGGAAGCGCGGGGAATTTTTGGGCGAACTTGCCCGCGTATACGACCGGCCGGTGATGGTAGCCGGGTCGCACGGCAAAAGCTCCACCTCGGCCATGCTGGGCTGGATCATGTATAAACTCAATATCGACAGCGGCTTGCTGCTGGGGGCCAAATACAACGGCAATTACCGCAGCGCCCGGGCCGGTTCGGGCGATATACTCGTTGCCGAGGCCGACGAAAGCGACAATCTGCTGCCCTTGCTTGCCGGTGAAGTGGCACTTATCAGCAATATAGATGGCGATCACGCCTGGAGCGATCAGGAGCGGGCACGTCAGGAAAGCGATTTCCGCCGCTTTGCCTGCCAGTTCAAAAAAACCATTTATATAGAGTCGGAAAAAACCAATGAACTGTTTGGCCGTCAGGCCAACTGCACAGCTTTGGGTAAAAAAGAGTTATCCGGGCTCGATGCGCTGCTGCCGGCGCGTTTTGCCGGTTACGAGCGGCTCAATGCGGCTTTGGCAGTGGCCGGTGCGGCGGCTTTGCAGATCGATGTTCATGCGGCAGCCTCGGCGCTGGAGGATTACCCCGGCATCGGCCGCCGGCAGAGTCAGGTTTGGCAGTCGCCGGATGGGAAGATCTCGGTGCTGGAAGATTACGCACATCACCCGACCGAATTGGCCGCGTCGCTGGCAGTGATCAAGTCGCGTTACCGCAACTGCAGGATCCTGGTGGTGATCCAGCCGCACCGTTACCGGCGTCTGCGGTGTTTTTTCCGCGAATTCAGTTCGGTATTGAGTGATCCGGCGCTGACGGTCAAAGTTTTGCCGGTCTTTTCGGCATGGGAGGATGCGCCGGTCGATGCGCTGGAAAACAGCGATTTGGCATTGAGTATTCAGCGCAACGGCGGCAATGCCGAAGCTGTTGACAATAATTTTGCAGTTTTAGCCGGAAAATTGGCCGCGTGGTGCCGTGAAAATGCTTCCGGCGCAGTGGCGGCTCTGATCGGTGCCGGAGATATAAGTGACCTTACTCCGGAATTGATCAAAGCACTGGAATTGACGGTCAAAAAGTAATAAGGAGTACAGAACCATGGCTGAATTCGGCAGTCTGCCCGGTGGCAGCGAAACGATTCTTATAGTTGACGATCACGAAACGATCTGGGATTTTCTTATCGAAGCCTTGCAGGAACTGGGTTACTCGGTGCTGCTGGCCGAAAACGGGCTGGACGCAGTGGAGATCTTCCGCGAAAATCCCGGTGAGATCGATCTGGTGCTGCTGGATATGATCATGCCCAAGTGCGGCGGTCATCAGGCATTTTATCAGTTGCGCGAATTGAATCCGGAAGCCAAGATATTGCTTTCCAGCGGATACGTTTCCGAGGCGGAAGTTCAGGATCTTTTGCGGCAGGGTGCGTGCGGATTTCTTTCCAAGCCGCATCGTATTGCCACAGTAGCCAAGGCGATCCGCAGCGTGCTGGATGGCGGGATAGTTACATCTTAATCCGCTTACGGAGCTTGTGTTATGAATATTGGAACCAAGTTCAGGGCCCGGGTTGCAAAAAATGTTTTCGGCGGCGATGGCATATCGCGCGTGGCCGGAGTGGTGGTATTCACTCCCGGTGTGATCGCCGGAGAGGATTTTATCGGCGAAGTAACGCATGTAAACAAGGATTATGTGCGCGCCAAGGTTGTGGAAATAACCAAACCTTCGCCGGAGCGTATTCTTCCGGAGTGTTCCGGCAGCGGGCGCTGTCCCGGATGCGTCTACGGCCACATGAGCCATAGTTTTGAACAAGTTCAGAAACTCAACCAGCTGCGCGATTTTCTTAAACCGCTGGGCGTCAGCGCCGATCAGGTGCAGGGCAGCGGCTTGGAAAGCGCTCCGGAGAGCTTTTACCGCAATAAGATCCGCCTGACCATGCGCAAAGCCGGCGGCGAGGCCCAGCTGGGGTATGTTTTTCCGGATGGCAAGATGTATGAGCTTGCTCAATGCCGTCTGGCGTCGGCAAATATCAATTGCAAGTTGCGCGAGCTGCTGGCCGATCCGGGCTTCATACCTTCCATGCACGACCGCATGACTATAACTCTGCGCGAATCTGCCGACGGGGTAAGCTGCTGGCGCAACAACGCTTCAAAACGGATGGGTATGCTGCACGAAAAAGTGCTGGGTAAAACATTTGTTGTACCCGCTGAAGGGTTCTTTCAGGTCAACAATCACGGCATGAGTGTACTGGTGAATTTGCTTCAAGATGCTTTGCGCGATCTGGAGTGCCAGTGTTTTATAGATGCTTATGCCGGGAGCGGTCTGTTCGGTTCGGTGGCCGCTGCTGCCGGAGTCAAAGTTATCCGCGGTGTGGAGTCAGATGTTCTGGCCGCGGAGGCCGCACAGCAGAATTACCGCAATTTCGGCGCGGAATCTGTGGAGTTTTATTCCGGCGATGCGGCAGTGCTGCTGCCGGAACTGTTGAATAACGCGCCGGAAAACAGCGTGGTGGTTTTTGATCCGCCCCGGGGCGGGATGGAAGGCCGGGCGATCCGGACAGTGGTGGGCAGCCGGATCAGAAATGTGATCTATATATCCTGCCATCCGGCTACGTTGGTGCGCGATCTGGGGCGTTTGCAGCAAGGGGGATTTAAAATCATTTCGGCGCGTATGATTCACATGTTTCCGCGCAGCAGCCATTTTGAAACTTTTGTTCAGATGACAAGGTAAATAATGACTTCTGCGGCGGGCAATAAGAACTCCTGTATAAAAAAATCACAGTACAGCGGTCATCGTTCCAGAGTGCGGGAGCGTTTTTATCTGAACGGATTTGGCGGTATGCTGGATTACGAAGTTATGGAAGCATTGCTGATCAATTTGCTGCCGCGCAGAGATGTCAAGCCGCTGGCTAAAAAACTGTTGGATGAGTTTGGGACTGTTTCGGAAGTGCTGGCCCAGCCGGTAAGGGTGTTGGAAGAATTTCCCGGGCTGGGAAAAACCTCCGCTATCGGGTTGAAAATCTATTCGGAAATCGGCACTTATTGTTTGCAGGAGCGTTGTTTCAGGGAAAGTAATCTGCTCGAAACACCGGAGCAGATGTACAATTTTGTGCGGATGAAAATGGGTCTGCTGAAGCACGAAAGTTACATGATTTTTTTCATGAACTGCCACAACCGTCTGATCGATTATCATTATATTGCGGAAGGTACGGTCAATTACGTTTATACATATATAAGAAATATCATTGAACTGGCAGTGGACTGCGGCGCCGGTAAAGCGGTATTGGTGCATAACCATCCATCCGGAGTGTGCGTGCCGTCCAATGAGGATCTGCAGGCAACTTGCAAACTCTATGCGGCTTTGAAAAATGTGGATGTGGAGTTGATCGACCATTTGATAGTAACACATGATGAATGTTTCAGTTTTGTACAGCATGGTATAAATATTTCTAAATTGGAAGGGTCCGAGGAGTGAGTACATTCAGTGAACAGGAAGTACCGAGCCGGTCGGCGGTGATCGGCGAAATCATCAGCACAGCCGCCAATATCGAGAGTTTGATGCACAAATTGACCGCTTCAGACGAACCGGGTTTGCATGCTTTGACCGAACAGCTTTCCGGCAATATTTCCGAAGCAGTCAAACGGCAGCTGCACTATATCGGGGCAGTCCGCAATCAGGCCGCCCACGAAGCGGGCTTTGTTCTGTCGGAAGAAGAACTTGAGCGCTTCCGCAGCACGGCCGAAAATGTCATCAATGCGCTGAAAAGTCTGGATGATGAACGCTTTAACCAAGGCTATTACACCGGCGATAAGCGCCAGGATGAGTGTGCTGCAGACGCTGCAGACGAGTCCGGCTCCGTTGCTGACAACGAAACTGATCTGGCAGTGGAGCGGGAACTTTTTGCCGGCATTGCCGAAAAGATCGCCATAATGGGTTTTTATCCCTTTGCAGGCGTGGCTCAACTGCTGCTGATCTTTTTGACCACGCTGGCAAAGCAGATCTGGGTGGTGGTGCTGACATTGCTTTACGCCAGCGCGATCATTCTGGGGATCAAGGGGTGGACGTCCGAAGTGCATTACGGTATGCTGTATATGGGTGCGGGGGTATTTTTCTGCGTATATATCCTGTTGGCGATCATGGGCTGGCGGCAGCCGATTTTCAAGAAAATGCCCAAATGGCTGTGGGCCGTACCGATATTGAATGGTATTTATCTGCCGATACGCTGGCTGCGCGATCTGGATTGGCCCAAATTTCTGCTTTCCGGGTTCGGTTTAAGCAGTTTTGCCGGCGCGATCGTACTGGTGGGGTATAAATATTATGTGATGGCATTTCTGGCTTTGCTGATCAGCTGGGCAGCCGGTATCGTCTGTTCGTGGCTGTGGAGAAAAAAGCGTGAAGAGTGAGCTTTTCAAGCCGGAATTGCTGGCACCGGCCGGCAATCTGGAAACCGCAGTGGCGGCTTTGAGTTCCGGTGCTGACGCAGTGTATCTGGGCATGGGCAAATTCAACGCCCGCAACCGGGCAGAAAATTTCCGGCTCGAAGAACTTTCCAAACTCCTGAACTATGCTCACAGCAACGGCAAAAAAGTTTATGTAACACTCAATACGCTGCTGGGCGAGAGTGAATTACCGGAAGTAATGAGCGCACTGGCCCAACTGGCCAACGAAGATATTGACGCATTGATCGTACAGGATCTGGCCGTGGTCTATCTGGTGCGCAAATACTTCCCGCAACTGACACTGCACGCATCCACCCAGATGAATGTGCATAACTCCTGCGGCATAAAAGCGTTGCAGATGCTGGGCGTCAAACGGGTCATTCTGGAGCGCCAGATAACTTACAGCGAACTCGAAATGATCGCCAACAGCACCACAATGGAGTTGGAAGTTTTTGTGCATGGTTCGCTTTGCTTGAGTTTGTCCGGGCGCTGTCTGCTTTCCAATTACTTTGAAGATGCTTCCGGCAATCGCGGCATGTGCCGTCAGCTCTGCCGCCGCAATTATCGTATCGACGCTGATTCCCCGGTGCAGCCGTATCTCTCGCCGCAGGATCTGCAGCTGATGAACGAACTGCCCAAACTGGCCAAACTCAAGATCGCTTCACTCAAGATCGAAGGCCGTCTGCGCGGGCCGGATTATGTGGTTCCGGTGGTCAAAGCCTACCGGCAGGCGCTGGATCAGCTGCCGGAAATCATGCCCGAAACACTCAACAACATCCAACGCACCATTGCCCGCCCCAGCTCCAGCGGAGCATTTTACGGATTCGATAAAATGCTCCGGCGCGAGCCGCAGGCGGTATTCGGCCGCAACGTCGGCAAAGTCCAGCTGATTGACCGCAACGGCCTGACTGTCAGACTTACGGACCGCATCCATCTGGGCGATAAACTGCGGCTGGTCAATCGCAGCAACGCCAGTCTGGCCGGGTTCGAGCTGACGCGTATCTTGCTCAAGAGTACCGAAATTACTGCGGCCGGGGCGGGCAAAACGGTCAATATTCCCGGCAAATTCCCATACTGCGACGGCGAAGTATTTCTGTACAAGATCGGCGAAAACGGCTACGACTTCAAACGGCAGGCCGCCGCCTTGCCGCCGGGTAAAAAAGGGATCAGACTTGATATAGTATTGGATAAAGACGGGTTGCACGTTACGCTGCCCGACTTGAGCGATTTTGAGTTCCACAGCGAGAGTTTTGCCGCCGCCGAACGGTGCGCGGTCAGCGAAGAGGATTTGAAAAGCGTTTTTTCGTATTTCAACGAAGAATACCGTGGCGATGTGAATTCAGTAACCATCCGTGGGCGATGGTTTTGCGCCAAAAGTGTGCTTAAAGAGCTGCGGCGGGAGCTGTTTACAGCGTTGCTGAAACATTTGCCCAAATTGGATAAAGCCTTGTCCGGCAGCCGGGCCATGCACCGCTTTTACCGCGATTATCAGGCTGCAGAAGGCATCGGCGATATGGCGCTGCCCGGCGCCGCCGGTCTGACCGTTCCCGGATTTATCGCCGAGGGCGATCTGGCAATGTGGCGCAGCAAGATAAGCGCTGCGTACCAAAACGGTGTCCGGAGTTTTGCCGTCGGGGGGCTGCACGGAGTAATTCTGCTCAAAGAAGCGCTCAAATCGCTCAAAGATATCGAAATAAGCGCCGTTCACCCCATGATGGTGTGCAATTCGCTGACCGTCAGAGTACTGAAACAATTTCTGATCAAAGCCGCTGAACCGTGGGTGGAGCTGCCCGCCGGCGAGTTGGAACTTTTGCGCAGTAAATCGGTTCTGCCGCTTTTGGAACCGTCGCCGGTACGGGAACTGCTGGTCACGCGCGTGCCGCTGAAAATGAAACAACTGCTGGATAAAAACTCCAACTGCTGCACGGTATTTTATGACCGGAACGAAAAACTTTACAAACTCTGCGCCGGAACGCCTTTAAGTCAGAAATTCAGCCAGGACGAAAAATTTTGACCGCCAACTTCTGAACCGAACGCAACTGAAAATCTGCCGGAAAAATGGTATTTCAACTCTCAAATACCCGGAAAAAAGCCTTATTGGGCTGATTTTTTTGGAAAAAAAGCGTTTTTTCTCTTGACAATCTGTCATATTTACAGTATATATTAAGAGGGAGAAAAGACGTTGATTATTCTCAATAAGATATTTTTGAGAATATAAATACATAAAATCTTTAACCGAAAGGGGAATGAGAAGATGATTTGTCCGTACTGCAACAACAATATAGCCGATGGTTATGCCAACTGTCCTTCATGCGGAGCCGCAGTAAGTCCTCAAACTGCTCAAGCGCAAGCTTTTCCGCAAATGGCGCCGGGCTATGCCGGGATGAGCATGGCGGAAGAAGTCAACATGTTCACCGCTTTCCGCAAATATGCGCAATTTGAAGGCCGCTCCCGCCGTAAGGAATACTGGCTTTTTGTGCTGCTCACAATTCTGGCAGGTATAGTCTTCAATATTATCGATCTGATCATTCCTTTTCTGGGGACGGTTGGTCAGATAATTTTCAATCTGGCGACTCTTATACCGGGTATTGCAGTTGCCATCCGGCGTTTTCACGATACCGGCCGCAGCGGCTGGAATTACTTGTGGTGTCTGCTGCCCATCGTCGGCTGGATCATTTTTCTGATCTATACTTGTCAGGATTCGCAATACGGCCCCAACCAGTATGGAGCCAACCCCAAGGGTATGGGTAACCAGTAAGTTGATTTTTAAGGCTTGAAAAAACCGGGCGGAGCGCAATTACAAAACAGATTGCGCGTCCGCCCGGCTTTTTACATAACTTTCTGTTAGCTGGCAAGTTAAAACAGTTGAGTTACTGTTGCCAGCCGCTCTGACAAATGCTGCTTCCTTTGATTATACTCATTTTCGATAAGTCGAAATTCTGATTCCAGGAGTTCAAGCTCCTGTAATACTTCAAGCCGTGTACGGGCACGTTCGACTTCATTGGTGAGTTCTGACGACGGATCTGACATACTGCCTCCATAAATGTTGATTGTTTTCTTTTCCGGTTTTTACACTCGCGGTTGGCTAACAACCGGGCGATTTCCGGGTTTTCCTGACATTTTCTTTTCAAAGCCTGCTGAACCGCCTGACGGGAGGTCTTGCGCTTGCGCGCGATCTCCGAGAGGTTTATATCCGGGTCGTGGATCTTGGCATCCAGCAGTTCCAGCGCCAGCGGATCGAGGTTCAGCATATAAACGATCACTTCCAGCAGATCGTTGCGGGAATACTCCAGCTTTTCGCCATTGAGTTTGCGCCGCCGGTGCGTCTGCTGTTCGCTGACCAGTTCGCGGAATTCATTATCCTGCAATGCTTCATCAAAACTCGACATCCCATCGAGCAGTAAAGCCGGATCGCCGGCAGTTATGCACCAGCGCCGGTGGGCGCATTTTCCGCACTCCAACCGCGCAGAATGATAATGACCATAACAACTTATCATAATAAAATCTCCAATATTTATTAAGTGATATATTAATATAATAACGCAAATTAATAAAAAAGCAAATAAAAATAAATAAAAATCTTAAATTTTTTATAAAAAATTCAGTTTTTAGAGAATTTTGCTGCCAAAGGCGGGGGAGTTGCGTCGTTGTGGATTACATCAGGCGGGCGTTGTGGGTAAGTAAGCGTCCGATGCGGCGGCAGATGCCGCATTACTGTTGCGCAGCAGGGTATTTCTCCGTACCGATCCGTACTTATCCGTAACCATTCGCCTTACCGATCGCGGGTTGCTTTACGCCGCCTCAAAACATTGCAGCCAAACTGCAGCGGCCGAGCCTGCGGTAAGCATTACCCGGCCAACTGCAAACTCTCTACCTCAAAACGAACTCGCCCTTTCTGTTTTTGTTTTACAAAAACAGAAAGGGCAGGAAAAGGTTTTTTGTAAAAGAGAGGGGTTCCGTCTTCGCCTTACAGGCTACGCCGCGATAAGTTGGGTCGGGAGAAAACTTTTTTCCTCAAAAAAAGTTTTCTCTTTCCCCACAACACCAAACTTTAACGGATGCCGACTACCGGCCAGAAGCGGCCGTTTTCGCTTTTCAGCAGTTTGACGGGGATATTAAAGATTTGTTCGAGGTTTTCTTCGGTAAGGACTTCTTCGGTCGAGCCGGATTTGAAGATCTGACCATTTTTGAGTGCCATACCATGCTTGAATACCGGCATGATCTCTTCGATACGCTGGGTAATGAAGATCAGCGTCAAATCAGGGCGACTGTTGGCAAAGCGTTCGATTTCGCTCAAGAGATATTCGCGTCCGGCCAAATCCATGTATACACTCGGCTCATCCAGAATCAGCATTTCCGGACTGGTGATCAGCGCCCGGGCAATCAGGAACTTGACCTGCTCGCCGGAACTCAAAGCATACCAACTGCGCTCGGCCAGATGCGCGGCATTGAGTTCAGTCAGAATTGCCATGGCGCGGTCAACTTCTTCTTCGGTCACATCGCGGAACAGCCCCAGCGAACCATCCAAACCGGAAAGCACCACATGCAGAGCCTTGCTGTCCTCGCTCGTCCAGTGCTGCATAAAGGGGCTGACCCAGCCGATCTTTTTGCGGACTTCCTGCAAATTGCATTGACCGTAAACATTGCCGAGGATCTCCACACGCGCACCGTAAACCGGCCACGCAAAACCCATCAACATCTTGACCAGTGTAGTCTTGCCGGCGCCATTGGCCCCCATCAGAAAACAGCGCGCACCGCGTTCCAGAGTCCAGTTGATATTTTTCAAAACGAGATTTTCGTCCATATAAACAGACGCATTTTCAATAATAATAGCATTTTCCATAGTGTATACCTTGCATGTTTTGATCGGTGAATAACGGTAAAAAACGGTGAAAAACCATTTCTTACCGTTAGCCGCCGATTGGGAGGGGATTTATATGGCTTGCGGAGATAGTTAACTGCGTTTGCAACTTGCACACCTACCGTTCCAACCACGCAAGATACCGTAACTCAAGCAATGGCAAGTACCTTTACAACAAGATACCGTATCTTGCACTGCCTATTCCCAAAACAAGAACTCGCCGTTTGATTTTTTGCGTGCAAAAAATCAAACGGCAGGAAAAGGTTTGGAAAAAAGGGATGGGGTCCGGGGAAGGGGAAAAGAACCTTTCCTCAAAAGGTTTTTTCCCCTTCCCCGGGTTCCCTCTTTTTACAAACTCTTACTTGTCAGCGAGGGCAGCCACGCCGGGGAGGGTCTTGCCTTCGAGGAATTCCAGCGAAGCACCGCCGCCGGTGGAGATGTGGGACATCTTGGCAGCCAGACCGCTCTGGTTGACCGCAGCAACACTGTCGCCGCCGCCGAT
This sequence comes from Lentisphaerota bacterium, assembly GCA_015061695.1. Classification (GTDB taxonomy): domain Bacteria; phylum Verrucomicrobiota; class Lentisphaeria; order Victivallales; family Victivallaceae; genus SIG78. The sequence goes on from SUWA01000066.1 coordinate 13,255, forward strand.
GATGCTGACGCAATCACTGTCGGCCACCGCCTGGCAGACGGTCATGGTACCGGCGGCAAAGTTGGGCATTTCGAAGCAGCCCATGGGGCCGTTCCAGACCACAGTCTTGGCGTTGGCGATTTCGGCCGCGTAAGCCTTGGCGGTTTCGGGACCGATATCCAGCGCCATCATATCCGCGGGGATGTCGTTGCCGACGATCTGGCTGGCGGCATCGTTGCTGAATTCAGCGGCAACTTTGTTGTCCACCGGCAGCATGAATTTGACGCCCTTGGCAGCAGCCTTGGCCAGAACTTCTTTAGCAGTATCAATGAGTTCGTCTTCGCAGAGGGACTTGCCGATTTCGTGGCCCTGGGCCTTGAGGAAGGTGTAAGCCATACCGCCGCCGATAAGGATGCAGTCAACTTTTTCCATCAGGCTGTTGAGAACTTCCAGCTTACCGGAAACTTTAGCTCCGCCGATAATGGCAACGAAGGGACGGGCCGGAGCCGCCACCGCTTTGCCGAGGTACTGCAGTTCTTTTTCCATCAAAAAGCCCGCCACGCTCTTGTCATGGCCGATGATGTCGGCAATAACAGCGGTGGAGGCGTGAGCGCGATGCGCGGTACCGAAAGCATCGTTGACGTAGATTTCGCCCAGCTTGGCCAGTTCGGCAGCCATTTCTTTGAGCGCGGCCTTTTCTTCATCGGTCTTGCCCTTGAGGTCTTCGGACTTGTGGAAACGGGTGTTTTCGCACAGCATGACTTCGCCGGCCTTGAGTTCCTTGCTGGCAGCCACAGCAGCTTCGCCGATGCAGTCATCGGCAAAACGGACTTCCTTGCCCAGCAGCTTCTGCAGATATTCGGCCACCGGTTTGAGGCTGAATTCGGGTTTGACTTCGCCTTTGGGACGGCCGAGGTGGCTCAACAAAGTCAAGCTGGCGCCCTGATCGAGAATGTATTTGATGGTGGGCAGCGCGGCGGTGATACGGGTATCGTCAGCAACTTTGCCATCTTTCAGCGGCACGTTGAAGTCCACGCGCATAACAACGCGCTTGCCGGTCAGGCAGATGTCCTTTACGGTCTTTTTATCAATATTCATAAATCAAATTCCTTAAAAAATGTTGTTGTGCTCTGCTGCTTGGGGAAGGGGGAAAAACCTTTTGAGGAAAGGTTCTTTCCCCTTCCCCAAACCCCAACCCTTTTTTCCAAACCTTTTATTGGCACTTTTATTTTTGGCATGGCAAAAATAAAAGTGCCATCCAAAAGTTTAAAAGAGACAACAAAAAGTCCGGTTATCAGTTTTGGTCGCAGGGCATTGTTTAATAAAAAACAAAAAAGCGGACGGGCAAATCCACCCGCCCGCTTTGGGGAACAAATCAAGCAAACAGCTTACTTGCTGATGACTTTCGCCATTTCCAGAACTTTGTTGCTGTAGCCCCATTCGTTGTCGTACCAGCT
>SUWA01000067.1 GCA_015061695.1 Lentisphaerota bacterium
TACTCGTTGACCGTAAATTCAATAAGTTTATGCACCAGATCAAAGTTATAAACATAATCCCAGCGGAAGTGGAATCCGAATACGACCGCCAATTCAACTTTGGCAGCTGCCGCCGCTGCGACTTTTTGGCGGATACGTTCCTCCACTCCCGGATTGGGAAAATCCAGTTCTTCCCAGTTGAACCAGTGGCTGATTGTGCGATAATGATTGGTGCGCATGAAGCAGAACTCCCTATTTTTCAATTACTCCGATGTAAGGCAAATTGCGGTATTCTTCGTTATAATCCAAGCCGTAACCGACCACAAATTCATCGGCAATTTCAAACCCGACCCAGTCCGGATCGACAAAAAGTTTTTCTTTGACATTTTTATTGAGCAAGACACAGCTCTTTACGCTCAATGCGCCCAGATTGCCAAAATCCCGGATGATGCAACTCATGGTAAAACCGGTATCCAGCACGTCATCCACCAGCAGAATGTGGCGGTCTTTGACCGGCAGTTTGAGTGCGCTGCGCACTTTCAACTCGCCGGTGGAGCGGGTGTTCACATAGCTTGAAACCGCAAACGTATCGTACCAGAGCGGCAAATCTATTGCACGCATCAGGTCTGCGGCAAACGGCATGGCGCCATTCATCAGACAAACAATGGTCAACGGCTGACCTTTATAGTGTTCTTCAATGATACGCCCCAGCGTTTGAACCCGGTCGCGGATCTGTTCTGCTGAAATCAAGACCTTCATTTTATATGGAGCTTTCCTGTTTGAGTTCGTAAAGCGCTCCGGCGATCCCGGCGTAACTGCCGATGTCGCGCCGCAGCTGGCTGGGGACAATTTCGCAGACCGACAAAGTTTCCGGCCAGGCAAATTCGGGCAGATATTTTTTGACCGGTTCCATAAAGAAGTCGCCGGCGGCATAAGCGATCGTACCCAATACGATCTTTTCGGGGTTGAATATATTCATCAACATGCCGTATGCCTGTGCATCGCGCAAGCACATTTCGTCCCACAGTTTGACGGCGTAATCCACTCCGGCGCGGGCGGCTTTTTCCAGCGCCAGCAAGTCGAGATTTTCGAGCTTGTTATCCTTGGCAAAAGCCAGCATTTCGTGGGTGGGGGAATTGCGCAGTTCTTCCTGCATACGCTGGGCCAGTGCGCGGCCTCCGGCATAGGCTTCGTAGCAGCCTTTTAAACCGCAGTTGCACTGACGCCCGCCGGGAACCAGCACGCTGTGGCCGATCTCGCCGGCCAGAAAACTCTTGCCGCGGATCAGTTTGCCTTCCGCAATGACCCCGGCGCCGATACCGGTACTCATGGTAAGATAGATCATGTTCTGACAGCCTTTGCCGGCGCCGAAATACCATTCGGCCAGCGCCGCACAATTGGCATCGTTATCAAAACAGCCGCGGATATTGAGCGCATCTTCCAGATATTTTTTGATCGGTACATTACGCCAGTAGGGGTTGTTGGGCGGCGTGGTTATTATGCCGTTAGGTATATCCGCCGGGGAGGGCGTGGAAATACCGAACGCCAATACATCGCCGGCACTCAAGTTGGCATCGGCCAGTTCCTGTTTGGCGATTTCGGCCAGTTGGGGCAGAACTTCGTCCGGATTGGTGTTCACGTTGTCGATGCGCCGGCTTTGCAGGATTTCGCCCTCGGCAGTCCCCAAGCCGATCCCGATCTTGGTGCCGCCAATATCAAAACCCAGTAAGTAATTTTTTTTGCTCATGGTCAATATCCGATCCTGTTAAATGGTTGATTTTTTTATATTGCCGGCAACTACTTGAGTTGTCGGAGAAGAGTTGAAAATACGGTGCAATATCCGGTTGCACTCGCTGCAGTCTATGCTTTGCAGTATGCTGGACGCATCGTTTTCCGGACCCGCCTGTCCACCGTAAAAAATCGTCAGCTGGGTGTGGATCAGCTGGCTTTCGGCACTTTCCTGCTGCCGTGCCAGAGAAGTCAGTGCCGCCAGTTTGGCTGAATTGAATTCATCGGCTTCCAGTCCGTTGGTGCGCAAACGGGTGATTTCGTCTTGCAGACATTGCAGGGCCGCCGCCGCATTTTCCGGCTTTACTCCGGCGTGGAGCGCCACCATGCCCTGAACCAATCCGCAATGGACGACCACGCCGGTACTGTAAGCCAGTGATCGCTTTTCGCGCACTTCCTTAAAGAGATGGCTGGCCAGACCGTTCAGTGCGGCATCGAGTATCAGCAGAGCATAATATTCGCGCTGGTGGGCCAAACCGCCGAGGATCGCGCAAACCACGGTTGCCTGTTCGCGGTCGATCGGTATGATAAAAGGCTGAAGCATATCTTCAGCTGGCAAATCCTGCCGGGTAACGGGCTGCGGTCTGATCAGCGCCGTTTCCTGCCACGGACAGGCGGCGGCCAGCTGCTGCAATTCTGCGGTAACACGTTGAGCTTCAAGTGGATCGTCGGGCTTGACGGTCGTTCCGATATTGGCCAGCGATTTATCCCAGCAGGAAAAATAGAATTTATTCAATATTTCCGGCGTGATCTGCTGCAAGTCTTCCACGCTTTCCAGCCGGCTGTTGCCGCCGGGGTGAACTCCGAAAAGCAACCTCCGGGCCTTCTGCAGTGCGGCAAAACCGGTTTCGTTGAGTTTGCTGGTCAGTTGTTCGATCAAATTATTCTGTATGCGGCTGAACACTTGTGCGTCCTGCCGGGGATGGCGGAGCAGATCTTGCATGAGTTGGTGTGCCAAACTGCGGGATTCCGGCGGAAAACTCATTTCAATTGACATGGAGTTGTTGCCGCAGCTGACATCCAGATCGATCCCGGCATTGTCGAGCATTTCGTAAAAATCAGCTTCGGGTATATTATCCGGACCGGTACTCAAGATCTTGCTCAACATGGTACTGATGCCGTGCGGGCAGCCGTTTTCCCAGACCGGACCGGCCGGCAGCAGTATGGAGAGTGTTTCCATAGGTATATTGCTGCGTTCGACGGTCGCGTAACTGCACAGATTTTCAAACTTGCCGCTTACGATAACGTTCTGTACGGCACTTGCATCGGAAAATGTAACGCTTTCAGATGGTTTTTCCGGAACTACCTTTGACCAGACAAACCGGGCCGGATCGAGGTACTCTGCGGCCGCAGCATTGACTTCGTCGAGCGTAACCGAATTCAGATTTTCCAGATATTGCTCCAGGGCTTCGGCATTGTTGAAATTCATGCGCAGCGAGTTGACCATACTGACCTGCGAGGCGGTGTTTTTCAGCTGTTGATAAATGGTGATCTTCTGCTGGAGTTTTTCTTTCTGCAGATCTTCAGCGTTCACTCCCCGGCGGCGGATCTTTTCCAGCGCATCGCGGATGCCGGCTTCCAGCGCAACTGATTTATCCGGTTCGCACACCGCACTGACCGCCATAACACTGCCGAAGCTCATCGAGTCGAATTCTGCATCAATCGCCAGCGCCAACTCTGTTTCATACAAAAATTTCTTTACCAGATAAGAGCTGTCGTTGCCGCCGAGGATCCCTGCCAGCAGATCCAATGCCGGAGTTTTTCTGCCCGGACGGGGCGCGCGGATACCCAGTGCAATGCGGGTAAGCGGATCTTTAAAAGAACTTTCGAGGCGCTGTTCAAAACAATTTTCCGGTACTTCCGGGCAAACCGGTTCCAGAAGATTGCCGCGTTGGAACGAGGCCAGTTTTCCGGCCATGACCGATTGTACATAATTACTGTCCAGCGAGCCGCTTACGATCCAGTGGCTGCGCATTGCCCCGTAGCGGCGCAGATAATAGTCGCGCATCACCTGACAAGTTACTTGAGCGATCTTATCCGGATAGCCTACGATAGGCATTCCGGCCGGGTGATTGCCGTACATGCCCTGCCAAAGCTGTTGGATCAGCCGGTAGGCCGGCCGGTCGAGGATCATATCGGCTTCGCGGGCGATCACTTCTTTTTCGCTTTTGAATTTATCTTCCGGGAAAAGCGGGGCCGTTACCATTGCGGCGATCACATCGGCGGCTTCGGCGAATTTTTCTGCCGGAACTTCGGCATAGTACGCGGTGTGGTCAAAAGTCGTGTACGCATTGCAGTCCCCGCCCATTTGATGGATGGCATCGGAGGCACTGTTGCCGGGATAGCGGGCGCACCCCTGAAAGAGCATGTGTTCCAGAAAATGCGACAAACCGCTGCCGCTGTCTACTCCTTCATGGATACTGCCGGTACGCATTACCGCTTGAATACGGGTCAAACGGGAATTATTTTTTATGTGATAAAGCACTGCGCCATTGGGCAGGGCAAAGGTTGCTACAGGCAACAGGGTCCGGTCAGTCAATTTTTGGTATCTCCATATTTATACAGCTGGCTTGCCGGGTGGAAGTGCGGGCCGGGAAAAAGGTGAAATCTATATCAAAATCACTGCGTTTATCTTCCGGCGAAGCGCTCAATATATTCATGGTAATCAAATCAAAAACGATTTCTCCGATATCCGATGCGGTTTTGATCTGCCACTCGTCGATTACAACCGGAGCCAGCGGCCCGAATTGCTCTTTGAGGTCGCTTTGCATACCTTGCAGCACTTCGAGCGCCGAAAGGTGGCGCGGTTTTTGGAGTCTGTTGACCTGGCCGGTTACGCTTTGGGTAACAAACTCGTAAGCATCCGGTTTATACTTGTTGCGCTGTTGACAAAAATCTTCGATCCGGCGCCTTGTATCTGAATAATTCTGCATTGTTGTTCCCATTCATTTTTGTGCATAAATATAAGTTAACTCCAAAGCTGTAAAAATCAACTCTGCAAGACGGGAAAACCGCAATAAAAAGAGAAAATTCAGCCTGATCGGGAATACCGGCAGGCCGGGTAACAAAATGGCAGCCGGAGTAAATTGTGCAGGCGGAACTGCTGCAAAAGTCTTGCCGCAGTTCCGATAATTCCCCGGCGGCTCTATTTTTGCAAATACTTCTGCAAAAAGTCGTAGCCTTGTTGGAGTACGTCTTGAGGCGGCCGGTGGCCGGTGGCGTGGTTGATGATCCGGAGTTTTTCCGAACCGGCCGGATAGGCGCCGGAGCGCTGCATGGAGTCGAAACTTGCCATGTTGTCAAATTGTCCGGCCAGCAGCATAAAAGGTTTGCCGTTGGCAATATCCAGCAGTTGCCACTGTTCGAGTCCGGCTGCCTGCAGGAGTTTTACTTTATCGCCCCAGTACCAGCTGTCGTGCCAGTTGCTTTGATCGTAATTGATCCCGAAGTCGCTGGCCATGATGACTTTGACTCTGGGATCGATGCAACCGGTGTAATAGGCCATCTTGCCGCCGAGGGAGTGGCCGGCAATACCGATGCGTTCTTTATCCACCCGCGGATCGCTTTCCAGCATATCCAACAGCAATCGTGTGTCGGCTGCGAGCTTGCCGATGCCGCACCAATCCGGGTAGTCGAGCGTCAGCGCATCGCCGGCTTGCTGCCAGCGGGCCCATTCGAGGCGCGGCAGATCGCTTTTCAGATAAGTCAGGTGATAAGCCTCGGCCGAAATAACGATAAAACCGCGTTGAGCCAAATGCGTAAGCATGGCAATTTCGGCAAAACGCTCTTCAACGGCCATGGTTTCGGGATCAAAACCCAGCATGGCTTCCGGATAATAAAACGGCGCAGCCACCGCCGGCAGCGGGGCGGAAAAATCGCGCGGAACGGTTTTTATGACTCTTTGAACTGTACCGGGGCCGTTAGCCTGAAGATACAGCTCGGCAGTGTAATCGGTAAATTCATACGTTTTTATCAATTCAACGCGTGGTTTAAAAGTATAATTTGCCGGTACTTGCAGTAATTGCTGCCAGATTTCGCTGATTGTGCCGGAAAGTGTTTTTTGCGATAACTTCAGTTCCATAATTTATAACTCCAGTTGTACAGATAAAAGAGCATGTGTTGTGTACTGAAGTTACAATAACACCGAAAAACTGAAAAGCAACTGTTGCTTATTCCAAAAAAGGCAAAAATACTACTCGTCCGGGGTTATGCCGTAGACTTGCAGCCGTTTGAGCAAGAGTTCGCGTCCGCGCGAGAGGCGTGATTTTATGGTACCCAGTTGGCAATGCTGCTTTTGGGCGATCTCTTCGTAGGCCAGATTTTTCAGGTGGCGCAGCTGCATGGTTTCGCGCAGCGAGTCCGGCAGTTGCGCGATTTCGCGGGTCAGGAGCAAGCCCAACTCAATATTCTGCAATTCACGCGCTGGTGTGTAGCGCATGTCGGGGATATTAAAGTCTTCCTGCTGCTGGTCGCCGCCGGGTTCGGGCGGACGGCTTAAACTCAAATTGACTTCGCTGCCGCGGCGGCGGTTCCAGTGATACTTGTTGTGCGCCTGATTGATCACGATCCGGCAGAGCCAGGTCAGCAAGAGCGAGTCGCCGCGGAATCCGGGCAGCGCCCGGAACGCTTTGATCAGCGCATCCTGTGTAACTTCTTCGGCATCGTGATGGGAATTCAGGATCGCCAGCGCCGTTTGATAGAGCCGCTGCCGGTAACGGCTGACGATCTCTTCAAAAGCATTGATGTCGTTTTGACGGGCAAGTTCGACCAGACGGTTGTCGTCGAACTCCGAATACGCGCTGTCAGGTTGGTGCATAGACAAGCCATTCCGGTAAAAATTAATTATTGATCTTTTTTATAAGACACCAGAAAAGATCAACAGTTTCCCGGAGAATGCAAAAAAATGCACTTTTTTATGGAAAAGGCTGTTCCGGCCGGAATTTTTATTGCTCCTGACCGTCGCTCAATGTTACCAGCTGCACATTTTTGAAGCCGGAATCGCGGATTATACGCATTACTTCGATCACTTCTTTGTACTCACGCGAACCGTCGGCCCGCAGCAGAAGCACTGCATCGGGATCATTCTGTTTGATCTTCTGCAATTCCTGCAGCAGCAGATCACGCGATACCGGCAATTTTTCCAGCGTCAGCGAACCGTCGCGGGTGATGGTCAGATTACGCATGGTCTTTTCGGTCTGCAGTTTATCCGCATTCATGGTCGGCGGCGTAACGTCAATGCCGTTTTCCATCAACGGAGTTGTGATCATAAAAACGATCAGCAGCATAAAAGTAAGGTCAAGCAGCGGTGTGATATTGATCTGGTCGATGGCATCCAGCTGCGAGCGCATCTTTTTTCGCGCCATAATCAATTCCTCATGGAGTTATCGGGGTCGCTCATACTGCCTTGCATATCGCCGAAAGACATCTGGCGCGGCGCATCGGTTGGACTTTGCCCGGAATAATTATAAGCGGAACTGCCGGAGTTGCTGTAACTGCTGCGCATGGTACTGCTGTTGGAATTTACCGGATAATGGCTTTGACTTGAGTAAGCTCCCGGCCGGTCTTGAGCTTGATTGAGCGGCCGGTTGGCCGGAATCGAGGCGGCCGGACGCGGCGGCGGAGTGTTGACCGGACGACTCTGAACAGACTGCGGCACCGGATCTTTGGCTACCAGCTGTTCAAGTTTGAGCCGGGCCATAAAGGATTCGCTGAAGTTATCCATGCTGACGGTGATCTTGCGGATCATCTGGGTCAGGAAGTTGTAGCCCACCAGCGACGGGATCGCCACCAGCAACCCCGCCACGGTGGTCAGCAGCGCCCCGGCCACCCCCGGCGCCAGAGCTTGAATGTTGGCACTGCCGGCCGAAGCCACCCCGCAAAATGCGATCATTACCCCCCAGACGGTACCGAAAAGGCCGAGGAATGGCGCCAGACTTACAGCTGTAGCCAGCATACCGATACGTTCTTCGATCACAAATATCTGCCCGGAGATCTCGCGCTCCATGGAAGTTTGAACTGCATCCAGCTGGGCGGGCGAGAGTTTGCACATACTGCTCTGATTGCGTATGGCAGGTTGATCTTTGGCCTGATCAATGGTCATACCGTTAAAGTCCAGCAGCTGCTGCATACCGCTGATGTAGACTTTGGCTACCGGGCAGGGATTGTCGGTACTTTCTTTGAGCATGGCGTGCATACTGTGCTTCTGGTCAAAATCAAACGCAAAACGTTCGGAGAGTTTCTGCGAGCGGTAAAGCGCCAGACCTTTTTCGATCATAATGAACCATGCGACCATGGAACTTAAAAAAAGCAGAAAAACGATCGCTTTGCCCATGCCGTCGGAGTTGGCAAAGGCGTACCATACGCCCGCATCGCTGGCCAGGATCAGAGAATTTATGTTCAGCATTGCTTTTCAACCTTTCGCTTTAATCCAGACACCCCTTGGTGGAAAGCACCCCCTGGACCCGGCTGTCGTACTGCGTGGCCTGATCCAGCGCCTTGGCAAAGGCTTTAAAGATCCCTTCCAGACAGTGATGGGTTTCTTCGCCGGCCAGCAGTCTTATATGCAGATTCATGCCGGCTTTTACGCACAATGCCTGAAAAAATTCGTGGAAAAGTCTTACATCAATATCGCCGACCTGACCGGCCGGCATATTGGCATTGTAGACCAGATAAGGCCGTCCGGAGAGATCCAGCGCCACTTCGGCCAGCGCTTCGTCCATAGGCAGCAGGCAGCTGCCGTAGCGCCGGATGCCGGCTTTGTCGCCCAGGGCTTTGGCAATGGCACTGCCCAATGCCAGCCCCAGATCTTCCATACTGTGATGGTAGTCAACGTGAATATCGCCTTTTTCTTCTATCGTAAGATCAAAAAAACCGTGTTTGGCAAAAAGTTCGAGCATGTGATCAAGGAAGCCGATCCCGGTGTGGATATCGGACTTGCCGCTGCCGTCGATATTTATTGCCAGTTTGATAGCGGTTTCGCGGGTGGTGCGTTCGAGTTGAGCCTGACGTTTTTCTGAATCCATAGTGTCGATCTTTCCTGCATTATAATAGCGTTAACTTACTTTCATTGGGTAATGTAATACAGTAAATTTAAATTGCAACAGCGTTAAATAATTTTTTGCCGATTTTTTACTTGATCAGCGCCAGCAAAGCCACTCCCAGCAATATCAGCACCATGGCGATGATCTTTTTGCTCAAATGTTTTTCGCGGAAAATGAATGCTCCCAGCGCAAAGCTGACAATACAGTTGCTCCGGCGCACCAGCGAAATTACCGAAATGTGTATATCCGGCAGGCTCACAGCATAGAAATAACAGAAGTCGGCAGCGATCAGCAGTATGCCGGTAGCCGCTACGCTCCAGTGCATCTTGAACTTGAGCTGACTCTTGTTTTTCCGGAAGCTGCAGAAAATGCAGTTTGCGCCCAGTATCAGGATCAGATTCAGCGCAAAATAAAACTGCACGGTCTTCGGCGGTATCTGAACTGTATTGAGCAAATATTTGTCATAAAGTGCCGCTGCTGACCCCAGTAAAGTACCCAGCAGCAGCGCGTGGATGCCTTTGTGGCGCTTGAAGTCAATATTTTCCAGCTTGCCGCTCAAAGCAAAAATCAGATAGCCGCCGAAAATCAGCAGCATGGCCGCGGCCTGAACCACTCCGGGGATTTCCCGGTAAAAAATCAGACTGCCGATAAAAACCCACAATGGCGACGAAGCCCGCACCGGTGCGGCAATGGATATGGGCAGTTCGCGCATGGCGTAATATACACATGCCCAGCTGGCACCCACCAGCAGGGCTTTGCCGAAAATAAATCCGTACTGCGGCAGTGTGCATTGACTTGCCGATGCCAGATGGCCGGAGATAAGCATAATGACAATAAAAAACAAACTGCCGCACAAGTTTGACCAGAACAAAGTCGGCGCTATTGGATTATTCTGTACGGCGCGCTTTTTGCATACATCGTAAAAACCCAGCAGCAGCGCGGAAGCCAGCGTGGGGATAAGAAAATTTTCCATCGGCATAAAAAGAACCTTTCGTTACAGACTTTAATATAACTCCGGCTGCGGTTTTCTGCCACCGGAAATCCGCCCGGCGGCAAAAAATAATGAATAAAGTTGCCTCCGGAGCGGTTTATAGCTGATTTATTGCTTGCAATAAAAAAATGGTGTGGTATATTTACTCCGATTGTTTTTTACTTAACAACGTAAAGCAAAGGAATTTTATTATGTTGTTGTTTCTGGGCGGCATTGCCGTGTTGGTGGTCGGGTATTTTACCTATGGTAAACTCGTGGAAAGTGTGTTGGGGCCGGATGACCGTCCGACTCCGGCGGTGAAAAATCCTGACGGAGTTGATTATGTGACTCTGCCGCACTGGAAAAATATGTTGATCCAGCTCTTGAATATTGCCGGTATCGGGCCGGTGATCGGGGTGATATTGGGGATCAAATTCGGTACGATCGTCTTTGTTATTCTGCCCATCGGCAACCTGATCGCCGGGGCCACGCACGATATGATCGCCGGTATGATGTCGCTGCGCAATAACGGCGCCAACCTGACAACGCTGGTCAAAGATAATCTGGGCAAGACTTATTATCACATCTTTTCGTGGTTCATGGTCGTGCTGCTGCTGTTGGTGGTGGCGGTGTTCGTCAATATTCCGGCCAACCTGATTTCAGGGTTGATCCCCGGCGAGTGGTTCTGGTACGCGGTGGTGGCGATCACGATCTATTATGTGGTAGCGGCGCTGTTCCCGGTGGATAAGATCATCGGTTCGATTTATCCCTTTTTCGGTGGATTGCTGATCGTAAGCACGCTGGCGATCTTTGCAGTGCTGGTGTGGGAAGGTATCAAAGACCCCGCTCTGCTGCAGGAAAGCGAAGCATTCCGCAGTCAGATGTTTACTGCCGAAAAAAATCAACCTATCCTGCCCATGCTGTTTGTAACCATTGCCTGCGGGATCATTTCCGGATTCCATGCCACGCAGTCGCCGATCGTGGCGCGGACCATGAAAACTGAACGGCAGGCCCGCAGCACTTTTTACGGCATGATGGTGGCCGAAGGTATCATCGGCATGATCTGGGCTGGGGCCGGGCTGGCTATTTACAACCTTGTGCCTGAATATATGCAAGTAGGCGCCACCAAGGTGTTGAGTCATATAACCACGCATTTTCTGGGTAGTGTGGCCGGTACGGTTACTGTGCTGGGCGTGGTGGTGCTGGCGATCACTTCCGGCGATACCGCATTGCGCAGCACCCGTATGGCGCTGGGCGAAATGCTGCACATAGATCAGAAGCCGATCGTCAACCGCCTGCTGCTTTGCGGCGCTATGCTGGTAGTGGTGGCCGCGCTGCTCTGGTGGTCGAATTTGAGTGCCAAGACTTTTGGTCTGCTCTGGAACTATTTCTCCTGGGGTAATCAGGTGTTGGCCGTTACCACGCTGCTGGCCGGGGCGGTATATCTTTTGCGCAACGGCAAAAATTGCCTGATTTCGCTGATCCCCGGGTTATTCATGCTCTTTATTGTGTTGACATATATATTGTGGATATCGCCTGCGCACGGCGGTCCGGTCGGGGTGGGGTTGAATCTGAAGATCGCTTATCTCATCAGCATCGTTCTGGTGATCCTGACGGCGGCAGTGATTTGGCTGCGCGGCAATAAATTGCGCAAAATTGAAAAAAAGTAACACCCGGAAAAGGTTATGAAAAAAGATTCTGATAATCAACTGCTTTTTGATTTTGATACTCCGTTGTACGAAACAAGCACTCCGGTTCAGAGCAATGAACCGGATTTGCCGCCGGCTTCAGAAGCGGTTCCGGTAGATACCGGTTTGATTCCTAATACAGCGTCGGACGGCGGGAGTGTTGCCGGAAGTAACGAAGTATCACCCGCGGTCGCTGACCCGGAAACTGCAGTTGTTGGATCAGAAAAAAAACCGCGCTCCAACGGGGATCCGGAACTGCCGCTGTATCAGGCGGTTTTGGCGCATCTGGTCAAAAACGGTGCCACTGCGGCAGCTTTGCATGTGCCCTGCCGTTTGCGTAAATTCAAGGCCCCGGTGGCGGCATATTATTCGCAGTACAAGGGCCGTTTGAACAAGCTCTCCGCTGCGGAGGTGGTCGATGTTTACAGCAAGCGCGAACAGTGTCTGCCGGAATGTGCCGGCAGCGATGCTGTGGCACGGGAACTTGTGGAACTCAAACAGCAGCGCAGCACAATGGAAGCGCAGATCCGCATTGATGAACCGCATCTGCGGGCCGAAGATGAACTTTTTGACGAGTTCCGCAGTTTCAACTATTCTGCCAGCAGCAACAAAAAGTATCACAAACTCTGCCGCCGGATACGTTCGTTGGAGCAAAGTTTGTATAAAGGTACGCGCATGGAACTGCTGGCCCGGGCGGCCGTAGCAGATTATCTGATCATAGCCGTGCCGGAAAATCTGATCGCGCCGGACGAAATGCCCGATAACTGGGGCGTGTGGTACATCCTGCCCGACGGCAGTGTGCGCGAAGTCAAAGCTCCGGAAAAACAGGAATGCAGCGACGAAAGCCGCCTGCATCTGATGCAGAATATCGGCCATGCCGCATTGAACAGCGTGCTTTTTGCCAACGGAATAAAAATGCGCAGCGACGGTACGGCGCGTTTTACACGTTTGCCGCGGGCGCGGCGGAAGTGATTGTACGGGAGATTGCTGCATAATATGAAGGATTTTTTCAAAAACATACGTTACTTTTTCAGTTATCTGATCGCGTTATGGTTTTGTTTTCAAATCCGCATTTCACCCCGTTTTATGGTGCGTTTTTATGCCCGGATCGCGGCCGGGTGCATCCGGTTGATGCCGTCGGCACTGAAAATTTGCACCGGCAATATCAAAGTGGCTTTTCCGGAATGGGACGAAAAGCGCATCCATGCTGTTGCCGTTAAAAGTATCCGGCTGGTGGCGTTGAATTTTCTTGAATTTATCTGGATGAGCGGCATACCGCGCCGGATCGAACGGGTCTGCAAGCCCACCGATGAGGCAATGCAGAAAATCAAAAAATATGTGGAAAAGAATGTCCGCATAATTTTTGTCAATCCGCATCTGGGCAGTTGGGAGGCTTCCGGCTTGATGGCGCCTTATTACACCGGTTTGGAGATGGCGGCCATTGCCAAGCCTTCGCGCAATAAATATTTGAACAAACTTATTTCCGGCCGCCGCGAAAAGACCGGCGGACTCAAGATCATTTTTGCCAAAGGCGCGATGAAAGCCGCAATCAAAGCGCTGCGCAGCAATATGAGTATCGGTACACTTATCGACCAGAATACCCGGGTGCGTGATGGCGGTGAATTTGTGGAGTTTTTCGGTTTGCCGGCCCCCAGCAGTACGGCACCGGCGTTGCTCAAACGCTACTGCGATGCCAACGATATTCCGGCCGTGATCCTCTACGGTACTTGCGTGCGCGAAAATAACTCGATCGTTTCTTATGTTGCTGAATTGGCTAAACCGTTTGATGAGTACACTTGCGACCGCGAAGTCATTCAGGACCTCATGCACATGACCGAAAGTTTCATCCGGCGTTATCCGGAACAGTATGTATGGCTTTACAAACGTTTCCGGTATATTCCGCAGGATGCTGATGAAGATGCGATAAAGCGTTTCCCATACTACGCAGAAAAGGTCAAACCGGTATTTTACTCCCGGATGCGGGGCAAAAGATAAAGGATTCTGTTGTTATGAAAATCATGTTGATGACTGACTTGGAAGGTGTGGCCGGGGTTTTGAATTTTGAAGAATGGTGTTCGCCGGGAAAACCCTATTACGACAAAGCCAAACGGCTTTTGACCGAAGAAGCCAACGCCTGTATTGAAGGTTTTTTTGCCGGCGGTGCTACCGAGATCCGCGTGGTCGATGGTCATGGTCCCGGCGCGGTCGATCCGGAACTGCTGGATGAGCGCGTGGAACTGCAGCGCGGAGCGGCTTCGCCGGTGTGGCCGTTCACTTTGGATGAAACTTTTGACGCCTATGCCTGCGTGGGGCAGCACGCCAAGTCACGCACGCCGTGGAGTCATATAACACATACGGGATCGTTTTCCACTTTTGAACTTACAGTCAATGGTATTGCCATCGGCGAATTCGGCGAAATGGCATTTGCCGCGGCCGAATTGGGTGTGCCGGTGATTTTTGCCGCCGGCGAAGAAGCCTTTGCCCGCGAGGCCGAAGCTCTTGCTCCCGGAGTGGTAACTGTGGGGGTAAAACGCGGCTGTAACTCCGAAGATGGTTTGGACGATGCGTCGGCCGAAGTCTACAGCCGGAGCAAACTTTCTGCGATCCATCTGTCGCCGGTTAAAGCGCGGCAGCTGTTGCGCGAGGGGGCCAAAAAAGCCGTGGAAAAACTGCTGCGCGAGCCGGAGTCTTTCCGCATGACCCGGATCGAACCGCCTTACGAAATAAAAAATGTGATCCGCCGGATCGAAGCCGATCCCAATGCGCCGCGGGTGCTTTACCGCCGTCATGATTCCAGCTATATCGGGGCACTTAATGCGCCTTACGAAAAAGAGTAAAAGCAGGGAGTGAGGCCGGAGATGAATTGGTATGAACTGTTGCGTATGCCGCTGTCGGAGGTTGTGCCGCCGGGAGTGCTGATCGTATTTGCATTTGTTTTCGGCAGTTGTCTGGGCAGTTTTCTCAATGTCTGCATCTGGCGTATTCCGCTGGGTGAATCAGTGGTCGTAGTGCCGAGCCATTGCCCCAAATGCAATCATAAGATACGCTGGTTCGATAATGTGCCGGTGATAGGTTTTCTGGCACTGGGGGGGAAGTGCCGCGACTGCAAAGCCCCGATTTCGCCGCGCTATATAATTATGGAA
>SUWA01000068.1 GCA_015061695.1 Lentisphaerota bacterium
AATGATGCCAACAGCTGCCCCTCAAAGCAAATTTATGAGAAAATGCAAAAATATAACGCAGAATAACCGGATATGTTACATATTTGAGCTTAATTACTGCCCCCCCTTCCCCGCCGCCTCCGTCAGCTATAAAAAAATCACGCCTGCAGGCTGCCGTTCATGCAACTTATCGCATGATAAATGCCTCAAAATACACTGACAAGATTAGATAAAAATATATAAATAAAAAAATATAGATAAAAAAACACTCAATATTGGATTTTTACCCGATCCGTGCTATATTATAAGCTCACAAATCATAAAATTCCGTAAGGAGAAGGATTTTTAATATGGAACTGCAGTACACACATCCGCGCAATATTCTTGTGCAAACTTTGAAAACTCTTTACGACTACGGCATGACCACCACCTCCGGCGGGAATCTGTCGATCAAAGACGAAGACGGCAACATCTGGATCACGCCCGGCGGTATCGACAAAGGTTCTTTGCGTCCGGAAGATATTGTGCGCGTGGCCCCCGACGGTACCGTTCACGGTTTGCATAAGCCCAGCAGCGAACTGCCGTTCCATAAATCGGTTTATCAGCTGCGCGACGATGTCAAAGCTGTGCTGCACGCCCACAGCCCGGCGCTGGTGGCGTTCAGCCTGACCCGCCGCGTGCCGGACCCGACGCTGATCCCCAGCGCGGCACGCATCTGCGGCAAGGTTGCGTTCGCCAAATACGAAATTCCCGGTTCGGAAGCTCTGGGCAGCATCATCGCCCAGGAATTCGCCAAAGGCAACGATTCAGTAATCATGGAAAATCACGGTGCAGTTATGGCCGGTAAAACCATCACCGAAGCCTTTGCCCGTTTTGAAGCCCTGGACTATGTGGCGCGTATTCAGATCAACGCGGCCAGTTTCGGCGGCGAGATCCAGCCGCTGACCGGTAAACTGCCCAAACGTTCCTACCCGGAATTTATTCCCGATGTGGTCAGCGCTGCGGAGTGTGAACTGCGCGACGAACTGGCCAACTTCCGCAGTCGTGCCTACCATCAGCGGCTGCTCTTCAGCGGCAGTGCTTTTTTGAGCGCCCGCTTGAGCGACCATGATGACTTTTTGATCACGCCTTCCGGTTTTGACCCGATGTATCTGGATGCCCCCGGCATTGTGCGTATGCGCATGGGTATGCGCGAAGCCGGCAAGATGCCCTCTACCGCCACCCCGATCTGCCGCAACATCTTCAATAAATGCCCCTGGGTCAATTCGATTTTAATGATGCGTCCGCCCTACATCATGGCGTTTGCTGTAACCAGCCACAAGATCGACAGCCGGACGATTCCGGAAAGCTACATTATGATGCGCGATGTACCGATGCTTTCCAGCGAAGAATATTTCAAAGATCCGGATGCAGTGGTCAAAGTGCTTTCGCCGGCTACTCCGGTGGTATTGATCGAAAACTGCGGTGTGCTGACCACCGGCAAAACGATTCTGGAAGCGTTTGACCGTCTGGAAGTGTCGGAATTCACCGCCAAGTGTATCATCATGGCCAGCCGTTTGGGCGAACTTTCGCCGATCAACGATCAGCAGGTCGACGATATTATTCAGGCGTTCAAACTGCCGACCGCGTAAGTGGTTCTGTAAAATTCTCCGGTCTGGCGTTTTTTAACCGGACCGGATTTTTTTCAATTCCCAATTGGAGCAAGATATGCAAGTTGGAGCTAAAGCCCCCGATTTCAGTTTGACCGATCAGCATGGCAACACCGTTAAGTTAAGCGATTTTGCCGGAAAAAAGGTCGTAGTCTATTTTTATCCCAAAGACAACACCCCCGGCTGCACCCGGCAGGCGTGTGCGTTTGCAGAAAATTACGCCGGATTTAAAACTAAAGGTGTGGTCGTTATCGGCATAAGCAAAGACAGCGTCCCCAGTCATAAAAAGTTTGCTGAAAAATATGCGCTGCCGTTTATTCTGTTATCCGATCCGGATCTGCAAGCCATTCAAGACTACGGCGTATGGCAGGAAAAAAAACTTTACGGCAAAGTTTCCATGGGCGTGGTACGCACTACCTTTATCATTGACGAAAAAGGCATGATCGAAAAGATCATGCCCAAAGTCAAGCCCGATACCAATGCTGTTGAAATTCTGGCTGCTTTGTAAGTTCAGAACTTGATACTCAACAGCAATATCGCCCCTACCCCCAGTACAAAGGCCAGCGCCTTGCCGGGGGTAAGTTTTTCTTTCAAAAGCCAAATTCCCATCAGCCCGGTTACCAGAAAACTCATCTGCGAGATCGGCAGCACCACCGAAGCCTGTCCCAGTTTGGTCGCCATTGCCATGGTAATAACGATCCCGGTAACCAATGCGCCGGAAAGACCGCCAAGGAAAAAGAGATTTTTGTAATCGTTACACCTGTAGGGCATCAGCGAGCGTTCGCGCCAGAATGCGTAAATAACGCCGCCGAACACCCAGAACAAACTGTTGATGACCACCACATATTTTTCGCTGGCGCCATGCATGAAACCGTACCGGTAACTCAACCCCATCCCGGCCCGCATCAAAGAAGCGATCAGCATGATCACAAAAGCCCAGCCCAGCGTTTTACGCGCCGCCGAATCATTTTTGCGGGGAACAAACGCACACACCGCCGCGCAGGCACAGACGATCCCGGCATACTGTTCAAGCGAGATCGTTTCGCCCAGCAGAAAGGCCGCACCGACCGTAACCGGCACCAGATTGAGCCGGTAGATCGTGGCACAAACGCCGGCATCCAGCGAACGCATGGCATCAAGCATCAGCAAATTGCCGCCCACTGAAAAAAATCCGGAAACACATCCCCAGAAAATCGTTGCCTGCCATGATTCCGGTTTCGGCGCGGTCAACGCAAACGCCAGTGTTACCACCAGCCAGACTACACCGACTACCGAAACAAAAAAACCGTTGCCGCGATTTTTTCCGGCAAAAAACTTGAACAAAAGATCATTCCCGGCGGCAAACAACATGCACGCCAACGCCCATCCAACCGCACTCATAAAAAATCAATCCTCAAATCACAGTTCCGGAAACAACCGGAATACATTGCATTTTCAACTATATTTCTATAATATAATACAGACTGATTTTTTTTCAATCTCTCAAATAAGTGCTTTACACTTATTTGACGGCAAAAAGTTTTCTGGCGTGCAAATAATCGGGCAATATGAGGTGAGTACCGATTTCGCGGTGGATCTCCCGGGCGCGTTTCTGCTCCGGATCAAGCCGGCTGATGATGATCGCGCCCAGTTCCACTCCGGCGGCGACCTCGCTGCGGCCGTCGCCGATCACCAGCAGGTTTTCCGGTTTGATATTATCCTGAATACAGAGCTTGCGCATGATATCCACCTTGGGCAGCTTTTCGGTCCACGTTGATCCGCAAAAGCGTTCAATAAGTTTGCCCTCCCCGATCGGATAGCCCAGCGTCAACACCTCTTCGGCCATCGTTCCGCGGGGCTGACCGGCTTCATCATGCTCCACCACCGCACCGGTAACAAAGTAATTTTTCACCCCGTTGCGGTGCAGAAACTGCATAAAATCCACACTTCCAGGCACCTGCCATGCCGTCGGGTCGATCCGGGCGGCAGCCAGATTTTTGTCGCGGCACATTTCCAGCAGCAGTATTTCATACGCCCGGAAAAGTTCCGTGGCCTGCTGCTGCATAAGCTCAAGCTCTTCGGCGCTTTCGCCGGAATCTTCAAACAATTCCTCGCCGCGCCAAATCGCCGCAATGATCTTTTCATTGATTTCGCTGGAACTGTTGTTCAAGCGGCGGGCCATGCGCAGCGCCCACTCCATCTGGGTCAGTGCCGACAAACCGGCAGATTCGATCGCAAAACGGTATGCTTCTTCAAACACTTCGCCGCGGTGTTGGGCAATGGCATCCGCAATCTGTCTGGCATCGCCGGGAAACATGCCGTAACGGGCAATCGCACCGTTGACCAGTGCCATTACCGGAGGCCAATCGCGGATCAGCGAGTGAGTACCATCTATATCATGGAAAACATGTGTTATTTTACGGGGTTCAAACGTATTGACCACTTCTGCATTTTCTACAGAGTTATGGATCGGGCAAACGATTTCAAGCATTGCAACACCTCGGATTGATTCAAATTTTTGTTGGTTCAATATTAACTAAACACCGGAAACAGTATTTTTGCAAATTCTCAATTGTCGTTTGCCATGCTCATGGTGTGTTTTTGAATTACAACAACACAATTCACCAACACAGTTTTATTCTTTTTATCTGATTGCACGGTTGCAAAGAACTGTTTGAAGGATTATATTACAACATCAAACAGGAATTTTAAGCATGAATAATATCGACGAAAAAAAAGATCCGGAACTTTACGCGCGCGCCTTTCTGGAAGATATGATCGCCCGTCTTTCTCCCGGCGAACGTCTGCCCGGATTGCGGGAACTCATGCAGCGCTCCCAGCTGGGCCGGATACGCTTAAAACGTGTTTTGGACGAAATGGTCGCCTTACACCGTCTGGAATTACGCGACCGCAGCGGTTTTTACCGTTTACAGGAGCCGCCGCAGAATCAGATAGCTTTTATCTATTTTTCCAATGCTCCGTTGATTGAAACCAAACAATCGTTTCCGGGGGGCATTGTTTATGCCCTGCGGCAGGAAGCTGAAAAACAGCAGTTGCAGCTGAAAATCATCAATGCAGTCAATATGTCTTCGGGCAAACTCTCCGATCTTCTCCGCCGGCAGCATGTAAAAACCGCCTTTATTATGGGTGGAGTCGATGCCAATCTGACTTCCCTGCTGGCCGGGCAGCTGCCGCAATGTATTTCGCTGCTGCCGCATCATACCGCCAGAGTTGGCAATGAACTGCGGGATTCTCCGGATATGACTCAAATACAATTAAAGTATCTTTTTCAATGCAACTACCGCCGCATCGGTTATATCCATAATGTCGACGAGGACTGGAACCGCAGCCCCGTGCAGCTTCAGCGGTTGCTGGATTACTACCGGATCATGGCTGAACACGGCCTTAAGGTCGAACCGGAATGGGTTTTTTACTGCGGCTACACCTGGGAACACTTCAACAATCACATGCACAAGATGATGCGTTTGAACAAGCTGCCGGATGCGTTGATCGTCCCCGGCAGCGCCCTTAAATATATTTACCGGTTCTGTTCCAACAACGGTATTGCCATCGGGCGGGAGCTGGCAGTAATAGGCTGCGATGACACCGCACCGGAATTGACTCCGCGGGCAACCAGTGTAACCAACACTCCGTTCGAAATCGGCAAACAAGCCTGGCAACTGCTCCAGCGTTGTCAAAGCGGCCGCAATCTCTGCGAGTACACGCAATTACAGATCGTTACCGGCGAAACCGTCCGTCATCATGACCAGTAAAAGTTGCTCGTCCGGCATAAAAAAACTGCTGCCGAAATCTTCCAGCAGCAGTTTATGAAACTCTTCTTTTACAGCTTACAGCCGATCATCAAAGTTTGGGGACCTTGATCTGCATACCCTTTTTGAGCTTTCCATCAGCCGGCAGAGTCGGATTGTACTTGCGGATATCACTCACGTCTACAACCACGACTTCGGCAAATGCTTCAATACTCATGTCGGAAGTAACCGGCACAACTTCCAGCAAAGACGAATCTTTATCACCGGCAGAGGGCTTATCCAATTCAACATCCAGATCATCCAAGTCGATGGACTGGCCGCCGGATTTTTTATCCGACTGCGGCTTGACAGTGGTCTGCGCCTTTTTGCTGTCGACCTTGATCGAGCTTTCGCGGGCGGGGATCTTCAATTTCTGTCCGGGGCGCAGAATATCGCCCTTTTTCATATTGTTGGCCTGGGCCAAAGCGTTGGTGGAAACACCATGACGGCGGGCAATACGTTCAAGCGCATCACCGGGTTTCACCACATATTCGCCATTGGCAGCGACCGCCACCTTTTTGCTGTCCTGCGCGGGGGGGGCAACCTTGGCCGGGGCCTTGCTGTCTTTGTAAGCACCGGCACCGGGGATGTTCAGGATCTGACCTTCGCGGATGCTGTTGCGCTTGTCGGCAGGGATATTGTTGTACGCGGCCAATTCCGCAGTTTTAAGGCCATGACGGTAAGCAATGACCGAAAGGCTGTCGCCTTTTTTCACCTTATACTGGATCACTCCGTTACGCGGAACCGGCTTGACAACCTTGTCCTGCGGGGCGGGTTTTACCGGCTTGACAACCTTATCTTGCTTGACCGGAGCAACCGGTTTGACGGGTTTGACCGGAGTTTGTTTCACCACCGGCGGCGTTACCGGCTTGGCGGGAGCAACAATCGGTTTTTCAGCCGGCTTTTCGACCGGGGGATTGAATTCCGGACCATTATTATAGGTGTGCGGTCCCAAGATCTCCGGCTGACGGCAACCGCCCCCGGCCATCAATCCGACCAACAACACCGCGTGGGCAGTTGCCACACCAGCTAAAATTCCCAGCACCTTCTTTTGCACGACACACCTCCGGCTATTTGTATATGTTCAAAAAAAATTAAAATAATATTTTAAAATAAAGGACCCTGACAATAAATCCTCTATTTAAATTACTACAGTTTTAGTAACTTGTAAAGTCCCGAAACGTACTTTATTCAAAAAAAAACCGTTTTTTTTCGACTTTTTATGTTCTTCGGGCCTTTTTTTCATTTTTACTGCCGGTTTCCGGCAATCGCCACACCAGAAAAGACAATCCGGCCAACAGCAGCAGCACCACTGCAAAATAGACTTTATAGCGGCTCAACGGTTCCCACGCGCCGCCGACTCTTTCGATCGGCAGAAAGATCAGCCACGACAGCAGCATGCCCGACACCCCTGCCCCCACCGAAGTAACAACCGAAGTAAGCATGGATGTAGCCACCCACAAACGTTCCGGAGTAGCTTGCAGATAATAAGTTACCATCGTATTGAATCCGACGATATAACCGCCGCCCACCAGCAGGAAAACCAGCGTGGCAAACCAGTAATTCAAACCGCCCGGTGCGATCAGCCACAGTACCGGCACGATCAGCATGATCCCGTAACTGACAAAGATGCAGCGCCGGACGCCGAAGCGTTTGGCCAGCCGCCCGGAAAGGTAGGAAAATATGGCCGATGCCGTAAACTGCATCAGCGAAAAAAACAGTGCCGATTTATCGTTGACGGAATACCCGCGCTTGATACAAAGCATTGAGGGTGCCGCCAGCAGGATTATTGCCAGATAAACCGTATACATCGTCCAGATAAGTTTGCGCACTCTGGGCAATTTGAGCGCTTCGCGGATCTCGGGCATGACCGGGCGGCGGGCGGCTTCGATCATCGCCGAAGATTCATCCATTTGCCGGATAAAGTGCGTGGATGTTACTCCAACGCACGCTCCGAAGCCGATGATCGCCATGATCATCCAGACCGATTCGCTGACAGTCAGCACGCCCCAGATCGCCAGCAGCGAGGCCATGCAACCGGCATAAAACAACGCATTACTGGAACCGACCACCTGCGGACGCTCGCTCTCGGTGGCCATATCGCCGATAAACGGCTGCGACATAACCACCCCCGCGGCCCGCAGCCCGTAGAACAGACACGCCCCCAGTAATATTTGCGCCCACGCCAGCACCGGATAACCGCAATATGCCGTTACCGCACTCAAGGCCACACCAATGGCCACTATATTGCGCAAAGTCCAGAATACGGCCTGACTGCGGGCGGCGCCCACTCTGGCGGCCACCATCTTGCCGATCGGCAACATAAAAAATGCCAGATAAAGAATTGCCCCCAGCGAGGCGACCATAGCATTAGGCGCGTGCAGTTTGATGGAAAACAACACGATGATGGTTTCGCCCAGACACATATAAGATATGCCGTTTAAAGTGGAAAAACAGAAATAGTTTTTCTGGGTCTTGCGCCGCTGTTCGTAATTGAGCGGATCTTTGAATATCATCTTGCCAGAACCTGTTATACAATTACAACACAAACATCCGCCTGCACTCAAGCGCAGGCGGATGCAGCGATTTTTTAACTATTTATTTACATTCCGGACAATCACCATCGCCCAAAGCGCAGAAACGGTGCGGCAGTTTGCACTGTTCGCACGGCTTATCCTGCCGCCACGGCGAAGTGATGATATCTTTGTAGGTTTTGCCCGGCGGGATCATCGGCAGAACGTGTTCATCATAACCGGTATGCACATCCAGCAGGAACGGTCCGGGCGTGGAAAGCATCTCTTTTATAGCATCGGCCACCTCTTCCCGGCGCGTAACCGTCCGCCCCGGAACTCCGTAGCCCCTGGCAATAGTAACAAAGTCCGGGTAATAAGCCTTGTCTTTGGGGCTGCCCAGAATGGTGTTGCCGCGGCGGCTGTTGTAAAAACGGTCTTCCCACTGGGCCACCATGCCCAAATGCTGATTGTTGAGGATGATCATTTTTACGTCGATATCTTCCACATACAGCGTACCGAGTTCCTGAATATTCATCTGGAAACTGCCGTCGCCGTCGATATTGATAACCGTAGCTTCCGGACGCGCCACCTTGGCCCCCATGGCCGCCGGCAAACCGAACCCCATGGAACCCAGACCGCCGCTGCTCAAAAGCTGGCGGGGGTGGCGGTAGCCGTAAAACTGCGTAGCCCACATCTGATGCTGCCCCACGCCGGGAACGATCACGGCTTCGCCGCCGGTGATCTCGCTGAGTGTTTCCACCACAAACTGCGGCTGGATACGGTCGGTTTTGACTTCGTAGGTCAGCGGGTGTTCCTGTTTCCACCGGGCGATCTCATTGAACCACTCGCTGTATTCTTTGTAGATCGGATCAGCATTGAGTTCTTCGAGTACGCCTTTGATATTGGCATTAATCCCCAGTGTAACGGGTTTGTTTTTATTGATTTCGGAGCGGTCAATATCCACATGCACGATGCGCGCACCGGCGGCAAAACTGGACGGATTACCGATCACACGGTCATCAAAACGCGCGCCGAACGCCAGCAGCAGATCGCACTCGTTGATCGCATTGTTGGCATAAACAGTCCCATGCATCCCCGGCCAATGCAGACTCAAGGGGTGGTGCAGCGGAAATGCTCCCAGCGCCATCATGGTGCTGGTTACCGGCATGTTGTAGCTTTCGGCAAACTTGATCAATTCTTCAGCCGCGCCCGCAGCCACGATACCGCCGCCGATATAGACGCACGGTTTGCTGGAAGCCGCGATCAGCGCCCGGAGCGCCGTGATTTCGTCCTCGCTGGCTTCCGGTTCCGGATCGTAGGCCTGAATGGCCATCGGCGCATCAAAGTCCAGATCGGCCACAAATTGCTGCTGAACGTTTTTGGGTATATCCACCACTACCGGGCCGGGGCGGCCGGAACCGGCCAGATAAAAAGCCTCTTTGATGATCCGCGGCAGATCGCGCGCATCCAGCACCAGATAGCTGTGTTTGACGATCGGGCGGGTCATGCCGATGATGTCGGTTTCCTGAAACGCATTTTTGCCGATATTGGCCAACGGCACCTGACCGGTGATAAAGACGGTCGGCACCGAGTCCATATAAGCATCGGCGATACCGGTCAGCAGATTAGTTGCGCCGGGACCGCTGGTCGCCATGGCCACCCCGACTTTGCCGGTGGCGCGGGCGTAACCGTTGGCAGCAAATGCGCCGCCCTGTTCATGGCGGGGCAGAATGACCCGCATAGTGGAGTCCTGCAGCGCCTGGTGCAATTCAATAGCTTGACCGCCCGGATAGGCAAAAACAACATCAACGCCCTGCTTTTCCAGGCATTTGATGGTGATTTGACTGCCCTTCAAAGCGGGGGATCCTGATTTATCCATGATAGTTCAATCCCTTCGTTTTTTCTTCCGTGCCGGCTGTCCGGACGGGTTTATATATTAAAAAACATTAAATATTACATATTCGCAACCATTGTAATTTAGCACTGCGCAAGCCATACTGCAAACTTTATTGACCGAAAAATAAGACTTTTTCGCATATAAAAAGTGGCAAAGCGCAACTGCGGGAGTATATTAACATCAAAAATAAGCAGTTTTATCTGCTGTCAGCAAGGAGAAAGATTTATGAGCAACTGTATTTTCTGCAAGATCATCGCCGGCGAAATCCCCTCGATGAAGTTATACGAAGACGAACTGGTTTACGCATTTCTGGATATTGCCCCCATCAACTTCGGGCATGTTCTGGTGATCCCCAAAGAGCATCACGAAAGCGCCAGCACGATCCCGGAAGCCACTGCCGGCAGAATGATGAAGATCGGCACCCGGCTGGGCATTGCGCTCAAACGGGCGCTGGATTACGATGCTTACAATCTGCATCTGGCTGATGGCAAAGCGGCCGGTCAGGTGGTGATGCACGCACATTTGCACGTTGTTCCGCGCGGTGTCGATGATGATTTCCGCTGGAACTGGCGGCAGAAGCAGTATGCCGACGGTCAGGCGGCCGATCTGGCGGAAAAAGTAATGAACAAATTCAAAGTCAGCGAGCAGGAGTGATTTTTGATATGAAGCGATCGATCCTTATTTTCGGCATTACCGGCGAACTCGGCAGCCGCATGGCCAAACTGGCCGTCGAACAGGGCCACAAAGTCTACGGCGTCAGCCGCGGCACCCACACCCTGCCCAGCGCTGACCTGACCGGAGTGGAAATGCTCACCGGCGACAAACTCGACCGCGATTTTATGCAGCAGTGCAGCAAACTGCCGGTCGATGTGGTGGTCGATACCAAACCGTTGTTGGAAAGTCTGCAGAATATTGCCGACTTTTTCGGACATGTCAAAAATGTTTTTATCATCAGTTCCACCGGTACATTTGTACCGCTGCAGCAGCTTCCGGCCGACGAAACTCATCCGTGGCGGGAGGAAAATCATGTCAACTTCCACGGTAAAATCAGTTTTGACAAACGTGCGCTGGAACTTTTTGAACAGGGCAGATTGCCGGTAACGATCTTCCGTCCCACCAATATCATCGGCGACGGCCGGATACCGCTGGATCTTTACGGCGGGCGCGATGTGAATTTCTTCAAGGCGCTCAAAAACAGCGAGCCGCTGGAACTGCCCGATGTCCGTCAGATCCTGCTGCAGTCCGTCTGCAACTGGGACTTGGCCAAAGCAATGACTCTGGCGCTGACCACGCCCAACGAGATCCGCGGCGAAATCATCATTCTCTCGGCGCCTTACGCCATCAGACTGATCGACTTTTTGAACCTGATCAAACAGCGTTTCAACAGTACGTCCGAAATCACCTGGGTCGATGCCGATGAGTTTCAGAAAAAGCATCCGGAACACACCGGATTGCCGTTCTTGCGCGAACACATGTGTTTTTCCATCGACAAGGCCCGCAAACTTCTGAATTACGAACCGGACTACACGCCGGAACAGGGTTTGCGTCTTTCGCTGGACTGGTGTCTTGAAAACGGTGTTTTCTGACGTGGCAGATCCAACGGAAAAACTTTCGATCGTAATTCCCGTTTACAACGAAGAACGGACTCTGGGGCTGCTGCTGGAAAAAGTGGCAGCAACCCCGCTTTCCATCGCGCGCGAAATCGTGATCGTCAATGACGGCTCGCGCGACAGCAGCGGCGATATCATCGGCCGCTTTATGGCACAAAACCATGATTTTGAAGTAAAATATCTCTCCAGAGAAAATGGCGGCAAAGGCGCTGCCGTCCGCGATGGCATTGCCGCCGCCACCGGCAGCATCATTATTATTCAGGATGGCGATCTGGAATATGAGCCCCGGGACTTCCAACGCTGTATCGACCCGATCTTAAGCGGCCGGTGCGATGTTGTTTACGGCTCGCGCGAGCGGCAGAAAGGCAACGGCTACTCCCAACTGCGATTCTATCTCGGCGGGCTGGCGGTAACGTGGTTCATCAATATATTGTATTTAAGTTTGCTCACCGATGAACCGACCTGCTACAAAACGTTCCGCAGCAGTGTCATCCGGGAGCTTGAGTTTGAAAACAACGACTTCGGCTGGGAGCCGGAAGTAACCTGCAAACTGCTGCGTCTGGGCTACCGCATCCTCGAAGTACCGGTATCTTACACTCCGCGCCACATTGCCGAAGGCAAAAAAATCCGTTGGCACGATGGACTCAAAGCCTTTATGATCACGCTCAAATGGCGGTTCAAAAGCATGAAAAAATTCCAACATTTACGCAAAAACACCTGATTTGCTCCAAACTATTCTGCGCTGCGGGCAGTCAATTTATTTGCCGGGAAATAACTCCCGGCAATAAAAAGCGAAGGAGCAAAACTATGAGTAACCACGCCCGAGAGTTGTACCGCTGTCCCAAATGTTCACTGGTGATCGAAATCGCCTCCCCTTGCGGCTGCACAGAACCGTGTATGCGCTGCTGCGGTGAAAAACTTGTGCCGGTCAGTGCCAAAACCAAAGAAGAAGGCCACGAAAAGCATCTGCCGGTCATCACCCGCAACGGCCAGCATGTCCACGTTAAGGTCGGTTCGACCGAACACCCGATGCTCAATGCACACCACATCATGTGGATCGAACTGATCGCCGGCAACAAAATCATGCGCAAATATCTGAATCCCGGCGACAAACCCGAAGCGGAATTTCAGCTTTGCAACTGCCAAATGGATTGCGACGATAAAATTATTGTCCGCGAATACTGCAATATGCACGGTTTGTGGCAAAATGAGTTGTAATTTTTGATTTTCTGAATTGTTTTTTTGAATCAACCGGTGTATATTACCCCCAAATTGTCAATCAATCGGGGCGATCCAAACAAGCCCCGGCAAACGGAGTTTATACAATGGCAGATTTCAAAGCAATAAAAGTTACCGGCAATGTCTGGTGGGTGGGTGCTATAGACTGGCATCTGCGGGAGTTTCACGGCTACCGCACCAGCCGCGGCTCCACCTACAACGCCTTTCTGGTAATCGACGAAAAAGTTACTTTGATCGACACGGTCAAAGCACCGTTTTTTGAAGAAATGCGCTCGCGCATCGCTTCGGTGATCGATCCGGAAAAAATCGATTACATCGTTTCCAACCATGCGGAAATGGATCACTCCGGCGCACTGAACCGCGCCATGCAGGAGTTCAAGGCCGAAAAGCTCTTCTGCTCGCTGCAGGGCGAAAAGGCGCTGCGGGCGCATTTCCACGATACGCTGCCGGAGCTGACCGTGGTCAAAACCGGCGATTCGATCGAACTGGGCAAAAACGCATTGACCTTTGTGGAAACCAAAATGCTGCACTGGCCGGACAGCATGGTCAGTTATTTGAGCGGCGAAAAAGTGCTGTTTTCGCAGGATGCCTTTGGTATGCACCTGGCCGGCAGCGGGCGTTTTGCCGATGAATATGCTGACTCGCTGCTCTACGAAGAAGCGCGTAAATACTTTGCCAATATCCTGTTGCTGCAGTCAGCCAAGATCATTGATCTTTTGAACACGCTGCCGTCGCTGAATCTGGATATTGACTTTGTAGCGCCCGACCACGGGCCGATCTGGCGCAACGGCGATCATGCAAAAATCATTGCGCTGTACCGGGAGTTTGCTGAACAGAAGCCCGAAAAACGCGCGGTGGTTCTGTTCGACACCATGTGGCACAGCACCGAAGCTATGGCCAATGCCATTGCCGACGGTCTGATCGAATCCGGTCTGCCGACCGAAGTGATTTCGCTGCACAGCTGCGACCGCAGCGAAGCGATCACCCGCATCATGTCTGCCGGCATAGTGGCGATCGGCACACCCACGATCAACAACAACATGTACCCCTCGCTGGGGGATATGCTTGTGTACATGCGCGGACTCAAACCCAAAATCGCCGTGGGTGGAGCTTTCGGTTCGTTCGGTTGGAGCGGCGAAGGCGCCAAACAAGTGGCCGAAGCTCTGAACAATATGCAGATCGAACAGCCGCTGCCGCCGATGACAGTCAGATACGTTCCGGACGATGCGGCGCTGACCGATTGCCACACTTGGGGTAAAACACTGGCAGAAAAGCTGCTGGAAAAAATAAACAACTGAAAAAAGTAAAGGACAAATGATTATGAAAAAGTATGTTTGCGATGTTTGCGGTTACATTTATGACCCCGCCGCCGGTGATCCGGATAACGGTGTAAAACCCGGCACCGCCTGGGAAGATGTCCCGGCCAGCTGGGTCTGCCCGGATTGCGGCGCAAGCAAACAGGATTTCTCCGCCCAGCAATAAGCAGTATTGCTTCTTTCAAAAAACCTTTTCCTGGCCATTTTTATTTTTGCACAGCAAAAATAAAAATGGCCGAGTTCGTTAATGGGGGATGAGGTTATCGGCAGGGCCGTCTATTGCTTACCGCAGGGTCGGCAAGCAACCAACTGCGGTAAGCCTTCGCCAAGCTGCGCCGCAGCAAGCCACGCAAGGTATCGGACTTATCGGACTTATCGGACTTATCAGACTTGTCAGACTTGTCCGATTTGTCAGACAAACGCTCCCACTATGCCCCGGCAACGCCGCCCTCCTCTGGCAAAAACGTACACATCCTTACCCGCGGCAGCGGGCAACTTCACTGTTTGCCGAAAGGCAAACTCTTCACAGGCACGCGTAAGCGGGACGGCTTCACATCTTCA
>SUWA01000069.1 GCA_015061695.1 Lentisphaerota bacterium
AAATTACAAACGTTCCGCTTTTGCCCAGGAGCTGCTGGAAAGCATCCGCTGCGGCAATTATACTGCCGGTATGCGCATA
This sequence comes from Lentisphaerota bacterium, assembly GCA_015061695.1. Lineage (GTDB taxonomy): Bacteria > Verrucomicrobiota > Lentisphaeria > Victivallales > Victivallaceae > SIG78. The sequence goes on from SUWA01000069.1 coordinate 80, forward strand.
CTCTCGGAGCGGGATTTAAGCAATAAATTTTCCGTCAGCCGCAACACGGTGCGCGAAGGATTGTCCGAACTCTTTGAAATGAAAATTCTGGAACGGCGCGGACGGGGAGCTTTTGTAACCCATGAAGCGCTGCGGATCATCGAAAATGGAGGTATTTCTCAAGCCCACCCGTCCCGGGTGATGATAATGATGAGCTTCAATATGCACGAAAGCCCGATTTTCAGAACGATTTTTGAATCGGTACGTTCCGGATTGAACGGCCGCGCGGCCTGCGAAGTATTTTTCAGCGATATGCTGCCGGGGGCAGCGGCGGAAAACGTAACCCCTAACGATATAGTGCTGCTGTTCGGCGAAAGTTTTGATCCCAACGCCATGCGGAAAATCCAAGAGAAATGCCGTCAGGTCATTATAATAAACGCTCAAAGCGATATTTTCAATACGATCATGCCCGATAATTATGCTGCGGGGCGTGCGATAGCCGAATATCTCTACGAAAACGGTCATAAAAAAATCGGGGCAGCTTTGTGCGACCCGGAACTGCCCGGTGAATTTAACGACCGTTTCCGCGGTGCCCGCGACTTTCTGCGGGAAAAAAATCTGGATATAATGGTAGAAGACATTGCCGATAAATCTGATACTTTCAGGATCATGCAGACTTTTATGGATAGATTTCTCTCCCGGAAAGCTACTGCCATAATCTGTTTTCAGGATATTCAGGCCGTGATGCTGTACGAAGCGGCGCGGCGGGAAAAAATCCGTTTGCCCGAGGATTTGAGCGTAGTGAGTTTTGACGACCGCTGTTACACGGCCAACTGCGTTCCGGCTTTGAGTACGGTGCGTTACCCGGCCGAAGCCGTCGGCGGCGCGGCGCTCCACGCCATATTAACAGTGCTGGAAGGCAAAGAACCGGATATGCACACGCAGATAGTCCCGGCATTGCTCAAGCGCGAATCGGTAAAGAAATTGAATTGAATATTGTTACCCTATAATAAACCATTGTAAAAAGGAGAAAAAAAATGAAAAAACATTTCACCCTGATCGAGCTGCTGGTGGTAATTGCCATTATCGCAATTCTGGCCGCCATGCTGCTGCCCGCCCTTTCCGCCGCCCGTGAACGCGCCCGCAGCGCCAACTGTATCAGCCAACTCAAACAAATCGGTCTTGCCAACCAGATGTATGCCAATGACAACAAAAGCTGGATCGCCACGTTCCACGATGGATCTGACGGCACAACGGACCATGTAGCTCAAGCCTCGTGGGGTTCACCGATCCAGAAGCTGATCATGGGCAACTACATCAGCACCGGTTACGATGACAGCTCGGCTGCCACCAGCAAAGCCAGTCAGCTGGAAAAGTACGCCAAATGCCCCAGCGACAGCACCAACTACAAGGCCCACCCGGATGTCTGGTCCAATGATGCGGATATTTCCTACATTTTCTGGGGTCCCAACCCGGCCCGTGCAGCGGCGCTTTCCGTTAGTACGGTCAAAACGACCGCCCGCCAGATCATCGGCCGCGATAATCCCGGCGGCGCCATCTGGTTTGACTTCAACACCAAACTTGCCACCTGGTGGGGCAATGGTGCCAGCAATCACCCCAACAACGCCAATATCCTTTATCTGGGCGGTCATGTCGGCAGTCGTCCGCTGAATGCCACTTCGCAGGCGCTTGATTACAAGTTTATGGAATTTATTGACGATATCAGTTACTGATCAATCTGTATCCTGCCGGGAACCACATCCCCGGCAGGATTTTACCAATGCTGTTTTATTGTATGACTTTTGCTGTAAATAATTATTTGACTTGCCCCGGTGCAGTAACTTTCTGCGCTGACGAATTTCTTAAAAAAAATGCAGTGGGGCAACTGCGTTGCGAATTTGAACTTGCAACCGCAGAAACACTGCCGGTTTTTCTGGCCGGAATGGCCGGTTATCAGCTCTATCTGGATAAAAAACTTGTACATTGCGGTCCGGAATGGAGCTATGACGATCTCTTGATCGCAGATGAAATCTCTCTGGAGCTTACAGCCGGTAAACACCAATTGGAAGTATTGCTCTGGAATCATGGACTTGAAATTTCAGCTTTGCGCGAAATGTCGCGCCATGCTTTTTTTGCCTTGTGGAGCGAGGTAAAATCGCCGGCATCCGGCCAAATATCCACCCATCAGGCAGCTTATCAATGCCGTATTCTGCCGGGATGGCAGACCAATGCGTTCCACATGAACTGTATGGCCGGGCCGCGGATGGATGTGGATTTCCGCATTGAGCCGACTCCGTGGTTCGATGCAGTTAAACTTGACCAAGCGTTTTTTCAACAGCAGAATTATGTTTTTGAAAAGCGCGCATTGCCGCCGGATTTCAATCAAAAATATGATAATTTCACCCTGCGCTGTGCCGATTACAGCTATGTGCGTACTGCCGTGTACCATGAAGGCGCCAGTGCAGAACTTACGTTACTGGCCGATTCACTGATCCGGGGCGAAGCCATCACCATTCCCCGCGGCAAAAACATCCGGCTGGTCTTTGACTTGAATGATTACATTTGTGCGCGCGCTTCTCTGGAACTCTCCGGCGGGCGCGGCAGCACAGTCGAAATATTGCTGACCGAAAGTCTGTTTGAACGTTCCGGCAATTGGGTGGATTGCTACGCCCATCCGCAAAAAGGAGATCGCAGCAAAGTTGATCAAAAATATGTTGTCGGTCAGGGCGATCTATTCACTGCCGGCGGCGATGATGACTTCTGCCCGGTACTGGACTGGGCGGCAGGACGCTATCTGGTATTTTATATCAATACAGCCTATACTGCGCTGACGATCAAGAATTTTATGCTGCAGCAGACTCACAGCGGAATCAAATTGACCAATCCGATCAAATTTACTGATCCGACCTTGAATCAGATTGCCGATATGAGTTTGAATTCGCTGAAAAACTGTATGCACACAACCTATATGGATTGCCCGCATTACGAACAGCTTATGTATATCGGCGACGGCAGATTGGAAGCGTTGATAAACTATGTTACCGCACCGGAGTGTCTGATGCAGCGCAAGGCACTTAAAGCCTTTGCCGCCTCGATCCGGGACAACGGATTCACTCAAACGCGCTATCCATCGCACGAAAAGTCAGAAATCCCCGGTTTTTCGCTATTTTTCATCAACACTCTGCACGATTACGCCATGTGGAACAGCGACAAAGCTCTGATCGCTGAATTGCTGCCCGCCTGCCGTACAGTTATCGCGGCATTCCAACCCTATCTGGACGAACATGGCTTGTACCGTAATCCTGACAGCTGGAACTTTTATGACTGGGTACCGACGTGGGAGCGCGGAGTACCGCCAACCAACGGCGAACCGGGCGCATTGATGAATCTGCACCTTGCGGTGGTTTTGCAAGATCTTGCCGAGCTGGAAGAATATGCCGGAGAAGCGGTCAGCGCCCCCGCCTTGCGCGAACGCGCCGAAATATTGAAACAGCAAGTCCATCAGCACTTTTTTGTGCCGGAAAAAGGCATTTACAGCTGCGATACAGCGCATTTGCACTACTCACAGCATGTTCAGGCCATGGCCCTGCTGGCGGGCTCGGGCAACCGGGAGCTTTACGAAAAAATTTTTGATGAATCGCTGGATCTGGCACAATGCACCATTTATTTTTCGCACTACTTGTTTGAGGCGGCAAAACTTTTCAATGATTCACTCCACCCGCTGAAGATGCTGGACTTCTGGAAAGCTCTGCCGCAGCGCGGTTTGTTCACCACGCCGGAGCGCCCGGAACCCTCCCGTTCGGATTGCCACGCATGGGGCGGCCATGTATTGTATCACTTTGTAACCGGTCTGGCGGGGGTGCGTCCGGCGGAAGTCGGCGGTCAAGTCTTTAAGGCCGTACCGGGAGATTTGAGCAACGTACCCGATTTTGAACTCGATTTACAGTTGAGCGCCGGTTCTATCCATGCGGTCAACCGCAACGGCGCATTTTCTGTAAAAGCTGACGGATCAATAATTTTAAAATAACAGATATTTTAACTGAAAGGAGAAAGCATGAAAATCAAACTTTTTTCCGCACTTGCCATGGTTTTTGGCGCGTGTTGCGCCTGGGCCTCGGCTACCGGTTGGGACTTTTCGCAAGATCAGCCTGATTGGAATCAGAGCAAAAAACTGACCGCAATCGGAGTTGATGACGGTCTGGAGCTGAACATTGTGGCCTACGACTCCTACATCGGCAATTACAACGTGGATATTGATCCGGTGAAGTACCCCCGGATCAAGATCGTTTATTCGGCCACCGGTCTGCCGGAAAAAACCTCCGGCGAACTCTTCTTTACCGGCGAACGTACCAGTGAATTCGGCAAAGCGGGGTATTTCCGCATCCCCTCGCTGATCGTTGACGGCAAAGAGCATACGCTTATATTGGATGCCAACAAAGATCTGCCCGCCGGAGCAAGAATGTGGTTTATGGAAAAGCGCATCAAACAGATCCGGTTGGATCTGGTCAATCAGTTTCCCGGCAAGATCGTGCTGAAAAAAGTGGAATTTCTGCCCGATGCCGAGTCGGAGGCTACCAGCTGGGACTTTACCCAACCCCAGCCCGGCTGGAGCTATAAGCGCCATTTGAACATGAAAACCACCCCCGAAGGGCTGGTGATGGATGTTTTCAAACGCGATTCGCAGATTGGCAACAGCAGAGTCAATATTGATACCAAAGTCTACAGCAAGGTAAAAATCGTTTACTCGGCCACCGGTTTCGGCGGCAAAACCTGCGGCGAACTTTACTTTGCCGGCGAAAAAAATCCGGCCTTTTCGGATGGCCGCAACTTCATAATTCCCTCGCTGATCTGCGATGGCAAAGAACATACCCTCGTGCTGGACATCAACAAAAATATTCCTGCCGGGGCCAAAATGTGGAACAACGAAAAAATCATCAAAAATCTGCGTCTGGATCTGGTCAATGAAGCTCCGGGCAAGATCATCCTCAAAAAGCTGGAATTCATTCCGCACATCAATGCGGAACCGGTCAGCAGTCTGGATGAACTCAATGTCAAAAGCGGTTATTACCTGTCGCTGAATGATTCTACCAAGGTCGATCTGACGGTCAAGCCAGGCCAATACTATGTATGGCTGTATGGAGCAAGCGATCCGACAGCGGCAGTATCAACGTTGAAAAAAGTTTCCGGGTTCCGTCAGGAATCCGGTGCCAACGCCCTGCCCTGGCAGCTGGCCGGGGTGTGGGATGCGGAAGCAAACAACCGTCTTGCAGTAAAATTCACCGGAGAAATGACCGGCTTGCTGCTGACCGCCGACAGAACAGTTCCCGCCTTGAAAGATCCCGGTATTCAGTTCAAGATCAAGAGCGAAGTTCTGCCCAGCGTCGGCAGTCAGAAATATCTGCCCTTTGACGAAAAAGCGCCTTACTGGAAAAGCCGTCTGGTTGCTGACGGTCAAAAATGGTACGCCGCCGGCCACTCGCTGGTGCGCCGCCAATTTGAACTTGCTGAACGCCCGCAGAAAGCCTATTTGCAGATCACGGCCGACGATCAGGTCGATGAAATGTATATCAACGGCAAAAAATTACGCGGAATCTGGACCAACGATTGGAAATACCCCTCGGTGCTGGAAATAACCAAATATCTTCAGGCCGGAACCAACACCTTTGCCGTCAAATACACCAACACCGGCAACTTCGGCGGGGTGATGTTTGATATAACCGCCAATTTTGCCAATGGCCGGAGTGTCGTCATCGGCGCCAACGGCAGCGAAAAAGTTTTCTTCAAAGGCAATGTTGCCAACTGGATGATGCCGGAGTTTGACGACAGCAACTGGGTCAACACCTCCACGCACATGGGGCCTCCTTATGCGCCCTACACAAGCTACATTCTGCCCTACATTGATTATACTGTACCCAAAGGCTCGTATACTGTGCGGGCCGCCTTCCCCGCGGATAACCGCCGCGAAGCGCTGAAACTGAATCTGACGTTCAGCGGCACGCCCGATTTGAGCGATGACGAAATCGTCTATGCCCGGCTTTACACGGCCAAACGTACCCGCGATGCCCGCCCGGTATCTTTTGTCAGCAAACAGCTTAAGGATTTAAAAGTCGTCAAACGTACCGCCGATAGCGTTACGGTCGAAGTCAGCGGCTTTGTACTGCCTGAATTCGGCGGGGTCATGGATGGTGTGTTTGAATACGGCATCTATGGCCGTACCACCCGCAGCAAAAGCAAGATCGCGGTCAAATTGGCCGATAATCCCTACCCCGGCAGCGATAACCCGATCAGTGTAACGGTGGATAAATCGGGTGTTTCGCCGGTGGTCAAACTCAACGGAAAACCTTTCTACCCCACGTTTTTGAGTATATTCTACCCCAAATACGCCACGGGTATGGAAGGCAAAAATTCGCCGGTCAAAGTGCATGAATTCCTGGCCGGCGGCAGCTCCAACGAGTGGTGGGTCGGCCCCGATCAGTATGATTTTACGGCGATCGACGAACGCATCTGCCAAATCATCCGTGATTATCCCGACAGCTACGTTGCCGCGTGGGTGTGGTGTCAGCCGCCACACTGGTACGATAAGCTCTATCCGGACCGAATCTCGCGCGACAGCAAGGGCAATGTATTTCCCTATTATGTGTCGACTGTAACTTTTTCCGATCCGGAATACCGCAAGGATGCGGCCAAGGCGATCAAAGCCTTTGTGGAACATTGCGAAAAATATTTCGGCAACAAGATGTTTGCCTACAATATGGCCGGCGGTATTTCGCTGGAATGGCAAGGCTGGGGCTGCCACAGCATGGGCCAGCGTGGCGTACTCAACGATTACAGCGTGTCGGCGCAGCGTGACTTTGTCAACTTTGCCGCCGAACGCTATCCGGAACTGAACATCCAGGCGATCCCCGGTTTTGAGGAACGCTCCGTCAACCGCGGTACTCCATTCCGCGACCCGGTAAAAGATAAACCAGCGATCATTTACGAAGAATACTACAGCGAATCCATTGCCGATTGTATTGCCACTTGTGCGGCTGAAGTCAAAAAAGCCACCAACGGCAAAAAACTGGCTGGTGCCTATTACGGTTATTACTTTGAATACGGCAACATGGCCTATTGCGTCAATGGTGCCGGCCACAACGGCATGTACCGTTTGCTCAAAGATGACAACATCGACTTTTTCCTTTCGCCCAACAGCTACGGTGTGCGTGCGCCCGGTGAACCCAATGCGGATATGAAAGTCTTCGGTTCGATCATTGCGGCGGGCAAATTTTCCATACTCGAAGATGATACGCGTACTTGCAACACCACTCCGGCCGATCATCATCAAACCATCAATGCCGAAGAAACACACAATGTGCTGCGCCGTAACTGGGGCATGAGTCTGGCCCGCCGTCAGCCGATTTGTATGCTGCCGATCCACGAAGGCAGAGAACTTGCGACTCCGGCATTGCGCGAAGACTTTACCAAACTGCAGGCCATGGGGCAGAAACTCTTTGAATCCGACCGCTCCAGCGGGGTCGAAATCGCGGTAGTCGTAGACGAAAAGAGCCTCAAATTCCTGCGTCCGGACAGCCAGCTGCACAAGGTTCAAGGCATTACCCACTACCGCTACAGTCAGGATGGCCGGATGCAAGTTAATCCGCATTACGAGCAAAATATTACCGGTCCTTTGATTTACTTCCAGCGTTTTGCCACGGCGCGTATCGGCGCGGGGGTGGATTATATCTACATAGATGATGTGCCGCGTCTGGCCGACAAATACAAGTTCTATATCTTTTTGGCCGACTTTGCCGCCAGCAAAGAATTTGTTGCAGCGATCGAAGCATTGAAAAAACGCGATGTAACACTCTTTGTGGCTTACGGTGCCGGATTCACCGGCCGCGACAAAGCTATAGATACCGCTCTTATGTCTGACTTGCTGGGTATGCAGATAGAACGCATCAAAGGCGGCGCACTTAAAGTCAACGTTACCGATGCAACCGGATTTGAACCCGGCGAACTCACCCAGTTGAGCTATGGGCCGGATTACCCGACCAATCCGCGCTTTGCGGTCAAAGATCCTCAAGCGGAAGTCTGGGGGCACTACGCCGACCAAAGCGGCGCGGCGCTGGCCAGCAAAAAAGTCGGCAATATGCAGCTGGTATTTTCGGGCAGCACCCACATTACGCCTGATATGCTCCGGGCGGTGGCCCGCGATGCCGGTGTATTCATCAGCGTGGATACCAACGACAATCTTTTTGCCGGCTACGGTATTTACAGTTTGTACACCGCAAGTCAGGGTCGCAAAGTCGTCAGGTTCCCCGGCAAAGTTACGGTTACTGATGTCTTTACCGGCCAGGTGCTGGGCCGCAATGTGGACAAGATCGAGCTGGATATGAAAGCGCACTCCACCTGTGTGATGTACACTGAATGATCTGAACACGGTTCACAACACCGGCTGAAGATTTGCAATTTTCTTCAGCCGGTGTTATTTTATATACCATTAATAAAGTAAAAAAAGACCCGGAAGCAAGTATGGATTACAGTTTTATAATCATAATGGGATGCGCGATTTTTGCCTTGAGCAACGCCATTCCGGTATATGGAGCGTGGAAACTGGCTCAAAAACTTGCATCCGAAATTTTTTTGCGCACCGGTCTGACCATATTTTTCTGGCTGGCAGTTACCGGCGGAGCTTTTGCGCTCACCGGTGCGTTGAAAGTATTATCGCTCCATTCAGCGCTGCTGACCGCGGCGGCCGGCGGAATTTTGCTGTTGCTTGCAGCTAAATACCTGCCGGAGAATCCCCGGAAAGATAAAACACTCCTGATGCCCAACCCGTCTTACTGCGACCGGGTATTCGGGATCGTATTCAGCATGTTGTCGGCGCTGTTGCTCTACAAAGCAAGTTACATCATCGGTACAGACACCTTGCTCTATCACCTTTATTATCCGGCCATGTGGATAACCCACGGCAAGATATTTGCCATTTCGCTGCAAGGCCTGCCGCACGAGTATTTTCCTGTATGCGGCGAAGTTATGTACGGCTGGCTGATGCTCACCGGTGCCGAAACGCCTTTTTATATGCTTTTGCAGTTGAGTGCGCTGCTGATGGCATTGACAACTCTCGGCGGCTTATGGCGGCAATATAAACTGCCGGAACTGTACATAAAAAGCAATATGCTGCTGTTGGTGTGTACCGGAATCGTGCTGGACAACAGCTGCCTGGGGTACACCGACAGTCTGACCGGATCGCTGCTGCTGACCGGCACCGCCTTTTTTCTGTTATCGCAGCATGAGCTTGAATCGGCGCCGCGCTGCCGGAATATTGTTTTTGCAGTGCTGGCCGGGATCGCGCTGGGTATGTGCAGTGCGGTCAAATATTCCGGTTTGGTCCTTGCGCCGCTGATAACATTGATGCTGCCGCTGTTGTTTACACAAAAAATTTTCCGCAGCAACGGATTGAAAAAGTGTTTTCTGCGTTACAGTTTGACCGCCGGGGCAGCGATCACTACTGCCGGAGCGTTTTATTTACCCAATTTCATCAAAACCGGCAATCCGTTTTACCCGGTAAAAATACCGTTTATTTTCGGTAACGGCATCGACTTTGAGCGTCCGCCGGTAGCATTCAAACAGCTTTGGAGCTTTTTTATAAACGACAGTCAGTGGAGCATGAATACAGCTATGGCGCTGCTGTATACAGCTTTGTATCTGGCGACGGCCTTGCTCCTGGTATTCAAATTCAATAAAAAATGCCGTCAAAACCATTTGATCGGCATGTGCATGATTCTGGCTTTGATCTTCCTGATCGCCGAAATTGTGATGCTGGCAATTTATCCGGCTATGGCACAAGCCAGATCGATCATACCGTTTTTGATGGTATCAGCTCTGCTGTTTGCGCCGGTACTTGCGGTGGTTCTGCCGGAACCTCCTGCCAATAAAAAATCTGTCGCCATCTATATGATAATATTACTGGCAGTGGCAAGTCTTACCGCCAGCTGCAATTATTTTACCAGCTACAAAATAATTGCGGCAATTGTCATTGCCGGCGCCCTGCTGTTGGGGCTGATCAAAAAAACAAGTGTATATCGTTCAATAATGATCTTTTTTGTATCCGCCGGAACGGCCATACTTTTCTGGTGCTGTTATTTCCGCTGGGCAGTAGCCGATGATTTGAACCAAACTCTTTATGGCGATACTGTACACAAAACAGTCAATGCAGTACGCAGCGAGTATAAAAACAACCATTACCGCCCGGTAAAAATCGCTTCGTCCGGCGTTTGGTTCAATTATCTGCTGATGCTGGATATGCCCGGCAACAGCGTGGAACATGTGCCGATCAATAAGGCTGCGACCACTCACCCGCACGAGGTCAGCGATATTTCGGAATTGCGGACTCCCGTCAGCAGCAGCGAATGGATAAAACGCCTGAAAGACGGCCGGTTCGACTGGCTTTTGATCGACCTGGAAAGCTATCAGGATTTTCCCGGCCGACGCGATCAGGAACTGCAGTGGGCGCTGGAGCATCCGGAAACATTTGAACTGCGGGTCCACTCCTCACACGTCTACTTATTTAAGATAAAATATTGAACTGTGGTATTTTTATGGACAAACTTGATAAATTAGCTTCGGTCAAAGCCGTTTTTCTGGATATGGACGGTACAATCTACCACGGCAGCAAACTTTTTCCGACCACGCTGCCGTTTCTGGATTTCCTGAAACAGCACCATATAAAATGGAACTATTGCACCAACAACTCCAGCCGCAGCAAAGCGGATTATGTCAGGCATTTGGCCAAATTCGGGCTGGAAAGCAGCGTCGATGAATTCTATACTTCCATTGACTTCCTGATTGATGTTTTGCGCGAAGAATATTCGCAAGTAAAAAAACTCTTTGTACTGGGTGTACCATCCATGCAGCAGGAACTGGCGGAAAACGGCTTTGAAATCGTTGACGAAAACCCGGATGCGTCGATCGTATCTTTTGACAAAACTCTGACTTATGAGCGTTTGTGCAAAGCGGCGTATTTTCTGCAGAGCGGCGTATTGAGTTTTTCCACCCATCCGGATGTTTTCTGCCCGACCGATCAGCCGACAGTGCTGGTGGACAGCGGCGCGATCTCCCGCTGTGTGGAAATTGCCTGCGGCGGCAAAAAACTTATTCAGCTGGGCAAACCCCACGGCGGCTTTTTACAGCACGCCGCTGCCCGGCTGGGATTGAAAACGGCCGAAACACTGATGATCGGCGACCGTTTGGCCACCGATATTGCCAGCGGGGTCAATGCCGGAACTCTGACCTGCCGTATCACCGGCGAAGGTGCGGATCTATCCAGCACAGCGGATGTAACAGCCGACTGGAGCTGCGATGATCTCGGAGAACTGCAAAAGCTCTGGCAGAGTATTTTTTGATTGGAGTATAATATGCGTTATATAAATCTGCCCGAAAATATTGCCACCAAAGTCTTTGTTCTTGATTCCGGAGCGCTGGCCGAAACGCCGGCGGTTCTGAAAAATCATTTTTCCGGTGCTAAACCGCTGATCGTAGCCGACACCAATACTTATGCCGCTGCCGGTGGGGATCTGTATGATTTGCTGTTGCAGAACAATATGCAGCCCTATGAGCCGGTCATTTTGCCGGGAACGCCCAAGCCGCACCCGGATTATGCGCTTGCGCAACTGTTATCGGAAGGTTTTCCGGCTGATTGCGTTCCGGTTGCCGTGGGATCGGGCGTGATAAATGATCTGGTAAAATGTGCTGCGGATTTGAAAAAATTGCGCTACTGCTGCGTGGCCACGGCCGCCAGTGTGGATGGCTACACCGCCAGCGGCGGCGCTATGAGTGTGGAAAATCAAAAGAAAACCGTCCCCTGCCCGCCGCCCTATGCACTGATTGCCGACAGCAATATATTGCAGACGGCGCCGCCGGAAATGATGGCGTCGGGGTACGCGGATCTGATGAGTAAAGTTACCGGCGGAGCGGACTGGATCATCGCCGATATGCTGGGCATCGAAAAAATCGATCCGGCCTGTTGGAGCATCGTACAGGATGATTTGCGCGATAATTTAAGCGATGTACATGATCTGGAAAAACTTTTTCTGGGTCTGGCCGCCACCGGTTATGCTATGCAAATGTATAAAGATTCGCGCCCGGCATCCGGTGCAGAACACTTGTGCAGTCATGTGTGGGAAATGGAACACCTGACCGTCAATGGCGAAGAAGTTTCGCACGGATTCAAGGTCGGCATCGGCTTGCTGGCCATCGCTCAACTGCATGAATTTGTGATCAATACACCCATTGAACAGGCTCGCAGTATGGCACGAAGTGCGCTGAACGAATCGCAGCGTGCCGCCGAGATCGATCAACTGCTGATCAAAGGCTGTTACGGCAATGCCATCCAACCGCTGGCTATGGAAAAAACGCCTTTCGGCGCGGAACTTCTCCTGCGGCGCAACAAGATATTTGCCATCTGGAACGATCTGCAAAAACGTCTGGCGCAGCAGCTTATACCTTCAGCAACCTTGCGTGCAATGCTCAAAAAAGCTGGAGCGCCGACCCGTTTTGAAGCAATCGGTCTGGAGGCTGAACAATATTTTCACGGCATCAAAACCGCCCAGTTGATCCGCAAACGCTACACCGTGCTGGATATGCTTTACGAAGCCGGATTGCTCGATGAAGCCTTGACTCAACTGGTCAATGAATAAGCTCTTGCCGGCAACTTGAAACCGGACGTGTTCTATAGTATTCTATTGATTTTGATTATTTTTTTACCCCCTGCTCTTGAAAAGATTACTAAAAAACGTATATTTTACGCCGGGTAAAATGTAAAAGGTTTTTTGGGAGTACTCTTGTCATGCCGGAAAATAAACATGCCAGCATCAGCGCGGATTTGGAAAAAGCCATCCGCAGCGGCAAATATTTTGAGCGTCTGCCGCCGGTCCGGATACTGGCCCGCGACTATGGGGTATCGCTCCAGACTATGAGCAAGGCGCTCAAACCGCTGCAGAACTCCGGCCTGATCTGTTCCGCCCCCGGCGGAACCTGCATTATGGAAAATATTCCCCACACCCGCAATACCGGCGTAGTAACTGTTTTTATGCTCAACGACTCCACGCCGCGGTTGGATCTGTCCCGTGACCCGCTTTTGCAAACCTTGCGCGAAGAAGCGGCCAAAGATGATATATCGCTGGTGGTAATGCTGGTCAACAGTCAGGAAATATACCGCAAGACCGCGTTCTGGGAGTCGCGCCACAGCGATGGCTACCTCTTTTTGTACAGTTCATTTTACCCGATGATCAGCCGTTATCTGAACGTGGTGGGCGTACCTTATGTAGTGGGGAACTGGCTGCCCGGCAATATTCATGCTCACTGGGTGGATTTTGACGGTAAAAAGCGGCTCTTTGATCTGGTCAAACTGCTGCTCGACCGCGGCTATCGCAAGATCGCCTACATGCAGAAAATCAACTTTGATTTCGGGATCGATTTTCATTGCGAGATGTGGCAGGATATCTGTTCAAGCTACGGCATACACAACTACACGCCGGATGCCGGATTTTTTGCGGGCGACCCGCTGGACAATCTGGAACGCTTTGCCCGGGATTTGAATGGAATACCGGAAGTTTTGATACCCTCCAACTGCGATGCAGAAAAACTTTCGGCCCGGCTGAATGAACGGAATTGGCAGTGCAAAATCCTGCTGCCATCGGATGTACCACTCGATGATCCGCGGGTGATTGCGTATAACAACTGGGACTACCCGCAGTTGGGCAAAAAGATCTGGGAAGTATTCAAAAGTATTTGCAGCGGCAAAGCCGGAGCGCCCCGCGCACATTATATCAAATCCCAAACGGTAGAACTTTTAACCTGAATATAAACAAGCGAAAGGCAATCAGCTGTACAATAAGTCAAATAAAGTGTATTTGCCACCTGTGGGATAGTTTCCACCCTGACCGTCATCATGGATGAATGACCAGAAAAGTGATCAATTAAAATCAACAATAACATATTAAACACCAATATTTTGTTAATGTCCCAAATTTTGTGATGGGACGAGTTGTTTGACAAAAGTGCATCTGACCTTTATTTTTTAGTAACCAAACAAAAAAATAAAGGAAAGATCA
>SUWA01000070.1 GCA_015061695.1 Lentisphaerota bacterium
ATTATCAGGATTCCAGTTTGAGCGCAAAACCCATCAGCGCATAATTGTAAGCCAATGCCGCCAGCGAGGCAACGATGAATCCCACGACCGGCCAGGCCGAAGTAAACGATGCCCCCACCATCAAAAATGCCAGCAAAGCATCCACCAGCGTGTAAATCCCCAGCATAAAAGCATTGACCTGATTGGAGCGCTTGGCCACCATGGTGCGGATAAACGAAATTGTCAGCACCGGCAGCAGCAATACCACCAACAGAAATCCGGTCAGACGGATATACCACGGCGCCCATTTTGCCGGAGTTCCCGCCGGAGCTGAACCAGCATCCGCGGCCGCCTCGGCGGCGGATGCGGCTTCTTCCGGAGTAACGCTGTCTTCATTGATAACGCCCTCGCAAACGACCTTGCCGCTTTTTACATCCAACAGCTGCCATGAACCGGTCAGGCGAACCTTTTCGCCCACTGTTTCAAACCGTTCGATCTTGCCCCAGAACACGCCTTGCACCGGTTCATCTTTAACCATTTCCAGCGCCTCTTCCGCGGAACTTACGCCCCGGTTGCGCAAGTTGAGCATATTGCGGAATTTTTCCGAAAAAAAGCTGTCTTCCAAATTCAGAATACCGTTTTTATCCAACGCATTGCGCAATGTATTGCTCATATAATCTGTAGGGTCATTTTCAAAATGCAACAGCACGGCACTGCTTATATCGCCGCGATTGAGCCGGATCTCTTCCACGATTTTATCCACCGCCACCTTGCCGACTTCCTGCCGGACCGGATCGGCCTCGGGCTTGCGCGGGGCCAAACTGTTCCAGCCGATAAACCCGAGATAAATCAAAAAAAGCACCGTGCCGATCCCGGGCATAAATATCTGCCGGAACACTGCCGCGCTGAAAACAGTTTTTACAAAACTCATCTTTCCCATACCGTAAACTCCTGAATCTGTTTATTTTTCCTCCGGAATATCAGCGTCATCCACGCTGTTTATACATTCCGGATCATCAGTGTTATCTGTTTTTTTTGCCCGGGTCCTCAAGTCGCGGAATTCTTCGTTCTGCCGGATACGTTCGGCATCGCGCACGGCCGCACTGGTAACGTCGTTCATGGCATCCACAAAATCCTGCCAGCAGAGCCGTTCGGGGATCTGTTCTTCGGCGGGATCAACTTTGATGCGCTCCACCCAGCGACGGCTGGCGTTGTTGCGGGCCACATCGCAGATCCCGCCGCCGTTGCTCCGGTGCCAAATCTCGGCACCGCTGTAACCTTCGGTCAGCGCGGCAAGTTTTTCCAAATCCACATCGTCGGCCAGCGGAGTGTTTTTAAGTGCATCACCCAGCAGTGCCCGGCGGCTTTCCAGCTCCGGCAAACCAATGTAGGCCGAGGCGCTGATGCGGCCGCTGCGCAGCAGCGCACCGTCGATCATCCACGGCCGGTTGGTGGCAATGATCACAAAAACCCGTCCGGAGGTATTTTTTATGCCGTCAAGTTCATTGAGGAACTGCGACACGCCGTAAGCCTTGCTGTTGCCGGAACGCGAAAGCAATTCTTCGCAATCGTCAAAAAAGAGTACACACCCTTCCGGGCAGCTTCGCGCCGCCGCAAATAATGAACTGATCAAACTGATCGTCTGCTGGGGATTTTTCCCGCGGACATCGTTGAAGGTTACAGCTTTGAACTGACTCTTGAGTTCGTTGGCAATGGCCCGGCCGAACATGGTTTTGCCGGTTCCCGGCGGGCCGTACAACAGCAAGCCGCTGCCGGGGCGCACCCCCATGGTACGGTACACAGTCGGGTAAAGCACCGGATTGATCAAAGAATCACGCACGATCTGTTTGGCATCGGCCAACCCTTTGATGTCATCAAATGTTACCGCAGCGGGGTCGCGCAGCGCCGCCGGTGCCGGGGCCGGTTCATCCGGTTTATCCGGTTCATCCGCAGCGTCAGAAGCCGGTGCCGGAACCGGTTTATCATCGACTTCGTCGGGCGCAACGGCCGGTGCCGGTGCGCCCGGCGGCGGGGCAATTGCCGGGCCAGCCGGCTCAATCAGCTTTTTTTTTTCGCCGGTATCGTTGATACCGACGCGTTTTTTGAATTCAGCGATCGACTCGGCCACATCCGCACTGACCACATGGCTGTCGCGGAAATTGCGCAAACAAAACTCCGGCGTAACTTCCGAAATATCCTCTTTGGCCGCCGCTTTGCGCAATGAATGTGCCAAATTCACCAAATCGCGGCAGGAAAATGTTTCCGTTTTATCCGCCATGGCATCCAGCGCACTGTCAGCAACCGGAATTTCCATTTTCTTGCGCAATTCGCGTTCCAGAATAAAGCGGCGGGTTTTACTGTCCGGCAGCTCGACTTCGATGATCGTGGAAAAACGCGACAACGCCGCATCATCCAGATTGCCCGGGTAGTTGGTCGCCCCGATCAGCAGGAACGGATTCTTGCTCTTGGAATCGATACCATCGGTTTCCTGCAGAATGATTTCGGCAACTTTTTTGGACACTTCATGCACTTCGCTGCTGCGCGAGGGCATAATACCATTGGTTTCGTCAATAAAGATCACCGACATCGGGTTGCTGCGGGCATCGTCAAAAACCTTTTTGATTGCCGCTTCGGATTCACCGACATATTTGCCGAAAATATCCTGACTTTTGATCACATAAAACGGCAAGCCCAATTCACCGGCCACGGCTTTGGCAAAAAAAGTTTTCCCCGTCCCCGGCAAACCGTACAGCAACAGACCGCCGCCGGGCTGCAACCCGAATTTTTTGGTTTTTTCCGGATTTTGCAGCGGTTCGATCACGCCGAAACGGATCTCATCTTTAGCCGTTTCCATACCGGACACATCACTCAAGCGTTCCTGCGGCCGTTCCCCCAGCTGACTGGCGTTGGGTTCACCGGATTCAGCGGCCTTATTGCCCGCAGCCCCCTGAACGGTTGAACTCTTGCCGGAAAGTTTGGCTTTTACATTTTTAGCTATTTCCAGCAGTTCAGCAGCGCGGCACAGATAAGCGGTCTTGAACTTGCCTTCGCACTGACGCGCCAATTCCACGGTGTACTCCACAGCCAGCGCCAGATGCCGCAAGGCCTTGTCCAGCTCCTGCTTGCGCAATGCTTCCAGCGCCAGACTCTCCTGCTCGGCTTTCTTGTCAAATAAAAAACTGCTCATATCATCCCCTGTGCAATAAGTTTGCAGATTACTTTACACCGGGAACCAGCGTTTTCATTTCTGCTAAAATAGCATCATCATTGAGCTGACCGCTTTCGGCATTGCCGGTGGTGATCTCGCCCAGAGCTTCGTTTTCCAATTTCTGCATCAGATAATCGTCCGCAGTGGTGTTTTTGGCCAGTTCTTTGTCCATTTTGGCCATATCTTTTTCGGCGGTACCGCTGATGATATCTTCGATTTCCATAATATCTTCCATGGTAGCATCAATATCATCCAGCTTGGCCATCAGATCATCGGGGTTGACGTTCAGCACAGCGGCCATATCGGTCAAAGCCGTGGTGATCTCGTTGATGCTCGAAGCATTCTGCATGGCCACAAAACGGCTGCGCGTTACCATCATGAGTTTGTGCGTTTTATGCGCATTGAGTACAGCACTCTTGTATCCCTGCAGCGCCATAGCAGCATCTTCTTTGCGGCCGGACTGCAAAAGTCTTTTGGCTTCGGCCCACTGGGAATCGCGTTCGTTCTTGAGGTTTTCCAGATTGCCGGAAAGTTTTTCGATCGCATTTTCCACTTCGCGGGAAGATTTGCGCAATTCACGCTTGATACGGCGTTCTTTTTCGGTTCTCGATTCAAAAAGATTGTTAAACAGTCCCATTTTTTTTGCCTCCTGTAATATGTTTTAACACTGATTTTTACTTGCCTGCAATTGATTTCATGCCTTTTCCGGATCAGCTTCAGTTTTGACTTCCGGAGCTTTTTCTCCGGCTTCCGGTGCGGCTTGAGTTTTAACTTCTTCAGCTGCAGCCGGAGTTTCGACCTTGACTTCCTCAACCGCAGCCGGAGCTTCAGCCGTTGTTTTGACCGGAGGGGTTTCGCCTAATTCAGCGTAAAGACGTGCTTCCAGTTCACTGTTATCGCTGTCGGTATTTTTGCTCGTCATACTGGTTTTGGTCAGCCGCCCAAGTTCGTTCTTTATATCTTTATTTTCTGCCAGAACTTCATCATAATCCAGCTGGGCATCGACCAACTGATCCGCAAGGGATTTCTGGTTTTCGATTTCAGCTTTCAACTGATTGACTTTATCCAGTTCCACAGTGGCGAGCAAGCCGGTATCCAGAATGGAAAGTTTTTCCTGAAAACCGTCGAGTTTGCTCAATGTTGCCTTGATTTTAGTCCGATAGGTAGCCTGGATCGTACCGGAACTGTTTTCGTATTTGCTTTTCAGAACGCTCAACTCGGCGTGGCAATCTTCAATATTGCGGATGAGTTTATCCAATTCGGAATTGAGCCGCCGTTCTTCTTCCTTGCTGTTAGCCGGATTATTCTGCGGTTTTCCGCCAAACAATTTTGTGAACCACGATCCCATAATTACACTCGATGCTCCTGTTGTTTAATATTTATATTTCTGCAAAGATTTATTTTTCAATGTCGTTACTGCCAGCATCATCGCCGCCAGTATGAGCGACCCCATTGCATAGGTTGCAGTATGCGGCTTATCGCCCAGCTGACGGAGTATGGAAATTGCAATCAGCGCCAGTGTCAGGATCATCCAGAAACTCCAGACCATCTTGCCGCGCATCGGCGGTTTTTTGTAATATCTGACATGTTTGTAACCATCCGGCAAACCTTCGCCGGCCGGCCAGATATCGCGCTGCCGGTTTATTCCATAAGGCTGGTTGTTGTCGGCGGCGTTTTTGAATATCTGATTGAGTGCGTGTTCCAGCTGGCGGTCGTACACATCGTATCCGGCTGGGAGTTCCAGCTCGTGTTTGATCGACTCAAGGTTGATGATGCCGCTGATGCGCTTGAGCGCCCGCCCGACGGCATACTCGTAGTCGCCCGGCAGAATATGGCGGAAAAACTCCTGCGTTACCCAGCCGCATTGCGCCTGCGGCAGTTTGAACGACCACACCTTATCTATACTGCGGCGGCACAGTACCATGGTGGGGTCAAAGCTGCTTTCGCAGCTGGCATCAAATTCGCAATCGCTGGCAATAACATAAAAGTAATGACGCGGAGCGGTTGTATCGCCGAGCTGATACTCTTTGACAAAATTTTCCAGCAGAACAATATCTTTGCTGCTGATACTTCCGCCGTTGATGTTGCTGATAAAGGCGCTTACCAGCCGGTGATAGCAGCCTTTTTTGATTTGGATCCGGAAAAACTGTACTTCGCCGGCCAAATGCTCCACTTTGCGTTTATTCAGATATTTCTGGAACAATTCCGGCGTATCATTCCCCGGATGCCGGAAAAACGCGTCCTGCGTATTGATATAAAAAAATGCTCCGCAATTTTGCGGGAACGGCAGTTTTATCCCCGGAAAAGCGTACTTGCCTTTCATATTATTGCGCTGCGAACTGAAAAAATCCTGTTTGACGGCCAACGCGCCGGCGCTGAACAGTTCTTCGGGGACATTGCTTTTGCCGGCAGCCGACTCCGGCACGGACGGAACGACCGGTTGGGCGTCAGCTGCCGGAGCTTCCGGCAGGACACCGCGCGGCGGCACATTCAATGCTCCGGCCGCTACGGCATATTTTTCTATATACTCGTACTCGATTTTTATATTGCCGCATGTTCCACAGCTGTTTTGCGCCATAAAATACCCCTTGCTGACACAGCCGGGCGTATCGCACCAGCCATAGACCAGCACCGCGTGCATCGTTGCCGAAGCGTCTTCGACCACCGGACAGCGCAACACGCCCTCATCAGTCAGAGCCGAAGCAAAAAACTTTATGCCCAGCAATACCGGCGACGGATGCCGTTCAGCACTGCCGTGCAAAACACTTTTATACTCGTTTATGCCGGTCGGAGGATCGGTTTTGAACATGGCAAACGCCGCATTGTTCAGCTCAAGGCGTGCTATATTCTGCACAGCATCGCAGTTTATCTGGCTCTCGCTGAAACCGGTGTTGGGATTATAGGGCCACGCCTCTTCGCTGCAAGCACCGTATTTTCTGATGCACTCAAATGCTTCGGAAAAAGTGGTTCCGGCCCGGTCGCCATCCAGATGCGTACAAGCATAAAGATATTGGGCGCTGACCGTTTTACTGAAATCCAAATGATACTCCAGCATGGCTTTCAGCGCAAACGCCACACAAGTATTGCGGCTGCCCTGATCTTGAACCGCCTGCGGAAAACCTTTCAACGCAAACCGGGTATTGCCATGCAAGTATGATGTCTCCATTTTTAAATCGCCTCCGGCAGAAATTTGATCGTCCCGCGCGAAATTACCGAATCGGCAAACATGAAGCGCACCGTATTTTCGTCTTTACTGCAAGTCCTTTCCAGAAAAAGCTTCAGCGGTATGCTGGCCAACCCGGCGTTGATCGGGATTTTTTTGCCCAGAAAAAGCAACATTCCGCCGTTTGCCACTGCCCGGTTTTCCGCATTGACCACTTTGAGCATTATCCGCGACGATTCAGTAACCATTACCGGCAAAGTCATCTGCATTTTCCAATAGTATTGGCTTTCTTTGCCGCAACAGGATTCAAACGTGATCCTGGGGTCCGCCATCACGCGCCGGGGTGCGCCGACACCGGGCGCAGGCGCTGCACCGAATACCGCACTTTGCGCCGTAGAAAACTGACTTGCCGCCGTTCCAACCACCTTATTGCGGATCATATCCAGCAAATTCTGGAACATATTGCCGAAGCGGATACTACCGGAGGTATTTTCCAGCATTTCAGCAGTTACGCATCGGGCTTCCTCCCGGTCGGCATCGTTGATAAAAATATTATCCTGCTGCACACTTTCCAGAGCCAGAGCGTATTCTTCGCGGCACTTGGGGCATACGGCGACATGTGCAGCGGTTTCCGCATTCTTTTCGCTCAACGGCTCAAGTGCAAAATTTATCAATTTTTCAATATCGCAGCAACTCATTGCATACCCCCATGTTTTGCCAGCAAGTCAAGCATATCTTTATTGGCACGGGCAAAATATTGATCCACGTTGCCGCCGGTCGTATTCAGCATTTGAGCGATCGTTACCGACGGAAGTTCTTCGTACCGTCTTAACAAATAAACGTATGCCCGCATTGCGTTACGCCTCCATAATTCAGCAAAACATTGTTCTACCAGATCCCACTCTTCCTGTCTGGATTCGCTTATAAAGACGTTTTTATAGTCCTCATCTGACACGGGGGAATCATTTTTTTTGCAAAATTCCAAAATAAGTTTGGTAACGTAGTGACGCATCCAGTAGACCACCGGGCAGCCGTATCGGTAATTCTTGAGCCGTTCTTTGTGGATCATATCCTCAAAAAGCATGGAGTGTATGCTGCGTTCGTCCAAAGCCCGGTCTTGAATGATCCGGTAATAAGAGATCCCGCCCCGGGTGGTGGTACGCAATACCGGCAATACTGCGCCAGTGTAGACCGCTTCCCACGCCCCGTTATCGCCATCGTACAACTTCTGTACAAAAAGTGCCTCTGACTCCCTGTCAAAATCAGCCATTTTATCCCCATCAACGCACACAATGTGCGGTTAAAATCAAATTGCAACGTAACAATTATATCGGTTAATATATACTGTATTTTATGCAATTACAACTTTTTGCAATGAAAAAATCATTACTTTGCCGGCAGTTCCGCCCCCGGACGGCAGCTTACAAAACTTTGGAAAAAAATTCTTTTACCCGCACATTGGCCGGATTTTTGATCACTTCCTCCGGCGTACCATCCATAATGATCTTGCCGTGATCCATAAACAGTACCCGGTCAGCCACTTCGGATGCAAAACCGATCTCGTGAGTCACCACCACCATCGTCATACCGGACTCGGCCAGTTCTTTCATCAAAGCCAGCACTTCGCCGACCATTTCCGGGTCCAGCGCCGAAGTCGGTTCATCGAACAGTATCACATCCGGATTCATCGCCATGGCCCGGATGATGGCAATGCGCTGTTTCTGCCCGCCGGAAAGCTGACTGGGGTAGGCATCGCGCTTGTCGTACAAACCGATCCGCATGAGTAAATTATCGGCTTTTTGGCTGGCTTCGGCCTTGCTCATGCGGCGGGTTATGACCGGTGCCAGCGTTATATTGTCATGCACGGTAAGATTGTTGAACAGATTAAAATGCTGAAAAACCATCCCCACCTGCTGACGGAATTTGTTCAAACTTATCTCATGCGCAGTAACATTCTGATGTTTGAAAACGATCGAGCCGGAAGTCGGAGTTTCCAACAGATTCAAACAGCGCAAAAACGTGCTTTTGCCGGAACCGGACGGTCCGACCACAAAGACTACCTCGCCCCGTTCGATCTGCGTACTTACATTATTGACTGCCGCATGACCATCGAACTGTTTGACCAGATTGCGGACTTCAAAAACTGCTTCACTCATTTTTCTTCAACCTCTTTTCCAATCGGCCCAACAGCCAGCTCAAACACATGACCACTGTCAGATAGATCAACGCCACTGCAATAAGCGGCAAAAACGCATCGTAAGTCTGGCTGCGGATAATATCACCCGCTTTGGTCAGATCCTGCAGCGCAATATAACCGGCCACACTGGTTTCTTTAAGCAGCACAATAAATTCATTCCCCAGGGCGGGCAGTACATTTTTGAATGCCTGCGGCAGCACTACAAAGCGCATGGTCTGAGTGTAGGTCAAACCCAGACTCTGCCCGGCTTCCATCTGCCCGCGATCGACTGACATGATGCCGCCGCGGATGATTTCGGCCACATACGCACCGGAGTTGATTCCGAATGCGATCACTGCCACCAATACCTGGCTGATATTGATCGAACTGAAGATCACAAAGTAGATGATCAACAGCTGCACTACCACCGGAGTACCGCGGATCACCGTCAGATAGACCCTGCAAAGCCAGTCCAGCCATTTGAGATGGCCGGTCTGATCGGCCGTACAGCGCACCACCGCCACCGCCAATCCGATAACTATACCCATAAGCACGGCCAGCACAGTTATTTCGAGCGTAACAATAAAACCGTTCAGCAAATATTTGTAGCGGCCGTCTTTAACAAAGTTCACATACAGTGAATCTTCCAGTCTGGTCCAGAATCCGCGTGCAAAATCCGGCTCGCCGGCGCGTTCATCGTTGATCTTGCGGTAATGCTCGATAATATCATCCAGTTCGCCGGATGTCTTCATCTTCATAAGTTCGGCATTGAACTTGCCCAGCAGTTCGGGATTGTTTTTGTTGATGGCAAAAGCGTATTCCTCGTGGGTAAGCGGCTTGGGCAGCTGCCGGATCTCCGGATTTTTGCTGACAAACACCTGGGCCGGTTCGGCGTCGATCACCACCAGATCGATCTTGTTGGTGATCAGCGCCTGTACCGCACTGGAGGGATCTTTGTAGCGGTTGATCCGGACTTTATCTTTGAAGTGCTTATTAACATAAGTGTCCCCGGTAGTACCTTCCTGCACCCCGATCGACTTGCCGGGAAAATCCGCTTCGCCGGTGATACCGGAATCTTTACGCACCAATATCATCTGGGCGGCACTGACATAGGAATTGGTGAACAACACCTGTTTTTTGCGTTCTTCGGTAATGGTGATACCGGATGCGGCAATATCGGCCTTGCCGGTCTGGACGGCCGTGATCACCGCGCCGAATTCCATATCGCGGATCTCCAGTTCGTAACCCAGCCGCTGGGCAATCAAACCCACGATCGCCGGGTCAATACCGTCGATCCGGCCGTGTTCTTTGTACTCATAGGGCGGGAATGCCGCATTGGTGGCCATTACCAATTTGGGCGCTCCGGAATCCTTGCCGCAGCCGCCGCAAACAACAGTCAAAGCCAATAGCATCAAGCCAATAAATCTTTTGATCATCTGTCTACCTGTAAAATCATTTGACAAAAAAACTGTTTTATCGGCATTTAAAATATCACCGGAAAGTGATTTTACAAATTTTGCACATCATTGCAACCGATTTTCTGGCAGATAACCGGATTGATGTACTCATTTGCCGCATTGCTCCCGGCCGGATGTTTTTTTCAGCCCAGCAGGGCGGCGATCTCCGGCGGCAGTTTGGAGTGGAATGTCATTACCTTATTGTCGATCGGATGCACAAAACTCAATTCGCTGCAATGCAGTGCCTGACGCTCCAGACGCAGTTGGCGGCGATCATTTTCATCGAGTATACCCAACGCAAAACGGCGGTAGAACTGTTCGTCCAAACCATAAAGTTTATCGCCCACGACCGGAAATCCCATACCGTGCAGTGTGGCCCGGATCTGATGCATCCGCCCGGTGTGCAGCTCTGCCGACAGCAAGGTATAAAAATCATTGCTTTGCAACGGTTTAAAAGCAGTTTCAACCTCAAAAAACTTTCCGGCACCGTCCGGCGGAGTCGTTCCAGCAGTAAAAAGTTGTTTTTTGCGGATCGTTGAAGTTGTATCCGTCGACAGAAAGCCTCTGGCGCAAATCGGATTTTCAAAAACACCATGCACCAGCACATAGTATTGCTTGCGCATATCCGGCAGGGTTTTAGCCAGTTCGCCGGCGGTGCGGGAGTCTTTGGCGGCGATCAGCAAGCCGGAGGTTTCGCGGTCAAGGCGGTTGACAAAGTGTACTGCTGCATGGCCGGATTCCTGTAACAGCGCCCACAAAGTGTGAGCAAAATACGGCCCCGCCGGATGCACCGGCAGATTGCCGGGTTTGTCGATCACCAGCAGAAAATCATCTTCGTAAACAATATTGTAATTGCTGTTTACAGCCGGTTCGATCAAATTTTGCGGGTTATATTCCAGCAGCATACCGCATTGCAGACCAATATCCGGATCACAGCATACGGTGCCGTTCAACGTCAGTTCGCCGTTGTTTATCCGCTGCTGCCACTCGGCGGAGGAGTGGTAATCAAAGCGGCCGCTTAAATAAGCCAGTAAGGTCATGCCATTGGCCGCAGGCGGCAGTTTGGCGGCGGCACGGCGTTTCATTCCGCAGCAGGGGTATGTTCAAAGATCACGGCGATCTCGTCGCAGCAATGCTGTTTGGGACAGTTGACGCAATCGTGCCAGATCTTTTCCGGGAAAAGTTCCTTTTCGACAACCACAAAACCGAGCCGTTCAAAAAATCCCGGTTGCAAAGTCAGGGCAAACAAGCGGAAAGACACCCGCTCCTGACGGAGCCGGTCGATCGCGGCATTGACCAATTGACGGCCGATGCCGATGCGTTTAAGCTCCGGTTTGACCGCCAGCGAACGGACTTCCAGCAAATCGTTGCCAAAGTCACGCACGGCCATACAACCCAGAAGTTCGCCGGCCGGATCAATTGCCACGGTAAAATTTTTCAGATAAAAAAGAATATCTTCTGCGCTGCGGTCAAGCAAAACACCTTCCGTGGCGTATCCGTGCAGCAAATCAGCTATTTTCTGTGCATCTTCCGGCCGGGCCGGACGCAATGCAAACGATCCGTTCATGCTTGGGGCGCACCCTTGGTTAGTTGTTCCTGCATTTCGGCCACCTGCCCGATCTGACGGAATTTATTATAGCGCTGGTCAAGCAATTCATCCACACCGAGTTTGTTCAATTCAGCCAGATTCTTTTTCAGCGCATCTTTCAACAGTGCGGCGGCCTGATTGTAGTCCACATGCGCACCGCCCATGGGTTCGTCGATGACTTCGTCGGCCACGCCCAGACGGGTCAGATCGGCCGCAGTAAGTTTGAGTGCTTCGGCTGCCCGCGGCGCAAAGGAACGGTTTTTCCAGAGAATGGCTGCACAGCCTTCGGGCGTAATGACCGAGTAATAGGCATTTTCCAGCAGCAATATCCGGTTGCCGACGCTGATACCCAGCGCCCCGCCGGAACCGCCTTCACCGATGACCACGCAGATGACCGGAACTTTAAGACTGAACATGTCGCGCAGATTCACGGCAATAGCTTCGCCGATATGACGTTCTTCGGAGGCCACGCCGGGGTAAGCTCCGGGAGTATCAATAAAGGTGATGATCGGCACACCGGCGCGATCGGCCATATTCATCAGCCGCATCGCCTTGCGGTAGCCTTCGGCACTGGGCCAACCGTAATTGCGGAAGAGATTTTCGCGCATGTCGCGGCCCTTCTGGGTGCCGACGACCATCACCGGCATACCGTCAAAACGGGCAAAGCCGCCGACAATAGCTTTGTCGTCAGCAAAGCGGCGGTCGCCGTGGAACTCGATAAAATCGGTAAAAATGCGCGAAATGTAATCCAGCGCATAGGGCCGTTTGGGGTGGCGGGCCAGCTGAACCCGCTGCCAGCTGGACAAGTTGGCATAGGTATTGCGGATCGTTTCGTCCAGCTGACTTTCCAAAGCCTTGATGCAATCGGCCATGGCAGTGCCGGAATGAGTGTTGCTGATCTCCGAAAGTTCCCGCAATTTTGTCCGGAGTTCTGCAATCGGTTTTTCAAAGTCCAGATAAAATTCAGCCATAATCAGCGCGTGCTCCCTGTTTATTGTTCAGTTTTTTCGGCGGTCGAGCCGCACTTTTCTATATTCAATCGTATATAATATACATTTTTAGTGCGCTTTTTGCAACAAAATCGCTAAAAAAAGTTTGCGCAAGCGGCAAGATGGATTATATTTCCCCCAAAGCCGTGTTGGTTTTTATATAAATCTGCGGGATATTTTCCGCTTAAACCCAAGAAAGCTGTGCGTATGAACAACTCCATTCACCCCAGCCGCAAACAGTTTGCCGCCAAAATTGCCAACGCTCATTTTGATACCTGGCGGATCTTCCGGATCATGTCGGAGTTTGTGGAAAGTTTTGAAGATATGGCCGAAATCGACAAACCGCTGGTCACGGTTTTCGGCTCGGCCCGTACCCCCGCAGATGACCGCTATTACCTTGAAGCCGAAAAACTCGGCACTTTGCTGGCCCAAAGCGGTTACGGCGTAGTTACCGGCGGCGGCGGCGGGATCATGGAAGCCGCGCACAAAGGTGCATTCAATGCCGGCGGCGAAACGGTGGGATTGAACATTGTGCTGCCCCATGAGCAGAAACCCAATCCGTATCAGACCCTTTCGCTGGATTTCCGTTACTTTTTTGTCCGCAAGGTCAATTTTCTGAAATACTCGGTGGGAGTGTTCATTTTTCCCGGCGGTTTTGGAACTATGGATGAGTTTTTTGAGTCACTTACTCTGGTACAGACCAACAAGGTCAACCGCATCCCGCTGATCCTGGTCGGCAAAGAGTTCTGGAACGGCGCGCTGGAGTGGATCAACTCATCGTTGAGCGGACACAAATATATTTCGCCGGAAGATGTGGAGCTTTACAAGGTCGTGGACAGCGCCGGAGAAGGCATGGAGTTTTTGCGCGAATGTCATCGCTACGGTGTTACCGGCACTGTTAAATACGATATTTGAGCAAATTGCTTGACAAATTAAATTATTGAGTTATATTAATAGGAAGGTTGTTGATCGGATACGCGATCCGGTCAGCGAGCAAGAACAACCTGAAAATCCTTAAGGAGAAGAGAAAATGGCTGCTAAAGTTGATAGCTCCACTTGCGCCGGTTGCGGCGTCTGCGTGGCTGCCTGCCCGGTCGAAGCGATCGAAATCGTTGACGGTCAGGCCAAAATCGCCGAAGACAAATGCATCGAATGCGGTGCTTGCGTTGGCGAATGCCCCTGCGGTGCGATCTCTCTGTAATTTACAGACGGGTATCTGCAAAAAAGTGGCTGTTGCAAAACTGTTTGCAACAGCTCCTTTTTTTTGTAGTAATTAAGCTCAAATATGTAACATATCCGGTTATTCTGCGCTATATTTTTGCATTTTCTTATGAATTTGCTTTGAGGGGCAGCTGTTGGCATCATTATAAATGCGCTTCAAGACTTGTACGCCTTATTCAGCATTGTAGAGTTTGCGCATCCCAAGAGGGCATTGGCATTGCCCTCCTGGACCTCCCTTG
>SUWA01000071.1 GCA_015061695.1 Lentisphaerota bacterium
AATTTGCTTTGAGGGGCAGCTGTTGGCATCATTATAAATGCGCTTCAAGACTTGTACGCCTTATTCAGCATTGTAGAGTTTGCGCATCCCAAGAGGGCATTGGCATTGCCCTCCTGGACCTCCCTTGCTCGTTTGGCCGCTATATCCAGCGCGCTGGTTACTTGGCGACTTTACAATAGAGCGGTCGCTGCCGCTCCCTTACCAACTTTTGCGGTTTTACCGCAAAAGTTCCCTCAAACGCCGGGAGCTTCGCTCATCTCCGTTCGGCTTCGCAGGCAAGCTGCTCGTTCTGCAGGAATTTATCCTGCAGAATACCCTCTCATGCGTTCGCGGCCCTGACCGGGCTTTGCGGCGTTCCGCCGCATGAACTTAATAGAAAATTTGCGTTTATGACTTGATTTTTCCGGCAATTTGGTGTATACTTTTTCCAGAAAGAAATTTTTATAAAATTGCCAACCATGGGGATATACAATTATGATCAAGTCAATTGAAAAATCCATTCCGCAACAAATTCAAATGCCGCAACCCGAAACCGTCGATGCCGCTTCCACCGGCGTATTGATGTCCACATTCTGGAATCAGTACGGAACTATTTCTATCGGCAGCAATAAAACTGTTGCCTATAACGAGTATTGCCCCATCCTTCCCAACGGCGATCACGCCGTAACCGGTTGTACCAACACTGCCGCCGGTCAGATGATCTATTACTTTATTGAGAAAAAAGGACTGAAATTAACCCTGACGCTCGACAGCAGCGATGAGTATTTAAGTACCAAACACAATATTACCATCAAAGCAGACGGTTCCACCGCCGGCACAATCTCTTTTGCTGCAGTCAACAGTATGCTGGCAAGCTACGATCTGAATTCAGCCTCCGATGCGGCGGCACTCATCTACGCCTGCGGCGTGGTGCAGGAAGCCGATTACGGCAGCAGCACCTCTACGGCCTGGAACGAAGAGCTGTTTCTGCGGGCGGGGTTGTCCGGCTGTAATCTCAGCCGCCTTTACTGGGAGAACTTTTATTACTGGGGATATGCTCCGGAAGACGACAAAAATACCGATCCGGCCCAGTACAAAATCACCGAAGGCGCATGGGAAGTTTTGATCGAAAATCTGCAAGCCGGGCTGGTCGTCGGCACCTCGGTTCCCGGCCACGCCATCGTTATCGACGGTTACGACAGCAGCGACAACACTTTCCACCTCAACTACGGCTGGGGTAAATCTGTTGATACGCGCTGGTATACCAAGAGCGAAATGATCGAACAGAATCTCCGCGAATTTGTTTTTGACCTCGGTTGGGTCAACAACTCGGTCATTACAGTCAATGATGCTGATTTGTACGGCACCGGCACCATGCTCCGGGCGTTTGAAAAAGCCAACGCCGACAGCAAAGCTGACAGCATGGTCTTTGCCGACAGCGTGGCCGGCGAACAAGTGGAGCTGCTCGACAAGATATCCGTAAAGAACACCCTGACTGCCAACAATATGAATATGACAGTACTGGTTAACGATACCCAA
This sequence comes from Lentisphaerota bacterium, assembly GCA_015061695.1. GTDB lineage: Bacteria > Verrucomicrobiota > Lentisphaeria > Victivallales > Victivallaceae > SIG78. Next base: position 1,519 of record SUWA01000071.1, read on the forward strand.
TACAGCAGTAACGGGTTCGGCATCCAGATCCAAGGCGGAGTTGCCACCCTCGGCGGCAGTCTGGCGTTGATCGTCAATCAGTCCAGGATCAATTACGCCGTACACGCCAAGGCCGGAACTCAACTGCGCCTGACTTTGGATGGCGGTATAATCTGGAGCGGCTCCTACGCAGTGAACGGCAATTATGCCAACGGCACCAAAAATGTATTGGCTGCCATGCAGCAGACCCAACTCGCCGGCATACCATTGGACAGTCTGGTAATCAACAATGCCAAGGACCACTATATTTTATATTCCAACAAAAGCAGCAAATCGACTTTTCTGGAGATCAAAAACAACTCCATTGCCGTTGGCAACGTTTATACCGGCGACGCGGCAGATGATATTGTTATAAGCGATAACTCCAAACTTTTCGGCACTCTTTATTTATGTGCAGGCAATGACTGGGTGAGCGTACTTAAAGGTTCCGTGTTGAACGGCGATATTGATTTCGGCAGCGGCAGCAACCAGATTACAATCGACAGTTCCAGTTGCTACAACGGTGTTTTCTATAACAACACCGCAGTAAAACTGAAACTGCAGGATGGGTTCCGCAGCAGTACGATGCTTTCGGTCAGCAAAAGTTTTTATAATTTTTACAGCTATGCTTCTTCAATCACCGTGGATATTGCGCAGGCCGTTAACGGCACTTATACGCTGCTCTCCGGGTATGCGGATTCCGTTTGCGAAAACTATATGAAAAAACTCAATTTCAATCTCACCGGGTTCGGGAACAATACGACTCTTTCGATCAACGGAACAGCAACTTCAACTTATGCCACACTGACTTACAGCAATTATAAACTCACCCTGACCATCAGCGGCAAAACAGCCGGAACTGCGCCATCAGCTGCTCCCGGCGGATTCAAAGCAGAAATCAACGGCCACGATGCCACACTTTCGTGGAACGCGCAAAGCCAGAGCAGCAATTATCTCTACCGGGTAGGCAAATCCTCTGCGCTGACCGGCAACGGCGTGCTGGTCAGCAGCAACTCTGCGCAGCTGCACCGGCTGGATAAAAATACCACCTATTACTATCAGGTGCGCTCGGTCGGGAGCAATGGTGCGCTTTCTGCATGGAGTTCAGTACAGAGTTTTGTGGCCGGGGGCAGCGTTGATTTGCAAGTCAGCAAATTTGCGTCGGCTTCGGTCATCGCTCCCAACACGGCACTGACGCTCAGTTACACGGTAAAAAATGCCGGCACCATCACGGCGGCGGCCAGCAAACTTTATATTTATGTTGACGGCGTCAAAGTCGGCGAAACCAGCGTCGGCGCGATCGCTGCCGGTGCAAGTTACAGCGGGTCTTACACCATCGCCGCGGGCAAGATCAGCGACGGAACACACAAAGTCCGGTTGCTGGCTGACGGCGCGGTAACTATTAAAGAAACCAACGAAAACAACAACGGTTATACGCGCACGATCGAAGCCGTGGCTCCGGCAGATCTGGTCGTATCGAGTTTCAGCTGCGCGGCAAGTTCGCCGGTGAATCAGGATCTGCAGCTCAAATTTACAGTCAAAAATCAGGGTTCCGGCACGGCGGCGGCCAGCAAAGTATATGTTTACAGCGATGGCGTCAAGATCGGCGAAGCGGCCATATCCAGTATGGCCGCCGGCGGCAGTATCACAGCGTCTTATACCATCAAAGCCAATACACTTACCCAGGGCAGCCGCCGCATCCGGCTGGTGGCCGACGGGGCCAATACGGTCGTTGAAAGCGACAACAACAACAACGGCTACAGCCGCGCGGTTACGGTTACGGCCGCTTCGACTGCCAAGGTAGACTTGCTGGTATCGACTTTTGCCGGAGCGTCGGAAATCACCGACAGTGATGCGTTCAAGATCAATTTTACGGTAAAAAATACCGGCAGTGATATTGCTTCGTACAACAAACTTTATATTTATGATGACGGAGTCAAGATCGGCGAAGTCTTTGTCGGCACGATCTACGGCAACTCGACTTACAGCGGCAGTTACACCATTGCCGCCGGGACTCTGGCCGCCGGAGTCAACCGCATCCGGCTGGTGGCCGACGGCGAAAATATCATTGCCGAAACCAACGAAAGTAACAATGGTTATACCCGCAGTATCACGGTCAAGCCGCCGGCTGACCTGACTGTGGCCAGCTTCAGCGCTCCGGCTGCAGCCGCGCAAAATCAGTCGGTCAAGTTGAACTTTACGATCAAAAACTCCGGCAAGGGCGCGGCAGAAAGCTGCAAGCTGTATATTTATAACGACGGGGTCAAGATCGGCGAAACCACGATTTCGGCGCTGGCGGCCGGTGCATCTTATAGCGGCAGCTACACGATCAGCGCCGGCAAACTCACCAGCGGCACGCACCGTCTGCGGTTGGTGGCCGACGGCGCCAACACGGTCGTGGAAAGCGACAATAACAACAACGGCTACAGCCGCGCGGTTACAGTTACAGCCGCTTCGACTGCCAAGGTAGACTTGCTGGTATCGACTTTTGCCGGAGCGTCGGAAATCACCGACAGTGATGCGTTCAAGATCAATTTTACGGTAAAAAATACCGGCAGTGATATTGCTTCGTACAACAAACTTTATATTTATGATGACGGAGTCAAGATCGGCGAAGTCTTTGTCGGCACGATCTACGGCAACTCGACTTACAGCGGCAGTTACACCATTGCCGCCGGGACTCTGGCCGCCGGAGTCAACCGCATCCGGCTGGTGGCCGACGGCGAAAATATCATTGCCGAAACCAACGAAAGTAACAATGGTTATACCCGCAGTATCACGGTCAAGCCGCCGGCTGACCTGACTGTGGCCAGCTTCAGCGCTCCGGCTGCAGCCGCGCAAAATCAGTCGGTCAAGTTGAACTTTACGATCAAAAACTCCGGCAAGGGCGCGGCAGAAAGCTGCAAGCTGTATATTTATAGCGACGGGGTCAAGATCGGCGAAACTACGATTTCGGCGCTGGCGGCCGGTGCATCTTATAGCGGCAGCTACACGATCAGCGCCGGCAAACTCACCAGCGGCACGCACAAACTGCGGCTGCTGGCCGACGGGGCCAATACTGTATCGGAAAAAGACAATAACAATAACGGTTATTCGCGCAATATCAACATAAGTTCCGCCGCCAGCTCCATGCCCGAAGCGTGGAGCGCAGCAGATGAACCGCTCCTGTTGGATGCGCCGTCTGTTATGCCCGACACCAGTTTGGCCGTGGATGCGCCATCCGGCGCAGCGGATATATTGAATACGCTCACCGGCGAGCTGAACTACTTTGCCAACAGCAACTGCGCGGCGTTGAGTTCAAGTGCATTTGATGATGCGCTCAATGCCAGTCAGGATGAATGGAAGAAGCCGGATTCCCTGCTGGCTTGATCGGGTCAATAAGCAATCGGTAAAAATCAGAGATCCGCGGCAAAACGTTGCAGAGTTTTGCCGCGGATCTCGTGTATCAACCACACCCGAAGCCACGCAACAGAGCTTACTCTTCCGGCGGCGGCAGCAGCAGTTGAAAAAATCCCCAGGCAACAGCAAAACAGCCTAATGCCAGCAGCGCAGTGGAAAGTTCCGACCGGGGTTTCATAAACAGCAGCAAAGTAAAGCCCCAGGTTGTAAGAGTTCCCAAATAGCGCCAGAAAATCTGTTTTTCCACCCCTCTGGCCCACACCGGGCGCAACGTCTGGTATGATGAATAAAGCAAATAAACTATAAACAAGCTCCACAATACGGTTGACTGCCAGGCGCTGAAAAACCATAACAGCACTCCTCCGGCCACAAAAATCAGCCCCGGCAGCAATCGTATCAGCAGCGGGCTTTTTCTGCGCCGATCCTGTTTCAGCGCCGGCACCACCCATAAAACGATGCCAATCATTACGCACAGCAGCGGCAGCAGCCATGCCAGCAGAGCAAAGAGTTTTCCCGGTACCAGAATCAAACCGCCGCCCAGCAATATTGCCAGCAACGCCAGCATAATTGTGTTCAAACGATACGATGCACTGAAAACTTTTTGCGATTGTACAGCCATAAAAATCCGATCTTATCTGTTCCGCACCCAACCGTACTTGAGTGCAAGTGTTTCATCAATGGTATAGTTTACAACACAAAGCTGAAAAAATCAACTCTGCAACAACAATAAAAGGTTGTTTTTCTGATAAAACATGTTATATTGTTGTGTAATCATTATTTTTGTTGCGCTGACGGCTGAACCGCAAGTTCCACCGCAGAATTTTTTACAGGATCGTTTATTTATGACACTTATATTGGGTATAGAAAGCAGCTGCGACGAAAGCGCTTGCGCAGTAGTCCGCGATGGCGTGGAAGTTCTTTCCAGTGCAGTGGCTTCGCAAATAGCTCGTCATGCCGCCCATGGCGGAGTCGTGCCGGAACTGGCCGCGCGCGAACACTTGAGCGCATTTCCGCGGGTGCTGGATGAAGCCTTGACCACCGCCAATGTTTCAATGGCAGATATCGACGGGATCGCCGTTACTCAAGGGCCGGGGCTGATCCCCGCGCTGCTGGTGGGGGTGAATTTTGCCAAAGGCCTTGCCATGCGCCACGGCAAACCGCTGTATGGGGTAAATCACTTTGCCGGACATATTTATGGAGCATTCCTCGGCAGTCGGGATCACGAATTGCTGGAAGACGAAAATGCTTATCCCATGCTGGCGCTGGTGGTTTCGGGCGGGCATACCAGTTTGCTGCTGCTCCATGCCGACGGCCACGCCCGGCATTTGGGTTTTACCATCGACGATGCCGCCGGCGAAGCCCTGGACAAGGCCGCAAAATTGCTCAAACTGGGTTATCCCGGCGGGCCGATCATGCAGAAAACTGCCGGAAACGGCGATAAGAAACGCTTCAACTTCCCGCGCCCGCTCACCGGGGCGGCCGGCAAAGCGTTGAGCGAAGAAAACCGCTACAATTTCAGTTTCAGCGGCATCAAGACTTCGCTTCTGTATACTTTGGAAAAATTGGATATTGCTGAAGATCAAGCTATTGAACCGCAACTGCTGGCAGATCTGGCCGCGTCGTTTCAGGAAGCGGTAGTCGATGTACTGGTGCGCAAAGCCATGCGGGCAGTCCGGGATTTCAACGTCAAAACTCTTATTGCTGCCGGCGGTGTGGCCTGCAATGCCTCGCTGCGGGAGCGGTTGACTGCCGAAGTGCCGACGTCGGTGAATCTGCTGCTGGCCAAACCGGCTTACTGCACAGATAATGCGGCTATGATCGGCGGCTTGGGCTTCTATCATTATATGGCCGATAACGGCCGCGGCGACGGGTTCGGATTTGATGCGTTTGCCCGGCTGCCGGAAATAACCGCCATCAGATTTGCCGGACGCAAACAGTAAGAAAGTGTTGTAATGGATATAAAATGCTGTTTATTTGACCTCGACGGCACGCTTTTGGACACGCGTGAAGATTGCCTGACGGTCAATAAATATATTCTGGAGCGCTACCAGCTGCAGCCGATGCCGCCGCAGGAAAGCATCCGATTAGCTGCCGCCGGCAGACGTGAATATATGGAAGCATTTTTTGCCAACACGCCCGGCGCAGTCTATGATGATGCACTGGTTGACCGGGCAGTAAAAGAGAGCATTGAGTTTTATTTGGAGCATATAGCTGACCACACCCGCCCTTTCCCGGGAGTGGAAAAAACTTTGCAGGAGCTGAAGCAGCGCAACATCCGGCTGGGAGCCGTGACCAATAAATATATTGATCTGACTACCAAACTTTTTGATGTGCTGAATTTTACGCAATACTTTGATCTGATTGCCGGCGACAACGATACCATGCCGCTCAAACCCAACCCGGATATGCTCGTTGATGCCATGCAAAAGCTGCAGTGCAGCCCCGGAAACACCCTGATGATCGGCGATAATTATTCCGATCTGGGCGCCGCAAGACAAGCCGGGATCAAGAGTGTTTTTGTTACCTACGGGTATGGTACAGTAATGAATGAAAAACCTGATTTTACAATCAATTGCTTTGAAGAGCTGAAAGCGCTTTTGATATGAGTGAACAATCTGCCAAACCACCGAAATTTTTTCTGCTGAAAGCTATGATCTTTCCGGTACTGGTCGTGCCGGTCGTAGTCGTTACGCTGCTGGTCATCCGCGGCAATGAGGCTGAACAGCTTTACTATCAGGCACTTGATCTGGCCGCAGCCGGTAAATTCGAAGCAGCAGCCGAAAAATTCAAACGCTCCGGCGATCTGGGCCATGCCGACAGTTCTTACAATCTGGCACTGCTCTACAGCTCCGGCGCACTGGATGCGCCCGACTCTGCTCAACAGGTGGAAAAAAACCTGCGGCAGGCCGCTCTGAACGGTTCGATCGAAGCCGAGTACGAATTGGGTAAAATCGCTGAATATTCCACGCAACCGGATCTTGACCGGGCGGCAATGCACTACCGCAAAGCCGCGTTGGGCGGTCATGCCGACGCTTTGACTGCTATGGGCCGGCTGCACGAAAATGGTTGGGGCGTAAACCAAAGTCTGACATTGGCCGGTGAGTTTTACCGCAAAGGCGCGCAGCGCGGCGGGGCGGAAAATAATGCGGAGTTGGGCTTCTTCCTGCTTTCCGGTGCCGAAGGCCAATCGGGGATCGATCAGGCCGAAGCCTATCTGCAGATCGCCGCCCGGGGCAAGCACCCCAAAGCGTTGACGGCGCTGGGGTATATTTACGAAAAAAAACAAAAAATCACGACCGCAGTCGATTATTACCGGCAGGCGGCCGAACTCAACGATCCGGAAGGCATGGTCAACTACGGCGACCATTTGCTGAAAAGCAACCGCATTCAAGATGCGCTTGACCTTTTTACCCGCGCCGCTGAAGAACAGAACTTTGCTCCGGCACTGCACCGGCTGGGCATGTATTACTACTCGCTGCCGCAGCCGGACTATCCCCGGGCCAAACGTTATTTTGAGCGTGCGGCCGCGCAAAACAATGCCGCCAGCTGGTTCAATCTGGGCGTGATGGCCGAACATGGTCTGGGCGCAGATAAAGATCCTGCCCGGGCAAGCGAATGCTATTACCGGGCGCAGCAGTTGGGCTTCAAAGCCGATCCGGATTCCATGCGCCAACCGAAGTGATCCGGCATCAGGAGCAGTTGACACTCTTGCGTTTGACCGGCAGCTGGGCAATAATCACCGCAATAAAAATCACTATGCAGCCGGCGAGTTCCGGCGCGGAGAGTTTTTCGTGCAGAAACAGCCAGCCGCCCGCCACCGCAAAAACGGATTCCAGACTCATCAGCAAAGCCGCCGTTACCGGATGCAGATATTTTTGCGCCGCCATCTGCAGTGTAAATGCTATTGCGCTGAGCCCACTCCGCAGAAGATCCAGAACGGCAGCGCCGCAACGATCCGGTTTATCACCCAATCTTCGCGCATCAGCAGCGAGCCGACGGCAGTCAGCACCGTTGCCACCATAAATTGTATGCACGACAAACGCACACAATCGCACCGGGGCGCATAATGGTCGATCACCAGCACATGGATCGAATAGATCACGGCACAGCCGATCACAAAACTTTCGCCGATGTTGATATTGCCGACCCCGCCGCACAAGAGATAAGTCCCCAGCATGGCAATTGCCACTGCCGCCCATTGCATCAGCGTGGTTTTGCGTTTGAAAAACAATCCGATCAACGGCACAATGACAATGTAAAGCGCGGTCAGGAACCCGGTTTTGCCGGCCGAAATATATTTGATTCCGTATTGCTGACAGACGCTGGCCAGACTTATGACCACCCCGCAATACAAACCGCCGGTCAGCAAAAACCGCCGGTCAGCAGAACTGGCTGCATGTTGCCCCCACCAGGTCAAACGTTTGAACCGTACCAGATCAAATACCGCGATCACCACCAGCAAAGCCAACACCCCCACCAGCGAACGCAGCGCCGTAAAAAGCATTGGTTCAATATACTTCATCCCGCCGGCTTGAGCCGAAAAAGCCACGCCCCACAACACCGTGGCGATCAGCATGGCTGCCGAGGCCCAAAGTTTTTTCATAACTCTGCTGCCCCGGATAAATTACTGGTTTTGAACATCCAGCACTGCGCCGCCGCCGGGCAGCAAAGATAATATGCCGCTGTCACTCAAGCTGCCGTCGCCGGCCAGCATCCTGACTTGCAGATTTTCAGCCACGGTCAGCGGAACATTTTTGCTGCGGTCAGAACAGTTTACGGCCACCACCACGGCGTGGCGCTTATCAAACCAATGTTCGGTCAGAATCACCGACTTATCCGGCGAAGCTGCCGCAAGCACCGGCTCCAACATCGCCCGGTAGACTTCCCAACACGGCATATCCAGCGCACGCGGCGTATCAAAAACAGTGTTTTCCAACGCAAACAGCATCGTGTAGACCGTGCCCTGTCCGAATCGGTTTTTCAGCAGAACGGGTCGGCCGGAGGCATCGGCGATCACCACTTGGGCGCCTTCAAGCAGCAGCTCTTTTTCCACTTTTGCCGGCAGCGAAACCCGACCGGAGGGAGTATCAAATTCAATATTTTTTACTGCCTGACGGCGGCTTTTTATCTGCATACCGCAAAATTCACGCAAGCCGGGCAGATTGCAGTCGTCAGCCGAGATATAGCACGAGGCCCCGGCACAGACCCGTTCGCGCAACTGCCGGTAATCTTCGCTGGAAAGCCCGCCCCGGCCCGACACCCCGGGCAGAAAATAGAAATCCGCCTCCGGCAGCGGCGCCCGGGATGCAGCAAATTGCAGATTCACCCCCGCCTGACGAGCCAGCGTGTAAGCGGTAGTGGCCGTGTTCATATTGTCCACCAGACAGACCGCATGACTCTTTACCGGCGGCAGCCGGTCAAACTCCAGGCAGTCGAGCATCCGGCGGAAACTGCGCATCTTTTCTGCCGCCGGGTGCGGCTGCCGGTCAGCAGAAAACACCCCGTGTTCCAACCCCGGCCAATCGCCCCAGTGATAGGGGGCAAATTCCATATTGCTCTGGTCAAACGCGCACCACCAGAGCAAACTGCGGCAATTTTCGCGCCACGCGTTCCACATGATGCAGTTGACGGCGTTGCCGGTATCTTCGAGCGTCAGGACGGTATTGCGCCAGTTGCCGGTTTCTTCGATAAAACACGGTTTGCCGCCCACATCGTTGATGACTTTGCTCTCGGCCACTGCGTGCGTAACGCAGCGCAAATGCAGAAATCCGTCGGCAGCAACAATATTGCCGATATCATATTTATGCACATTGGTAAAATCCGACAACTCGGCCTGATCGGCGATCAGCCACTTGGATTCCAAAGCATCGAACCCGCCGGAACCCACGGCAATAACCGGACGCGACGGGTCGGCCAGCCGGATGATATTGTGCATCATATTGGTCCACACCCAGGCGTGATCGGCGCTTTGCACCGGGGCGGTCAGATTCATTTCGTTGCCGGTTTCCCACGCGGCGATCGCGGGGTGATCTTTGAAGCACCGCACAAACGCGTCGTAAAATTTCATTTCCCACTTCAACGCAAACGGATCACTGAAAACGTCGCGGTTTTCCATGGCCGGCGGCGCATAGTGCCGGCCGGTCATGTGGATGGTCATGATCGCCACGATCAGTTTAAGGTGGTGTTTTTCGGCCAGATCGGCCATGGTCCGGAAGCGCTCCAGCATGACTTCGTCCAAACCGGCCTTTCCGGCGGGCGTATCAAGTTTAAGCGGCGTTTCTTCGCTGCCCAGCGCGACTTCGCGGGGGCGGAAGCCGTAAACATTGCCGCAGTACTGCATCAGCTGCAGCGGCTGAAAATCCGGCCAGAGCGGAAAAACCCGCAGCAAAGTTATGCCCTGTTTTTCAAAAGCGGCAAAATCCTGCTCAATGCTGTCAGCGTCAAACTCTCTCCACATTCTGGTAGCATTTTTGCTGGCCCAGTAATTCAAACCGATCTCGAACTTACCGCTTTCAAACATATCGACTCCTCCGTTGAAAAAATCCTGTAAAATTCATCCTTGATGATAAGGTACACCCGCAATGTATTTTTGCAAATCTTCAGGTATTACGCCGGTTGATTTTTTGCGTTTTCAGATTATATTAAGCAACAACAAAAATAATAAAACAGGTGTATTATGACTGCCAAATTCTCTATCCAGTCCTTGGAATCCGCTGATTTGCAAGCGGCCATGGAACTCTGGAACTCGATCGTCCGTGCGGGACGGGCTTTTCCGCAGGATGAAGAACTGGACGAAAAAAGCGCGCAAAACTTTTTTGCAGCCCAAACATTTACCGGCATTGCCCGCTGTATTGCTTCGGGCGCAGTGGCCGGGTTATACATACTCCACCCCAACAATGTGGGACGCTGCGGACACATTTGCAACGCAAGTTACGCTGTAGCAGATAACTTCCGCGGGCAGCATGTGGGCGAAATGCTGGTCAAAAACTGCATGGAACAAGCGCGCCGGGCCGGGTTCAGAATACTGCAATTCAACGCCGTGGTCAAAAGCAACCAGCCGGCGCTGAATTTGTACCGTAAACTCGGTTTTACCCAACTGGGGGTCATTCCCGGCGGATTCCGCAATATCGAAGGTGTTTACGAAGATATAATCCCTCATTATATCGAACTTTGACTCCTGACAGTATTCACAAATTTGCCTCGTCTTCGCCGGGGACAAACTCGTATGCTTCGGATGGGGATTTCTCGCTCCAGCGCTCCGGATAACGGTTTTTCAGAAAAAAGAGCAACGCCCGCACATCGGGTGCGACCTCTTTGGTGATCGTGCGGTGTTTGAGGATCTCCAGCAGTTCGCCGGATTTTTTATCGACCAGCTCCTCGGCGGATTCTTCGCTGATTTGAAAACCCAGCGCCCGTTTGAGCAAGGCCGCTTCGGCCCGGTCGGCCACACCGGGAGTCTGCAAAGCGTCTTTCAGCTCGCGGTGCTGTTTCTGCCACTTTTGAAAACGTTCGGCACTTACGCCCAGCAGCCGGGGCAATTCTGTTGCGTCGATCCCGTAACTGATGAGCGCGGAAACTATTTCGGCAGTTTCGCGCCGGTATAAAGGTTCTTTCATAATATGATCATCTCCTGTTTTGCAAACTTGAAAAATATAAAAATGCCATAAAAAAGGCTATTTATATACATTTTTGTCAACTCAATTTGATAAAAAATCAAAAAAAAGCGCTTTCAAGGTGGATTTTTTGTGCAAACTGATTAAAATAGTGTTGTGGAAGAAATTTTTCCGCAATCACGTTTTATTGAAAAACCGGCAATAAAAAGTTAGACTGACGTATGAAAGATACCAAGCGGGCCCGCATAATCAGAGCCTTGAAACAACTTGCATTGACCTCGCATACCGGGATCAGCCGCTCTGATGCAGCAGAACATCTTCAGATCGATCTGCGGACAGCATCGCTCTATTTGGAACAGTTGGCCGAAAACGGCCTGCTGCGCAGCGAAAAAGTTTCCTCCGGCGGCAAAGGCCGCCCCTGTACGATTTACCGGAGCAACGCAGACAACCTCTGCTTTCTGGGGATCAAGATCTCCAGCAATCTGGATGTTTCGGCCGTGGTGATCGATGCCGTGGGGCGCGAACTGCACCGGGAATCGCTGGTTTTGCCGGAAAATGTCAGCCGTTTGTCGCTTTTTTCGGCGATATTGGATATGGTCAAGCGCAATAAATCGGTGGACAACCGGTCGCTTTACGGCATCGGGCTGGCGATCTCGCGCTGGCTGCAGCCGCCGCTGGCCGGCGAAGATGTTTACGCCAATCTGGCTGATTACCTGGAACGGGAAAGCGGCGTGGCCGTCCACCGCGATGTAAATATCAACGCCGTGGCATTCGGCCTTGCCAAACAGCTCAACATCCGCAATCTGGCGCTGATACATACCGGCAAAGTCATTGAGTTCGGACTGGTGCGCGACGGTGTGCCGGTGCCGGATTTTCTGAAGCGCGAGGCGTGGCTGTCGCACATTTGCGTCAACCCGGACGGGCGGCGCTGCTACTGCGGAAAATATGGCTGTCTGGAAAATTACGTTACCAGCGGCGCCCGGTCAGAGCGTTTGAGCAAAGGCAATACCAATGCCACCTTGATCGCGCTCGGCAAAATGCTGGGTATAGCCATGGTGCGGATGGTGCGCAAGTACCCGGTCGATACGGTTCTGCTGATGGGGTCCGACGATATTTTTCCGGCGGCTGAAGAGTATTTTTCCAGCCGCATCACCCAGCAGGTATATATAAAAAACCAACGCTCGCTGCCCATGGTAGACTACGCCGTGGCGCTGGAGGCATCGCATTTTGAATTGTTATTGTCCTAAATTTTGTGAAAAACATTTGTAATTGCCAATGTTGATGACAACATTGCCTACACAATTCATTTTGTTTTGCCAATAGTCCTCCCACGCTTTGGCATTTGTAAACCTTTTTAAT